>NZ_JAVDTG010000008.1:0-276295 GCF_031455715.1 Flavobacterium sp. 2755
TAATGCTCGGATGGTGAAATTGGTAGACACGCTGGACTTAAAATCCAGTGAACAGCAATGTTCGTGCGGGTTCAAGTCCCGCTCTGAGTACTAAAAACTTCAATTGGCTTTGCTAATTGAAGTTTTTTTTTGCTATAAAACGTATTTTAGTAGTAAATTTTATACTTTTACTTTAATGTTTTTACCTTATAATTAAACTATGCAAAATATTTTTCAAAGAGAAGACTGTGATCAATTTATAAACCGAATTAATCAGCTTAAAATAGATTCACAACCACTTTGGGGTAAAATGTCTGTTGATCAAATGCTGGCGCATTGTAATGTAACGTATGAAATGGTCTATGATAATATTCATTCTAAGCCAAATGTTTTTATTAGGCTAATTCTCAAATTATTAGCTAAAAATGCAATAGTAAGCGAAAAACCGTATGCAAGAAATATTAGTACAACTCCACAATTTATTATTGCCGGTGATCGTGATTTTGAACTGGAAAAAAACAGATTGATCTCCTATATACTAAAAACACAGGAATTAGGGGAAAGTGAATTTCAGGGAAAAGAATCTCTTTCTTTAGGAAAATTATCTACAAAAGAATGGAATAATATGTTTGCGAAACATTTAGATCATCATTTATCACAGTTTAACGTTTAATTTAAATTTACAATATGAGAGTTTATTTTATTCTATTTTTTCTGCTTTTAGGATTATCATCCAATGCACAGAAGCAAGAAGTTCAAAAAGCTATTGAAATATTCTTTGAAGGATTTCATCAAAAAGATTCGGTGAAAATAAAAACTGTTTGTGCTGATAAAATGATTTTGCAATCTATTAGTGAAAGCTCTGTAAAGGGAAACAAATTATCGAATGAAAGTGCAGATGAATTTTATAAATCTATTGCCACAATTCCGTCTACTATGAAATTTCAGGAGAAAATTTTGAGTTACAATATTCAAATTGATGGAACTATGGCTCATGTTTGGGCACCATATGAGTTTTATTTAAATGATAAATTAAGTCATACTGGTGTAAATACTTTCACATTGTTTAAAGAGAAAGATTCGTGGAAAATTATTTACTTAATTGATACACGTAGAAAATAATCTAATTTTTAAGAACTACATTGTTGTAATACAAACAGATATTGGTTAAAAGGCATTCTTCACATTTAGGTTTTGGCCTGCAGATTTCCCGTCCTAAAAAAGAAATTGCCATCCCAATTTCTGACCATATATTTTTTGGTAAAACTTCCATTAATTCTTTTTCTACTTTATTTCCGTCTTTTGCCTCTTTTATTATACCAATTCTGGGAGCAACTCTTATAACATGTAAATCAGCAATAATTCCTTCTGGCGGTTTATTGGTTTCTCTTAAAATCACATTTGCAGATTTTCTTCCAATGCCTTTTAAGGCTGTCAATTCAGACATTGTTAAAGGAATATCTTTGTCAATTTTAATTGTTTTTGCAATTTCCAATAGCCAGTTGGCTTTGGTTGCATGATTCCGCACTTTGCTTATATATGGAATAAAAGTTTCAAAATCAGTTTTTGATAAACTTGCAAGAGTTGGATATTTATCAAATAAAGCTGGAGCAATGTTATTAATATTAGCATCTGAATCCTGAGCTGATAAAACAACCATTACTAAAAGCTGATAGGTATTTTGATAATCAAGAGGATGTTTTTTGCCTTTATATTTTTTTAAAATTGGTTTTAATTCAGTTTCCCAATCTATTGTTTCTCCAAATAAATCCATTTTTAATTTTCTTTAGTGTTTGATATTGAAATAGTTATATATAAAGTTAATTATTTTTAATGAATTCTAAAGTTTTTTTAATAACAGTTTGATTTCCAAGTATTTTTCTGTGGCCTAATCCATCAGTTAAAAACAATGATCCGTTTTGAAGATTTTCATGAATATGAATTCCTGCTTTTAAAGGAACTTCCGGATCATCGTTATCATGAATTACCAATACAGGAATTTCGATTTTTTGTGCAGCTTTATATGCCGAAAAATCATCCATTTTTAATTGGTATTTATCTTCAAAAAACAGCCTTAATCGATCACTAAATTCTTTTTTTAGCTTCAATTTTAAAATAAAATCATCTAAAATATCCTGTACAATATCTCCGCTTCCAATTATTACAGCGTTATTTACTTGTAAACCATCTTTAATGGCATTTAATACAGACATTCCACCTAATGAATGTCCAATTGCAAATTCAAAAGGGCCAAATTCTTTTTCAATTTCCAGAATGGAAGCTATAAACTCAGACATTATGGTTGTTTTTCCTTCTGATTTTCCATGTGCAGGCGCATCAAAACTTATAGTAGAAAAGCCATTTTGCAAAAGTTCATCGGCTATTTTAAATAATTGGGTCCCTCTGCCTGACCAACCATGAACGAGTAAAACTTTACGCTCACTTTGTCCATATTGATAAGTCACAACATTTTTATTAATTGCTGAAACATGAATAACTTTTTGAACGCTTTTGCTATCCATTTCAAGTTCACGTTTGGGAACCTTATGTTTTATAGGTGTTGTAAAGAGTCGAGCAGCAAATTTAGTTGCCAACTTAGTGGATACAAATGCGCAAATTTTGGCAGATAGTATAATTATCTGTGGAATTTTTAATGATTTAGTAGGATTAATTGCCTTTTTTGCCATTTCAATAAAACTGATTTAGAAGCAGTAGTTTGCCTATTTTTTTGCTAAATTTAAAAAAAGATAAAAATAGCATATTAATGATTGTTTCTTGAAAAATAATCGCAAATTAATTTCTGAAATGGAGATATTTCATATTAGTGCAGAATGTTATCCAATGGCAAAAGTCGGAGGTTTGGCTGATGTAGTTGGTGCTTTACCAAAGTATCAGGAAAATGCAGGACACGATGTTAGAGTTGTTGTCCCGGCTTATGATACAAAATTTAGAAATGAAAATAATTTTGACTGTGTACATTGGGGAACAGTTAAATTAGGAAATTTCAATTTTCCTTTTAGTGTTTTAAAAGAAAGCACAGATAAATTAGGCTACGAATTATATCTCATTGAAATTAATGAATTATTTAATCGTCAGAATGTATATGGGTATGAGGACGATATTGAACGTTTCTTATCTTTTCAAATTGCAGTTTTAGATTGGATTATTGCCCGAAATAAAATTCCGGATATAATTAATTGTCATGATCATCATACCGGATTAATTCCGTTTCTGCTGCAATTTGCTTATAAATATGAAATATTAAAAGACGTTAAAACGGTTATAACAATTCATAATGGCTTGTATCAAGGCTGGTTTGGTTTTGATAAATTGTATTATCTGCCGGAATTCGATTTAAAACATGTTGGGTTTTTAGAGTGGAGCAATTCGATTAATTCATTGGCAGTTGCTGTAAAATGTGCCAATGCTGTTACTACAGTTTCTCCAAGTTATTTAAATGAAATTAATTATAGCGCAAATGGTTTAGAATCTTTGTTTCAATCTGTTAGAAATAAATCTAAAGGAATTTTGAACGGAATTGATATTGAAGTCTGGAATCCGTTAAAAGATCAAATGATTGCGGAGAATTATTCGATAGAAAATTTTGAAATTGGAAAACAGAAAAATAAAGAAAAATTATGCGACCAATTTGATTTAGATCCTTCAAAGCCATTATTTAGTTTTATAGGGCGTTTGTTTGAAGAAAAGGGAGGAGATTTACTACCTCAGGCTTCTGCACTTGCATTATCAGAACATTTTGAAGAGATCAATATTTTAATTCTAGGTTCGGGAAATGCTGAAATTGAATCGCAATTAACCCAATTGCGTAATGATTATAAAGGCAATTACAATGTTTTTATTGGTTATAATGAAGAATTGGCGCATTTGATTTACGCAGGTTCAGATTATATTTTAATGCCTTCAAGAGTAGAGCCTTGCGGTTTAAACCAAATGTATGCAATGCGTTATGGAACAATTCCAATTGTTAGAAGAACCGGAGGTTTAAGAGATACTGTTATTGATTTTGGTGATGATGGAAACGGAATCTGCCATGATCAAGCTTCGGTTGGAGATATTTGTTATTCTATAAATCGTGCAGTTAAATTGTACGATGACAAAATAAATTTTAATACTGTTTTACGAAGAGGAATGTCAGCAGACCATTCCTGGGAAAGTGTTTGCCAAGAATATATCGAGATATACAACCTAATAATTGAGAAAAATGAAATTTAAAAAGAAAAATGTAGTTGCTATTATTTTAGGAGGAGGACAAGGATCACGTTTGTTTCCATTAACAGAAACGAGATCAAAGCCGGCTGTTCCAATTGGAGGAAAATATCGTTTGGTCGATATTCCAATTTCTAATTGTATCAATTCTGATATTTTTAAAATATTTGTTTTGACACAGTTTAACTCCGCATCTTTAAATGCGCATATCAAAAACACTTTCAATTTTAGTATTTTCAGTCAGTCATTTGTTGATATTCTGGCGGCAGAACAAACTCCGGATAATCCAACTTGGTTTCAGGGTACGGCAGATGCTGTTAGACAATGTATGTCGCATTTTTTGAAACACGATTTTGATCACGCTTTAATTCTTTCAGGTGATCAATTGTACCAAATGGATTTTAACGAAATGCTTGAAGCGCACATTGCTGCTGACGCCGAAATCTCGATTGCGACTTTGCCGGTAAATGCTAAAGATGCTCCGGAATTCGGAATTCTTAAAACTGATCATGAAAATAATATTCATGCTTTTATCGAAAAGCCAAACGCTTCATTGTTACCTGAATGGGAATCTGAAGTGAGCGAGCATATGCAGGAAAAAGGTAAAAAATATCTTGCCTCAATGGGGATTTATATTTTTAATAAACCATTGTTAGAAGAATTAATGGCGAATCAGGAAACAAAAGATTTCGGAAAAGAAATCATTCCGCAAGCCGTTGGAAAACATAAAATTCTAAGTTATCAATACGAAGGATATTGGACAGATATCGGAAACATCGAATCCTTTTTTGAAGCTAATATTGGTTTGACGGCCGATATTCCGGAGTTTAATTTATTCGATAATGAAAACAAAATTTTTACAAGACCAAGATTATTACCGCCATCAAAATTTAGAAATTCAATTATCAATCAATCTTTAATTTCTGAAGGCTGTATCATTAATGCAAAAGAAATTAAAAGTTCGGTGATTGGAATTCGTTCAAGAGTAGGCGTAGGAACCGTGTTGGAAAACTGTTATGTTATGGGGAACGATTTTTATCAGGATCTTGACGAAATGAACCATGAAAGCAGTATCAATAAAATTCATGTTGGTATTGGTGAAAATTGTTTTATTAAAAATGCCTTGGTTGATAAAAATGTTCGAATTGGAAATAACGTTCATATCAACGGAGGAAAACATCTGGATAATTTTACCAATGAATTGTATAGCATAAAAGACGGAATTGTTGTGATTAAAAAAGGAGTTACATTATCGGATAACTTTAGAATAGAGTAAATTTTAAAAAAAATCAATAATTAAATTCCAAAAATTTCAATTGCCTTAAAAACCAAATATGACTAAAGTAATCACACATTCTCTATTTACTGATTTTGATATAGATTTATTCAAAGCGGGAAAACACTTCAAATTATATGAAAAATTAGGAGCGCATTTAATTGAAGTTAATGGAGTTAAAGGTGTTTACTTTGCCGTTTGGGCACCTACGGCGCATTCTGTTTCGGTTGTTGGCGATTTTAATTATTGGAATCAGGGAGAACATCTTTTAAATGTTCGCTGGGATTCTTCGGGAATTTGGGAAGGATTTATTCCTGATATTTCAAAAGGAGCTCTTTATAAATATAAAATCCAATCGAATATTGACGACATAATAACTGAAAAAGCAGATCCTTTTGCTTTGTACTGTGAAAAACCGCCACATACTGCTTCTGTAGTCTGGGATTTAGATTATAAATGGAAAGACGAAAACTGGATGCAGAATCGTAAGGAGAAAAACGCTTTAGATAAGCCTTATTCCGTTTACGAAGTGCATTTAGGTTCCTGGAAACGAGCAGATCATAACAGGTTTTTGAGTTATTTAGAATTAGCAGATGATTTGGTTAAATACGTTAAAGAAACTGGTTTTACGCATGTAGAATTTATGCCAATTATGGAATATCCTTATGATCCTTCTTGGGGATATCAATTAACGGGATATTTTGCGCCGACTTCGCGTTTTGGAAAACCACAGGATTTTATGGTTTTGGTGGATAGACTGCATCAGGAAGGAATTGGTGTAATTTTAGACTGGGTTCCATCGCATTTTCCAGACGATGCACATGGTTTAGGTTATTTTGATGGTTCACATTTATACGAACATCCGGATCGCAGAAAAGGATATCATCCGGATTGGAAAAGCTTGGTTTTTAATTATGGAAGAAATGAAGTTCGTGCTTTTTTAATTAGTAACGTTGTGTTTTGGCTTCAAAATTATCATGCTGACGGATTAAGAGTTGATGCTGTAGCTTCAATGTTATATCTTGATTATTCCAGAAAAGAAGGAGAATGGGAAGCTAATATTTTTGGCGGAAGAGAAAATTTAGACAGCATAAGTTTTCTTAAAGAATTTAATGAAGTTATCTATGCTAATTTTGATGGAGTTCAAACTATTGCAGAAGAAAGTACTTCGTTTCCGATGGTTTCAAGACCTACGTTCACGGGCGGTTTAGGTTTCGGAATGAAATGGATGATGGGCTGGATGCACGATACTTTAAAGTATTTTCAAAAAGAAACAGTATATCGAAAATACCATCAAAACGATTTGACCTTTTCGATGACGTATGCTTTTACGGAGAACTTTATGCTTCCGTTTTCTCATGACGAAGTAGTTTACGGCAAAAAGTCTCTTATTTATAAAATGCCGGGCGACGAATGGCAGCGATTTGCCAATTTGAGATTGTTATATGGCTATATGTTTACGCATCCGGGAACTAAATTATTGTTTCAGGGAGCTGAATTTGGTCAAACTGGCGAATGGAATTTCGAACAAAGTTTAGACTGGCATTTATTACAGTTTGATTTTCATTCGGGAATAAAAAAATTAATTACAGATTTAAATCAATTATATAAATCCCGTCCTGCATTATATGAAAAGCAATTTACAGGCGAAGGTTTTGAATGGATAAATTATTCAGATCATCAAAATGCGGTTTTATCTTATATAAGAAAAGGAAATAATGCAGATGAAAATGTAATAGTAGTTTGCAATTTTACGCAAGTGGTACGAGAAAATTACAGAATTGGAATTCCGAAGAAAGGCCAGTTAGAAGAAATTTTTAATAGCGATGCCGTAATTTATGGCGGAGGCGGTGTTGGAAACGGAAAATCATTAAAAATCGAATCAACGCCTTATGACGGAAGGGATTTTTCTGTTGAATTAATTTTACCGCCTTTAAGCGTAACCGTTTATTCTTTCGTTTAAATAAAATCTGACAAATATTTTTAGCGGTGTTGTTTTGTCATTTTATCGTTTTTAAATTATCGAATTGTTGATTTTTTGAACTCTAATTTAAGACTCAGTCAGAAAAAACGTTTTCGTGAATAAACCTTTTATTCATAGCCCTTTACTAACTTTTTTTGTATGTTTGAAATAGAGATTATTGTTATAATTAATTCATTGGCGATATGATTACAAACACATCATTAGAATACAAAGGCGATTTATATCCATCAAAGATTGTTTCGTACGAGCATGAAGGAGATTCTATTTTTTTCAATACAGATAATAAAGTAATCTTAAAAGTCACTGTTCTTAGGGACAGTTTAATTCGATTTCGCTTTACTACAAAAGGATATTTCAGCAATGATTTTTCGTATGCAATTGACAAAAGCCAGCTTCACGGCTATAATTTTCTGGAACTTACAGAAGAAGAAACCTATTTCCAGATCAGAACCAGCAAAGTAAAATGTAAAATTCAAAAGGCAGATCTTCGTGTTTGGATTTACGATTTAAATGATTTTCTGATTTTGGAAGATGAACTTGGTTTTCATTGGGAAGAAAGCTACGAATATGGCGGAAATATTGTAAAAATGAGTAAATCTTCTAAAGACGGCGAATGTTTTTACGGTCTTGGAGATAAAGCAACTCAAATGAATTTAAAAGGCAAAAGAGTAGAAAATTTTGCTACAGATCAATATGCTTATCAAAAAGAACAAGATCCTCTTTATAAAGTAGTTCCGTTTTATATTGGTTTACACAATAAACAATCTTACGGTATTTTCTTTGATAATACCTTTAGAACTTTTTTTGATTTTTGTCAGGAAAGAAGAAATGTAACCAGTTATTGGGCAGAAGGTGGTGAAATGAATTATTATTTTATTTACGGTCCTCAAATGCAGGATGTTGTAACAACTTATACCGATTTAACCGGAAAACCAGAATTACCGCCGCTTTGGGTTTTAGGATATCACCAATGTAAATGGAGTTATTATCCTGAAAGTAAAGTCAAAGAAATCACTTCAAAATTTAGAGAACTTAAAATTCCGTGCGATGCCATTTATCTGGACATTGATTATATGGAAGGTTTTCGATGTTTTACCTGGAATAAAAACTATTTTCCAGATCCAAAAAGAATGGTCGCTGAATTAGCCGAAGACGGCTTTAAAACCGTTGTAATCATCGATCCGGGAATTAAAATCGATAAAGATTATTGGGTTTATAAAGAAGCTTTGGAAAAAGATTATTTCTGCAAAAGAGCTGATGGCCCATATATGAAAGGAAAAGTATGGCCGGGAGAATGTAATTTTCCTGATTATACAAATCCCGCAGTTAGAGAATGGTGGGCTGGTTTATTTAAAGAATTAGTTTCAGAAATAGGAGTAAAAGGAGTTTGGAATGATATGAATGAACCTGCCGTAATGGAGGTTCCAAATAAAACGTTCCCAATGGATGTTCGTCATTTTTACGACGGAAATCCGTGCAGTCATAGAAAAGCACATAATATTTACGGAACTCAAATGGCAAGGGCAACCTATCATGGTGTAAAACGATTTGCTTATCCAAAACGTCCATTTGTCATTACAAGATCGGCATATTCTGGTGCACAGCGTTATACATCTTCCTGGACAGGAGATAACGTCGCAACTTGGGAACATTTATGGATTGCAAATATTCAGGTGCAGAGAATGTCAATTTCAGGAATGGGATTTACAGGTTCTGATATTGGAGGATTTGCAGAACAGCCAACAGGTGAATTATATGCACGCTGGATTCAGTTAGGTGTTTTTCATCCATTTTGCAGAACGCATTCTTCCGGAGATCACGGAAATCAGGAACCTTGGGCTTTTGACGAAGAAGTAATTAATATTACCAGAAAATTTGTCAGCCTTCGCTATCAATTATTACCGTATTTATATACGATGTTTTGGCAGTATATCGAAGAAGGACTTCCAATGTTGAAACCTTTGGTTTATTACGATCAGGAAGATACACAAACGCATTATCGTAATGATGAATTCATCTTTGGAAATCAAATATTAGTATGTCCAATTCTTGAACCTAATGCTGTAGGTAGACGTATGTATATACCAAGAGGTGAATGGTATAACTACTGGACAAATGAACTTTTTGTTGGAGGACGAGAAATCTGGGTTGATACTAAATTTGATGAAATTCCGGTTTTCGTAAAAGCGGGTGCGATCATCCCAAAATATCCGGTGCAGCAATATGTGGGTGAATTAGAATTTGACGAATTAACACTTGATGTTTACTATAAAAATGGTAAAGAACAATCCGGAGTTTATGAAGATGCTCAAGACGGTTACGATTATAAAAAAGGCCGTTACAGCCATTTATCGTTAAGATCAATTGGAAAAGAGAAAGAACTCATAATTCAGCTTCATAAGGAAGGAAAATATGATACACCATACAGCAAGTATAAAATTAATTTAATTGGACTTCCTTTTAAAGTGACTGAAATCGAAATCGACAACGAAAGAATTGAATTTGATAAAATTAGCTTTGAATCAAACAATTTTTTAATTGTTGATAAAGAGTTTAATGAGCTTCATATTATAGGTGAATAAGTGAAATTCTGATAGCGATTGAAATAATTGTGTAAGATTTTGAGTAATTTTAATTGTATTTTTGTGTGTGTTTAAAATTTTAAGATCATGAAAAAACATTTAATTTCAGGCCTTTTTACAGTTGTTTTAGTATGCAGCTGTGCAACGAATCCTATAACTGGAAAGCAAAATTTAAATTTTGTTTCAAATAGTGAATTATTTCCATCATCTTTCCAGCAATACAATCAGTTTTTGACTGAGAATAAAGTAATAACCGGAACAGCCGATGCTAAACGTGTAGAAACGGTTGGATTTAAAATTAAAGCTGCAGCCGAAAAATACTTAGCCTATTTAGGACAATCACAATATCTAAAAGATTATCGCTGGGAATACAAACTTGTTGATAATAAAGAAGTCAACGCCTGGTGTTTACCTGGAGGAAAAATTGTTGTTTATTCAGGAATATTGCCTGTAACACAAAATGAATCTGGTTTAGCAACCGTAATGGGACATGAAGTTTCACACGCATTAGCTAATCATGGAGCGCAAAGAATGTCGGCGGCACAATTACAGCAAATTGGTGGAGCGGCTTTAGGAGCAGCAACAAGCGGAAAATCTGAAGCAACACAGCAAATATTTGCACAGGCTTACGGAATTGGATCTGAAGTAGGAGTAATGCTACCATTTAGCAGAAGTAATGAAAGCGAAGCAGATAAAATAGGTTTAACTTTAATGGCTATTGCCGGATATAATCCAGATGATGCTGTTGCATTCTGGAGCAGAATGTCGGCTAAATCGGGAGGTTCGGGAACACCGGAATTTATGAGCACGCACCCGTCTGATGCAACGAGAATTGCCAATATAAAGTCTTTAATTCCAGAAGCTAAGTCAATTGCACTTAAAGTTGGTGTTATCAAATAAAAAATATTTTAAAAATATTAAAAAGCTATTCTTTCGAGTAGCTTTTTTTATGCTTTAAATTCTTTATAATTTAATAATGCACGAATTCGATAATTTATATTTGATTATCATAAAAATTGGATAAATTCGTAGCGCAATAACAAAACCATTTCTATGAAAAACCTACAAAAAGGAGATAAGAAATTATTAAATGCCTGGGCATTTTATGATTGGGCAAATTCAGTTTATACACTTACCATTGCATCGGCTGTATTTCCAATTTTTTATGATGCACTTTTTCCAAAAGATAATCATTATATTGATGTTTTCGGACTTCACTTAAAAAACTCGGCATTAATTAGTTTTATTACGGCGGCTGCTTTTTTAGTAGTTTCTTTTATTTCACCATTATTATCAGGAATTGCTGATTATGTTGGGAATAAAAAATCTTTCATGAAGTTTTTTTGCTATTTAGGAGCACTTTCCTGTATGGGATTGTATTGGTTTGATCTCGCAAATATTTATGTAGGATTAGCATTTTACTTTCTGGGATTATTAGGATATTGGGGAAGTTTGGTTTTCTACAATTCTTATCTTCCGGATATTGCTTTTGAAGAACAGCAGGATAGAATTAGTGCAAAAGGATATTCTTTGGGATATATAGGAAGCGTTATTTTGCTGATTATCAATTTAGCAATGATTATGAAACCAGAATTGTTTAATATTTCTGGTCCAGAACCTGCAATGAAAGCAATGCGTTATTCTTTTATAATGGTAGGAGTTTGGTGGATTTTATTTAGCCAGTATACGTATTATTATTTACCAAAAGGAAGAAAAGAAACAACTCAAAAATTAACAAAAGATGTTTTTTTTAATGGTTTCAAAGAACTAAAAAAAGTTTGGGCTTTATTGAATGAAAATGTTCCTTTACGTCGATATTTAGGTGGATTTTTTGTTTCAAGTATGGCTGTGCAGACAGTAATGCTGGTTGCAACTTATTTTGGAGCACAGGAAATTCAATGGTCATCAAAAGAAGAAAGTACAATTGGTTTAATTATTTGTATTCTGATAATTCAGCTAGTTGCTGTTGTTGGTGCTGTTTTAACTTCAAGAGCTTCTGAAAAATATGGAAATATTTCGACATTGATTTTTATAAATGCAATTTGGGCAGTTTTCTGTGCGCTGGCTTATTTCATCACATTGCCAATGCATTTTTATGTTATGGCAACTGTTGCAGGATTTGTAATGGGTGGAATTCAGGCTTTGTCACGTTCTACGTATTCAAAATTATTGCCTGAAACAGAAGATACGGCTTCATTTTTTAGCTTTTATGACGTTGCAGAAAAAATAGGAATTGTAATAGGAATGTGTGTTTACGGAATTATTGATCAAATAACAGGGAGTCCGCGCGCGGCAATTGTTATTTTGGCAGTTTTCTTTGTTACTTCTATTTTTCTATTAAGAAGAGTACCAAAAAAGGCAATTTAAAATCCTTTTTAAAATTATATTTAAAAGCCGGACATTGATTTTAAAATCGTTTGTCCGGCTTTTTTATTGTATAAGATTAAGTCTAATTTTTAATGATAAATAAAAGCTCAATAATAAACAAGATGCTGCTGTTCTGTTATTTGATTGATGATAAAGTAAATTTATTATTGAGCTTTTATATAAAATTAGGCTTTAGAAATATTTCCTGATCCCGAAACTTTTACATCACGTTTTTCAGGATTTCCGGTATATTTAATGTTTCCAGAGCCAGAAACCCTTGCGGTTAATTTATCATTGCAGGTAACTTTACTATTTCCTGAACCCGAAACATTTACATCTACATTTTTAGATTTTAAATTTTCGGCATCAATATCTCCGGAGCCAGAAAGTTTTGTGGTGAAATTATCAGCAGTTCCTTTTAAATGTACATTTCCTGAACCGCTTAAACTAAGTTCAAAATCATTAGAATCAATTGCTAAATTAAAGTTTCCTGAGCCTGATAATTTAGCTTGAAGCTTGTCACTTTTAATGATATCTTTTGTTTGAACATTTCCTGATCCTGACATAGCGACATTAGAAATTTTTTCAAACGGGACCGTGATTTCTATAGTTTTACCGCTGCTTGGTCTAATGTTTTTGAATGATTCAATATAAATTTTTAAGGTGTTATCTTCTACTTCAACTTTAACTGATGACAGTAAGTTTTCTTCTCCTTTAATCGTAATCTTTCCTTCTTTTCCGGCAACAAGATTTACATCATAAAAACCCGAAATTTTAATACCGTCATAATCTCCTGTAGTTCTGGTTTCAGTTACAATTTTACCGTTTCCTTTAATTTTATTTTGAGCGTTTGTATTGAAACTCAAAAGAAACACTGTACAAACTAATAATAGAATTGATTTTTTCATAGTCTTGATTTTTTAGATGATTAATTTTTTAATACTGACACACTGCCGTAGTTTGTATTGATGTTGATTTTATTTTGTCCTTTTTTCTTGTAAAAGCCGCTTATTCTTTTCGTATTACTTTTAGTTTCAGAAACCGAAATATCTAAAGCATTGTCAGGTTTAATATTGCTGTATCGGCCAGATATATCAAAATCAAAAGCGTAGTTGGGATCAAAACCAAGTGATACATCTGTATATCCTGAATTTATGCTGATATTTCCAGCTTTTTCAGTAATAGTTTTAACACTGATTTTGCTGTAATTGGTATCAAAATTAAAACTGCTTGAAATTTCTCCAATCGAAATGGTTAAATAATTCCCGGAACCTGATAATGAATTGATTTTCTGAAATTTAAAAGTTCCGTAATTACAGCTGTATTTAATATTTTGGCCATCATTTAAGGTCACATCGGTGTAATTTGCATCAAGGTTAAGATTTCCGGAATCCGTGATTTTTAAGCCCGAATATCTGGCATCAATATTTCCGTTTTTTATATACTCAATGCTTGAATTTTGGCAGTATGCAATTTCAATTCGGTTGCTTGAACCGTTTAATCTTCCTAATATTGTTTTTCCGTATTTACAGCTAATATCCGTTGTCGATTCTAAATTGAGCGTTGTAATGTTTCCATATTTGTTAACTAATTTTACAGAACCATTTTTAGGAATTTTAATAACATAATTAATTTCAAAACTGTTATTGCTTCCTTTGCTTTTAAAAGTCGAGTTTCCAATATTAGTTATTGCAGTTACTAAGCTTTTCAGCGCTGTAATTTCAACGTCAATACTGTTTAATTTTTCATTTACCCAGTTTTCGTTTGTGCCATTAACTTTAATGGTAATGTCAAGGTCAATTTTATCTTCATCCCAGGTCGATACTGTGATGTTTCCATATTTATTATCAATATCAATTCCTGCATTAGAGTTGACGATATAGGTCTTTTTGATACTTTTTTCTTTGGTAATAAAAGTATCATCATTTGAAAATCCTAAAAAAGGAATCAAAAGCAATAAGATTAGTAAATTATAATGTTTTTTCATTAGATGTGTTTTTTAAATTTTCGTTTTCTTCAATTCGCTTCAAAACCGTCTGCAAAAAAGAAATTCTCGTTTGCAGGTTGCTTATCATAGCGTAAATAATTTGCTTGTTTTCTCCGTTTTTTTGAACCTCTTTAATGATTTTTTCATAATCGGCATCAAACACTTTCATTTGTTTTAATGCATCATTTATAATCTGCTCATTTTCCGGCGAATTCTTTTCTTTTAATTTAACTAGCTCATTCTCGATTAAAATACTGAAGATAGAATCGGTACGTTTGGTTTCCTGCGATGCAAATTTGAGTTCCTTTGGTTTTTCATTATTATTGTAAAATAGTGATACACTCAAAAGCACAGCAATAGATGCAGCAATGGCCCAGCCGGCATAATTCTTTTTTCGTGGCTTTTTGTTATTCAATTTGTCTAAAAAATCAATTTGATGATCCGGATTCATTTCATGAATATCCCATTGATTTTCAAACTTGTTAAATAATTGATCTAAATCGTCATTTTCCTTTTTCATATATCCAGATTTTATTTTTTAGAGGTGATATATGGTATCGCCTTTTTATTTATTGGTGTTTGTGTACACAAACTTTTTTTAAGTGGCGATTTCATATCTCCTCTAATTTTTTTCGTAAACTTTCTTTGGCGCGGCTTAAAGTGGTTCTGCAGTTGGCGTAGCTAATATTCAATATTTCGCAGATTTCTTCCTGATCATAGCCTTCAATATAAAAGAGCGTCAAAACCATTCTGTAATTGTCTTTCAGGCCCGAAATGGTATCTAAAACCTGTTTCACTTTAAGCGAATTCAGATCAATACTTTCAGACAATATAGAATCGTTTTCTTCTATTTTAAAAAGCGTTTTGTTCAGGTCTTCCATCTGGAAAGCATTGTTTTTCTTATAAAAATCAATACTATAATTAATGATGATTTTTTTAAGCCACGCACCAAACGCAACTTCCTGTTTGTAATCGTTAATTTTTGTAAAAGCTTTCAAAAAACCTTCCTGCATGACGTCCTGTGCAAAATGCTCGTCTTTTACAATTCTGTAAGCCACGTTGTACATAGCTTTACAATAACGATTGTAAACTTCGAATTGGGCCTTTTGATTGTTGTTTTTACAAAGTGCGATTAATTCTTCGATATTTTGATTTGTTATACTCAAGTAATGGTTGCTAGTTTTTTATAATGACTTTGCTTTTTTTAATATGTTACAGTTTTTATAAAATTAATTTTATTTTTTTTAGAAATAAATGAAATTAGGCACTAAAACTAAATTTCAGCCGTCACTATTTTGCATTTGGCATAATGATTGTCTATTTTTATGGCCTATCTTGTAAATGAAACACTTAATAGATTCTACAACTTTTAAGACTGTATTTACAAATAGTATTAAACTTTTAATGACAAAAAGACTTATATATTATTATGTCAAATCATAAAATACTCACTATTGACAATCTGTCACTTCAAGAATTTGATTCAGAAGCAGAATTAATTCCATTATTAACTCCAGAGGACGAAGAGGAAATGAACAATGAAGAACTTCCTGTTTCTCTGCCAATTTTACCTTTACGAAATACAGTTTTATTCCCGGGAGTTGTAATTCCAATTTCTGCAGGACGAGATAAATCAATCAAATTAATTAATGATGCCAATGCAGGCGGAAAAATCATTGGAGTTGTTTCTCAAATTAATGAAGAAGACGAAGATCCGTCAAAAGACGATATTCATAAAATAGGAACTGTTGCACGTATTTTACGTGTTTTAAAAATGCCTGACGGAAATGTAACCGTTATTTTACAAGGAAAAAAACGTTTTGAAATTGACGAAGTTGTTTCAGAAGATCCTTATATGACAGCTACTATTAAAGAAGTGTCAGAAGAACGTCCTGATGAAAATGACAGTGAATTTACAGCTATTTTAGATTCTGTAAAAGAACTGGCAATTCAAATCATTAAAGAAAGCCCAAACATTCCATCTGAAGCTACATTTGCTATTAAAAACATTGAAAGCCAGTCGTTTTTAATCAATTTTGTTTCTTCAAATATGAATTTATCTGTAAAAGAAAAACAAGGTCTTTTGTCGATAAATGGTTTAAAAGAGCGTGCTTTAGAAACTTTACGTTATATGAATGTAGAGCTTCAAAAATTAGAATTGAAGAATGACATTCAGTCAAAAGTTCGTTTTGATTTAGATCAGCAGCAGCGTGAATATTTCCTTCATCAGCAAATGAAAACCATTCAGGAAGAATTGGGAGGCGTTTCGCAGGAAGAAGAAATGGACGAAATGGGAATAAAAGCGAAAACCAAAAAATGGGACGAAAAAACGCAGAAACATTTCGAAAAAGAATTATCTAAAATGCGCAGAATGAATCCGCAGTCGCCAGATTTTGGAATTCAGCGTAATTATTTAGAGTTGTTTTTAGAATTGCCTTGGGGCGAATATTCTAAAGATAAATTTGATTTAAAATTTGCTCAAAAAATACTAGATAAAGATCACTTTGGTCTTGATGAAGTGAAGAAAAGAATGATTGAACATTTGGCAGTTTTAAAATTGCGAAATGACATGAAATCACCAATTATATGTTTAACAGGGCCTCCGGGAGTTGGTAAAACTTCTATTGGGCGTTCTGTAGCCGAAGCTTTAGGACGTGAATATGTACGTATTTCGTTAGGCGGATTACGTGATGAAGCAGAAATTCGCGGACACAGAAAAACGTATATAGGAGCAATGCCGGGACGTATCATTCAAAGTTTAAAAAAAGCAGGAACTTCAAATCCGGTTTTTATTTTAGATGAGATTGATAAATTATCAAACGGAAACAGCGGCGATCCATCTTCTGCATTATTAGAAGTTTTAGATCCTGAGCAAAACAGTGCTTTTTATGATAATTTCCTAGAAATGGGATTTGATTTATCTAAAGTAATGTTTATTGCGACTTCAAACAATATGGCTACAATTCAGCCTGCTTTACGTGACAGAATGGAAGTTATCAAAATGTCAGGTTACACAATTGAAGAAAAGGTAGAAATTGCAAAAAGACACCTTTTTCCAAAACAATTAGAAGCACACGGATTAACTGCCAAAGATTTGACTATTGGAAAAAAACAATTAGAAAAAATTGTTGAAGGATATACAAGAGAATCTGGAGTTCGTAATTTAGAAACTAAAATTGCTCAGGTAATTCGTAATGCTGCAAAAGCCGTTGCGATGGAAGAGGAGTACAACAAAAAAGTTACTGACGAAGATATCGTAAAAGTTTTAGGTGTTCCGAGATTAGAGCGCGATAAATACGAAAACAATGATGTTGCCGGAGTTGTTACAGGTTTAGCCTGGACAAGTGTTGGAGGAGATATTTTATTTATAGAATCATTAATTTCCGAAGGAAAAGGTTCTTTAACCATTACCGGAAACCTTGGAAATGTAATGAAAGAATCGGCTACAATTGCTTTAGAATACATTAAAGCAAATGCTAAAAAGTTAGGTTTAGGAATTGAATTATTCCAAAAATATAACATTCACCTGCACGTTCCGGAAGGTGCAACGCCAAAAGACGGACCAAGCGCAGGTATTGCAATGCTTACTTCTTTAGTTTCATTATTGACTCAAAAGAAGGTTAAGAAAAGCCTTGCCATGACTGGAGAAATCACTTTACGTGGAAAAGTATTGCCTGTTGGCGGAATCAAAGAAAAAATCCTTGCTGCAAAAAGAGCAGGAATTAAAGAAATTATTCTTTGTCACGAAAACAAAAGCGATATTGACGAAATTAAAGCTGAATATTTAGAAGGCCTTTCTTTTCATTATGTAAAAGAAATGAGCGAAGTTCTGGCTTTAGCTTTAACAGATCAAAATGTAAAGAATGCTAAAACGTTGAAATAAACTTCAATTTTAAGCTTCAATATTTAAATTCCAAATTCCAATTTTACTATTGGAGTTTGGATTTTTTTTATTGGAATTTATTTAAGCTATAATTTTATTTTTGGCGTTATATAATTTTATATTTGTATTTGCGTTATTCCCATATAGGAACGCCACAAAAACAAATGCCAAAACACTATGTTTTATTTTTAATGTTACTACTTTGTTCGGTTTCGTTCGGGCAGGTTGGAGGGCGTTACACCTATCAATTTCTAAATTTAACAGCATCTCCGCGTCAGGCAGCGCTGGGTGGAAAAGTGATTACGATATATGACGAAGATGTTAACCAGGCTATGTCCAATCCAGCCGTTTTAAACGCAGATATGGACAACCATTTAGCCTTGAATTATGGAAATTATTACGGAGAAGCTTCTTATGGGAGTGCTTCCTATGCTTATACTTATGACCGCCACGTGCAGACTTTCTATGCCGGAGTTAATTATATAAACTACGGATCTTTTGAAGGATACGACGAAAACGGTCAGGCTACATCAGATTTTACAGGAAATGAAGGTGCATTGTCATTTGGATATGCTTATAATGTTCCTTTTACGGATCTTCATATTGGAGCTAGTGCGAAGTTGATAACTTCAACATTAGAAAGTTATAATTCGATTGGAGGTGCAGTAGATATAGGTTTATTATATATTGATGAAAAAAATGATTTAAATTATGCGCTCGTATTTCGTAATATAGGTACACAATTTAGAACATATTCAGGAATACAGGAAAATTTACCGTTTGAAATTACTGCCGGAATTTCGCAGGAATTAGAACATGTTCCTATTCGCTGGCATCTTACTTTAGAGAATTTACAGCAATGGAATATTTCTTTTTCGAATCCCGTTCGCGGAGAAACCAATATTGATGGTTCAACAACAAATGAGAAGGTTTCCTTTGTGAATAATGCTTTGAGGCATGTTCTTTTTGGTATTGAACTCTTTCCTAAAAAAGCAGTGAACCTGCGTTTAGGTTATAATTTTAGAAGAGGAGAAGAATTACGTGTAGAAGAACAACGTAATTTTTCAGGAATTTCATTAGGTTTTGGATTAAAGATGAATAAGTTAAAGTTTAACTATTCGTACTCTAGATATACATTGGCAGGAAATACAAGTCTTTTTGGTTTAATTCTAAATCTCCAATAATTTATATGAAATTATTCAGTTTATTTTTGTTTATGACTGTAGGTGTTTTTACTGGATCAAAACACTACTTCAAAGAAGAAGCTTCTATTACCAGTGTCGAAATCGAAAGAATTAACAACAGGGTAGATGAAATTAGAGACATGATGAAAATCGATCATAAATACAATACTAAAATTGCATTTTTGGTTGATATGAAAGTACCCTCAGGAAAAAATCGTTTTTTTGTTTACGATTTAGAGAAAAATCAAATTATTGATCAAGGTCTTGTAGCGCACGGCTCTGGCTCTGAAACGGGTATTAACGGAATGCTTAAATTTAGTAATGAACCTAACTCAAACTGCACAGCACTTGGCAGATATGCAATAGGCAAAAATTACAAAGGCATTTTCGGGAAAGCCTATAGATTAATGGGTTTAGATGAAACTAATGATAATGCTTTAAAAAGAGCGATTGTATTACACTCTTATTCTGCAGTTCCTGCCGAAGAACAAAACTATTACATCAGCCGCAGTAAAGGATGTCCAATGGTTAGCGAACAATTTTTTAAACGTATAGAAAAGATAATTGATAGTTCTAAGTCGAATATTCTTTTAGATATTTATTATTAAAAATATTATTTAGAAGTATCTCAACAATACACTATTATTTCAGAAAGCAGCATAACTTTCTGCAATAATAGTTTTTTTTTGGACAAATAACAGAAATTGAAAACGTTACAATTTGATTTTGTTATTGCTGTTTGAAACATTCAATTTACACAGAAAGATGTTACATTTGCAGTTATATTTTTTGACTGTTTGATAGTCACATATCGTATTATTTAGAGAATAAAAATTAAAACATAAAAAATTGAAAAAAATTACAATTGCTATCGACGGGTTTTCATCAACAGGGAAAAGTACTTTGGCAAAACAATTGGCAAAAGAACTTGAATATGTATATGTGGATACAGGAGCAATGTATCGCGCCGTGGCGTATTTTGCCATGCAGAATAAGTTGATTGGAGCTGATTTTTTTGATAAAGAAACTCTGATTCAGGCGTTACCGAATATTCAGTTAGAGTTTAGATTTAATGCTGATTTAGGTTTTGCCGAAATGTATTTGAATGGTGAAAACGTTGAAAAACAAATTAGAACTATTGAGGTTTCTAATTTTGTGAGCAAAGTAGCCGAAATTTCTGAAGTGCGTGCTAAATTAGTGGAGCAACAGCAGGAAATGGGAACAAATAAAGCGATTGTAATGGACGGCAGAGATATTGGAACTGTAGTTTTTCCAAATGCCGAACTTAAAATATTTATGACTGCCAGCGCGGAAACCCGTGCGCAAAGACGTTTTGACGAATTACAGCAAAAAGGTGATAATGTCTCTTATGAAGATGTTTTAAAGAATGTCATGGAGAGAGATTATATAGATACACACCGCGAAGATTCTCCGCTTGTAATTGCAGATGATGCTATTGAGATCGATAATTCTTACTTAAATAAAGAAGAACAATTTGCTGCTGTTTTAGAATTAGTAAATGATGTTGTTAAAATAGATTAATTTTTTGTAGATATTATTTTAAATGGTAGTTTTACGACTTCATTTTTACTAAAAAGACAATTTCATTATATGGGAATTAAATTAAGACTGACTATTATGAATTTTCTCCAATTTTTTGTTTGGGGAGTTTGGTTGATTTCATTAGGTGGTTACATGGGACAGGTTTTTGGCCCAATTGAAGGTGGTAGTGTTGGTTTATCAATAGGAAGGACTTATGGCTCTATGGGGTGGGCAAGTTTGTTCATGCCGGCTTTACTTGGTATCATTGCAGATAAATATTTCAGTGCACAAAAAGTTTTGGGAGTTTCGCATATAATTGCCGGGATTGCCATTTTTTTTGCAACTAAAGCAAATAATTCCCAAGAAATGTATTGGGTTATTTTTGCAACCAGCTGTTTTTATATGCCAACTATCGCTTTAAATAATTCTGTTAGTTATGCTGTTTTGAATAAATTTAAATTTGATGTTCAAAAAGCATTTACACCAATTCGTGTTTGGGGTACAGTAGGTTTTATAATTGCAATGTGGATTACTGATTTGACGGATTGGAAATCAAATACAAATCAGTTTATTTTTGCTTCAGTTGCTATGATTGTTACTGGTTTGTTTTCGTTTACAATGCCGGATGTTCCAGCTGAAAATAAAAACGTAAATCAATCTTTGTCAAGTAAATTTGGATTAGATAGTTTTGTATTATTTAAGCAAAAAAAGATGGCAGTTTTCTTTGTTTTTGCAATGTTATTAGGTGCAGCATTACAAGTTACAAATATGTTTGGTGATACATTTATTAGAAGTTTTGGTTCTAATCCTGAATATCACGGTACATTTGGAGTAGAACATTCTGTCTTTATAATTTCATTATCTCAAATTTCAGAAACCCTTTTCATTTTAACTATTCCATTTTTTCTAAAAAGATTTGGTATAAAACAAGTAATGGTATTTAGCATGATTGCCTGGGTTTTACGTTTTGCATTGTTTGGAATTGGAAATCCTGGATCGGGAGTAATTTTCTTAATTTTATCTATGATTGTATACGGAATGGCTTTTGATTTCTTTAATATTTCGGGCTCTTTATTTGTTGAAAGAGAAACGGATAGTAAAATTAGATCAAGTGCTCAAGGATTATTTATGTTAATGACAAATGGAATTGGTGCTATATTAGGTGGTGAGTTTGCAGGAAGAACAGTTAGATATTTTACTACAGGTAATGTAGTTCACTGGACTAACGTTTGGTTTTCATTTGCGGGATATGCATTTGTTATTTTGATTTTATTTGTATTCTTATTTAAGTATAAGCATGACCCAAAAGAAATGGAGAATTTGAGTCATTAATAATTTCTTTTAAAAAATATTTAAATCCTATTTTCAGTTTTGGAAATAGGATTTTTTTTATCACAAATTTTTTAAATATTTTAGTGTTTTAATCTGTCATATGAATAATCAAAAAAGAGACCTTCCTCCATTTAGTCCAGTAACTTCAAGTCCGTCAAAAATCTTAAATTATGGTTTTGGATTACTATTGTTGATTTCTTTTCTATTGGTTTTAGGAGCCTTCTTTGTACTTCTGTTTTTTCTTCCTTTAGAACAAAATTTGATTTTTATATGCTTTTTATTAACTCTTCCTATTACACTTCAGATAGTTTATTTAAAGAAAACAATGAAGTATACCACCACGGTTATTGATAATCAAGGAATTCATTATGTAAATAAATTTAATGATAAAGTTGAAAAAATAATAACGTGGGATAGTTTTGAAAAAATTGACGAATTTAAAGGAACGATAAAAGAAATTAGTGCTTCATCTGATTCTGATCTTTTAAATTATGATGTTTTCGCAAAGATGGTTGGGAGCGGCAAATATAGTCACGAAACATTTTTTTGGTTTGTTTCAATAAATGGGAATGTAGAAGTTCATAAAGAATTATTTTCCGGAAATCATATTTTTAGTATGTTTTATACTAATCGATTAGAATTAGTTAGAGGTTTGTTATTAGGATTGTCACATTTTAGACCTGACATAAAAATTCATCCAAAAGCCTATAACATGTATTATATAAATCCAGGTAGTTTTGTTATTGAATATGAAAAAAGAAAAGAGGATATTAATTCAGCTCTTTTCATAGGCTCTCTTGTAGTTGTAATTACTGTATTTATATTACTTTTTGTTTTCTTTTAAAAATATTGCTATTGAAATAAAAACAATAACTTAGTAGTCATTTTTAAGACTTTAACGATGCCGAAACTAAAATTATTTGTTTTGCTTTTAATTGGGACTTTTGGGTTTTCTCAAACCAAAGCATTGTATGAGAAAAGTGTAGAAGCTTATAAAAGCAAAGATTATATTCAGTTTTTAAAATTGACCAAACAATTGGACAGTATTAGGCCGGCACATCCCACCTTTACTTATAATTTGGCATCGGCTTATGCTTTGAATGGCAAAAAATACGAAACTTTGTTAGTTTTAAAAAGAATGATTCTGGCAAATAATACAGTTCCTTTTGAAGACGATTCTGATTTTGAATCTATTAAAAATGATAATGGTTTTAAGGAATTATTAAAGTTAAAAATTTCTCAATCTAAAGCAATTAAAAATTCAGTTGAAAAACTAAGCCTTTCAGAAAAAGATCTTCATCCGGAAGGATTATTTTATTTAGAGAAACAAAAGCTTTGGCTGTCATCAAGTATTCGGAATAAAAAGATTGTTTCTTTTGATGCGTCTGGTAAATGCTCTGATTGGTTTACAGATTGTTTGTATTCGGTTTTTGCTTTAAAAGCAGATGATGATCAAAAATATCTTTGGGCTGCTTGTTCTGCAATTCCTGAAATGAATGGTTTTAGAAAAGAACTGGATGGAAAAAGTGAGATTTTAAAAATTGATATTTCCTCTAAAAAACTGATTAAGCGATATACAATTGAAGGTAATCATGTTTTTGGAGATATTGCTGTGGAGAAAAATAATGATGTTTTTATATCAGATAGTGCTGAACCGATTATTTATAAAATTGAAAATGATAATTTGATTTTATGGAAGGATTTAAGAAATGAAGCTTTTAATCTGCAGGGAATTACATTTAATAAAAACGAGTCAAAATTGTTTATTGCGGATTATTTAAAAGGAATTTGTGTAGTTGATATAAAAACGAAAAAAGAACTTTGGCTGGAATTTCCGAATGAAGTTTCTAAAAAAGGAATTGACGGATTACTTTATTATAAAAATTCACTAATAGCAATTGAAAATGGAGTAGTACCCATTAGAATTATGAGTTACAAATTAAATGATTCTGAAACTAAAATAACTGATTTTATAATTTTAGATAATAATAGGGAAGAGTTTAATGAACCTGCTTTAGCGGCTTTAGTTCATGATAAATTATATTTCTTTGCTAATTCACCTTGGAAATTTTATGATAAAAACTTTCAACTTGACGAGAATAAGTTCGAAAATCCTAAGTTGTTTGAACTTGATTTAGAAAAATCTTTGTAAAAATTTTAAACTTTGACAAAGATAATCATATATAGTAAACCGACAGGTTTTAAAAACCTGTTGTGTTTCTTATTGTGAAAACGATTGTCAGGCTGAGCGAAGTCGAAGCCCATCGTTACTTATAAAGGCTTCGACTTCGCTCAGTCTGACAAAAAGGTCTTAAAAGTTGCTAAACGTCTAGTTTAGCCCCGATAGAGCGGTTATCCTTTTTCTGGCTCCTTTAGACAGAAAAAGATAAGAGCGAAAGCGGGACTTTAGGTCTTGAAAAGCTTAAAATGTTCTGCTCCTGAACAATTGACGGATAATCATCTGGAATTATTTTGTAAGTACAAATATTTGTAGTAATTTTGCAGTCCTTTTGGCGAAGAAGAGTTTCCTTTAGGTATCAACTATTTATGTAAAACAACTTCTGTATTTTCTACTGCTTTATGAAACTCGAGAAAAACAGAATACAAATTTTTTTATCAGCATGTCTGAACAAACAAAAACACAAGAAGAGTTTTTAGCGAATTTTAACTGGCATAACTTCCAAGAAGGAATTGATGCTGTTGACGAGAAAAACTTACAAGAATTCGAAGAACTAGTATCTAAAACTTTCATCGCTACAGATCAAGAAGAAGTAGTTGAAGGTGTAGTTGTTAGAATTACAGATAGAGACGTTATCGTTGATATCAACGCAAAATCGGAAGGTGTTATTTCTTTAAACGAATTCCGTTACAACCCAAACTTAAAAGTGGGTGACAAAGTAGAAGTATTAATCGACATCCGTGAGGACAAAACTGGTCAATTAGTATTATCTCACAGAAAAGCTCGTACTATTAAATCATGGGATAGAGTTATCGCAGCAAACGAAACAGGTGAAATCGTTAATGGTTTTGTAAAATGCAGAACTAAAGGTGGTATGATCGTTGACGTTTTTGGTATCGAAGCTTTCTTACCTGGTTCTCAAATTGACGTTAAGCCAATTAGAGACTACGATGTATATGTAAACAAAATGATGGAATTCAAAGTGGTAAAAATTAACCACGAATTCAAAAACGTTGTTGTATCTCATAAAGCGCTTATCGAAGCTGATATCGAAGTACAGAAAAAAGAAATCATCGGTCAATTACAAAAAGGACAAGTATTAGAAGGTGTTGTTAAAAACATTACTTCTTATGGTGTGTTCATTGACTTAGGTGGTGTTGACGGATTAATTCACATTACTGATCTTTCTTGGAGCAGAATCAACCACCCAAGTGAAGTTCTTGAATTAGACCAAAAATTAAACGTTGTAATCCTTGATTTCGATGATGAGAAAACAAGAATTCAATTAGGATTGAAACAATTAAACGCTCACCCATGGGATGCTTTAGATGCTAATTTAACTATTGGTGATAAAGTAAAAGGTAAAGTAGTTGTAATCGCTGATTACGGTGCTTTCATCGAAGTTGCTGAAGGTGTTGAAGGTTTAATCCACGTTTCTGAAATGTCATGGTCAACTCACTTACGTTCTGCTCAGGACTTCGTGAAAGTTGGAGATGTTGTTGAAGCTGTTATCTTAACTTTAGATAGAGATGACCGTAAAATGTCATTAGGTATCAAACAATTGACTCAAGATCCATGGACTGACATTACTTCTAAATACCCAGTAGGTTCTAAACATACAGGTATCGTTAGAAACTTTACAAACTTTGGTATTTTCGTAGAATTAGAAGAAGGAATTGATGGATTAATCTACATTTCTGACCTTTCTTGGACTAAGAAAATCAAACACCCATCTGAATTTGTAAATGTTGGTGAAAAACTTGATGTAGTTGTATTAGAATTAGATGTTGAAGGACGTAAATTATCTTTAGGTCACAAACAAACTACTGCTAATCCTTGGGATCAATACGAAGATTCTTTCGCTGTAGGAACTATCCACAATGGTGAAATTTCTGAAATCGTTGACAAAGGAGCTACTGTAGAATTCGGAGATGATATCGTTGCTTTCATTCCTACTCGTCACCTTGAAAAAGAAGACGGAAAGAAATTGAAAAAAGGTGATACTGCTGATTTCAAAGTAATCGAATTCAACAAAGAATTCAAAAGAGTAGTTGCTTCTCACACTGCTATCTTCCGTGAAGAAGAAGAGAAAAACGTGAAAGCTGCAACTGAAAATACTTCATCTGCTTCTACTACAAATGCACCAGCTGCAACTTTAGGAGATAACAATGATGTATTAGCTGCATTAAAAGCTAAAATGGAAAAAACTGAGAAAAAATAATTCTTAGTTTTCTTTAAATAGAAAGTCCCACAGCAATGTGGGACTTTTTTTATGCTTAATTTTAATTTTTTTGGAGAATTTTAACAATTAAAGTTGTGTTAGTCTGTTAAAAAGTTACTTTTGTTTCAAAATTTCCTAATATGAAGAAACTCTACTTTTTGGTTCTGGCTTTATGCTTTTTTAATAGTTTAAATGCACAAGTTATTACTATTCCGGACGTCGTTTTTAAAGAAATCTTGTTACAGGCCGATACCAATAATTATGTAGCATTTGATATAAATGGTAATGCAATAAAAGTAGATTCTAATAATAATTTAGAAATAGAAGTAAGTGAAGTTCAAAAAGTTTATAAACTAATTACTTATAGACCTCTTGCTGAAGGTGTTGTTAGAGATTTTACTGGTATTGAGTATTTTTCTAACTTAAAAAATTTAAATTGTTCTGGCTATTACAGTCAAAATTTGGATCTTACGGTACTTAAAAATTTAGAGATTTTAGATTGTTCTGAAACCTATCAGATGAAAACTTTAAATATTTCAGGGCTTACAAAATTAAAATATCTGAATGTCGCACATTGTATTAATCTTATAGGTTTAGATTTTTCAGGTGTGCCAAATTTAGAATATCTTAACTGCAGTCGACTTGCTTTAAAAACAATAGATTTATCACCATTAACAAATTTAACAGAATTGGAATGTACTTTGAATGGTTTTTCGGTATTAGATCTTACAGGGTTGATTAATCTAAAAAAAGTAAATTTACTTGACGGACAATTAACTAATGTAATTCTTAATGGGTTAAGTAAGCTGGAATTTTTAGATTGTGGTTCTAATGCTATAACAAGTTTAAATCTTACAGGATTAACTAGTTTGGAAAAACTAAGTTTTGAATCAAATAGATTAAAAACTATAGATCTTTCAGGGCTAACAAAATTGAAAACATTATATGCAGGATATAATTCTTTGACAGATATTAACGTTTCGAACTGTGCTAATTTAGAATATTTAAACTGCAATAATAATGAATTAACATCTCTGGATGTGTCCAGTTTAACAAAGTTAAATGATTTAAATTGTAGTGATAATAAGCTTGTTAAATTAAATTTTGGCTATCTTCCAAGCTTAAAAAAATTAAGCTGCAATTTCAATATGTTGTTAACTTCTCTCGATATTTCAGGGTTAGAAAATTTAGAGACATTAAATTGTTCAAATACTTCATTAGCAGCTTTAGACTTAATAAAGAATTTGCATTTAGAAATTCTTACAGCTTCTTCCACTAAAGTTGAGTTTTTAGATTTGTCTCCATTGAAAAGACTGATTAGTGTAAGTTTGACAGGTAATAATTCATTGCTTTATTTATTGTTAAAAAATGGAAAAACGTATAATACTTATTTTTTAAGCGCGCCAAATTTAAAGTATTTATGTGTTGATGAGGAAAATATTAAATATTACCAACAGATACTGACTCAGAGCGGGATTCAAAATTGTGAAATCAATACTTATTGCAACTTTTTTCCGGGTACAGAGCATTATGTAATTAAAGGTGTTAATAAGTATAATATTGATGATAAAGGATGTGAAATATCTAAATCATTGTTCTCAAATGTTAAATACACTGTTACTAACGGGAACAATACACGTAATTTTTATTCAAAAAACGATGGTTCTTATTCTATAAATGTACAGGAAGGTGCGGTGACAATTAAGCCAAATATTGAAAACTCTAATTATTTTGTAATTTCACCTTCTTTTGTTAATGTTGTTTTTCCTGCTCAAAACAGTCCTTTTATACAAGATTTTTGTATTTCACCAAATGGAATTCATCAGGATTTAGAAATATCACTAATTCCTTTAGAAGCTGCAAGACCAGGATTTGATGCGAAGTATAAAATTATTTATAAAAATAAAGGAACTGCTATACAATCAGGTTCAATTGATTTAGCTTTTGATGATAGTGTTTTAGATCTGATTATATCAAATCCATTAATATCAACTCAGTCGAATAATAAATTACTATGGAATTTTAGTAATTTAAAACCTTTTGAAAGTAAAGAAATTCTATTAACATTAAATGTAAATAGTCCTATGGAAACACCAGCAGTAAATAATGGAGATATTCTAAAATTTACGACTGCAATTTCCTCACAAGAGACAGATGAAACACCATTAGACAACACTTTTGTTTTAAATCAAACTGTTGTAGGTTCTTATGATCCAAATGATAAAACTTGTTTAGAAGGTTCTGTTATTACTCCAAATTTAATAGGTGAGTATGTTCATTATATGATTCGTTTTGAAAATACGGGTACATACCCAGCGCAAAACATTGTAGTAAAAGATTTGATTGATTTGTCTAAATTCGATATTTCAACTTTGATTCCAACAAGTTCAAGTCATTCTTATGTAACTAAAATTTCAGAAGGAAATAAAGTTGAGTTTATTTTTGAAAACATCAATCTTCCTTTTGATGATGCTAATAATGACGGATACATTGCTTTTAAAATCAAAACAAAACCAACATTGCAAGTAGGGGATTCATTTACTAATGAAGCTAATATTTACTTTGATTATAATTTCCCAATTTTAACCAATAAAGCAACATCAACTTTTAAAACATTAGGAATTCAAGATTTTGAGTTTTCTAAGTATTTTACGTTGTATCCAAATCCAGTAAGTAATACTCTGAATGTAAATTCAACTCAGAATATTGAAATACAATCGTTTGAAATTTTTGATATTTTAGGCCAGTTGGTAATTGCGGTTCCAAATGCTAAATCAGTTTCGGATATTGATGTTTCCAGACTTAAAACAGGTAATTACTTTATTAAAGTAAAATCAGATAAAGGAAGTTCTGCAATTAAGTTTATTAAGAAATAATAATTGCTCTTAAATAGAAAGTCCCACCGCAAAGTGGGACTTTATTTTAATAATCTTTTCTTGTGTTATTTTGATGCAAGTAAATTTGTTTCTTCCGGAGTATAATCATCAACAATAGAATAAGTTTTTATACCCGTAATTTTCATTTCATCTAAAATATCAACCAAATTTCCATAGTTGGATTTTTTGCTTGGTTTGATAATAACCGTTACTCCTCTTCCAGGTTTTCCTCGCTGGGCTGAATATTCTAAAACTTTTTTATTTCTTTCTAATAATTCTTTTCTAATTCCATTTTTTCCGTATTGTATTTCTTTTGGTGTTTCAATTGGAAAAAATAATAATCCTGAATAAGTAATTATTTTGTTATTATCATCAAGTAAAAGTGTTAAAACACGGTTTTCATCATGGAGCACACAACCTGTAAAACGCCATTCGTCATCATCATAATTTGGCAAATTGTATTCCATAACTTTTGGTTTAGACAATTCACCAACAAGCATAAAAAATATGATCAGCAAAAATGAAACACTGACCATTGCAGTTAAATCAACTCTTGAACTTAACTTTTTACTCCTTACTCTTTGAGGCAGATTTTTCATAGATCTAGATTTAAGTAATTAAGAATTATTTTGATGCTAATAATTTTTCTTCTTCTGGCGTGAATTCATTTACAATTGCATAAGTATCTATTTTAGCAATAGCCATCTCATCTAAAATATCTACCAAATTTTTAAAGTTTGATTTTTTACTTGGTTTAATAATTACAATTGCGCCATTTTTTGGTTTTCCAACGGATGCTGAATATTTTCTAATTTTATTGTTCCTTTCAAATAAAACTTTTCTAATTCCTTTATCTCCATCACCATAGCTTACTTTTTTTGGATCTTCTAAAGGATGAAACAAAAGACCAGAATATGTAATTATTTGATCATTTTCATCTAATAAAACCGTTATGATACGAGGGCCTACACCTGCACCACAATTAATAACACCATTCCATTCTTTATCGTCATATCTTGCTGGTAAGCTTAAATCCAATACTTTTGGCTTAGATAATTCACCAACAAGCATAAAAAATATAATCAGCAAAAATGAAACGCTGACCATTGCAGTTAAATCAACTCTTGAACTTAACTTTTTACTTCTTACTCTTTGAGGCAGATTTTTCATAGATTTAGATTTGAGTTAAAAAGAATTAATTTGAAGCTAATAATTCAGATTCTTGTGGCGTAAATTCAGGAATGATTGCATAGGTTTGAATATTAACAATTGCCATTTCATCTAAAATATCAACCAAATTTTTAAAATTAGATTTTTTGCTAGGCTTTATAATTACAGTGATTCCTCTTCCGGGTTTTCCTAAGGCGGCTGAATATTCAAGCATACTTTTATTTCTTTTTAGCAATTCCTGACGAATTCCTTCTTTGCCATATTTAATTTCTTTTGGCGAAATTATCAGAGAACTCAAAATCCCCATGTAATAGATCAATTTATTATTTTCACCCAACATTACGGTTATTGATCTATTTTCTCCATAATGAGGAGGAGGGCAGTCACAGCAACCTCTATCTCGTCCCGTATCATATACTAAAACTTTTGGTTTAGACAATTCACCAACAAGCATAAAGAATATAATCAGCAAAAAAGAAACACTGACCATTGCAGTTAAATCTACTCGTGAACTCAATTTTTTACTTCTTACTTTTTTAGGTAAAATTTGCATAATGAGTTGTTTTATTTCTAAAAATAATAATTAAATATTAATAAAATTAGTTTTTCGTTGAATATTTTTTACAGACTGTAATCTAATGTTTTGCTGGCTTTAGTAATGAGTTTTGTGTCTGTTTCAATTTGAATTTTGATGAAATAAATTTTTAATCAAAACCAAAAGGTATATATCCCCGTAAATGAACATATAACTTAAAATAATAATTATGAAAACTAGAAAATTTTTAGCCGCAGTCATTTTAGCCTTATCATTCGGATTTACATCTTTTGCTCAAAAATCAGTAATGGTTGGTGGAGCAGCAATGTATCCTAACAAAAATATTATTGAGAATGCCGTTAATTCAAAAGATCATACAACGCTTGTTGCTGCTGTAAAAGCTGCAGGATTAGTTGAGACATTACAAAGCGCAGGACCATTCACCGTTTTTGCTCCAACAAATGCTGCTTTTGATAAATTACCAAAAGGAACTGTTGAGTCATTATTGAAACCTGAAAATTTAAAAACACTGCAAACGATCTTAACCTATCATGTTGTCGCAGGAAAAATGAATGCTTCTGATATTGCAGAAGCTATAAAAGCAGGAAACGGAAAAGCTACGCTTAAAACAGTAAGCGGCGGAACTCTTACGGCTTGGATGAAAGGAAAAGATTTATATGTTACCGATGAAAATGGTAATAAATCTAAAGTAACAATTGCCGATGTGAATCAGTCAAATGGTGTAATTCATGTAGTTGATGCAGTTTTGTTACCAAAAAAATAATTAAGATCTCCAAAAATAGAATGCCTACAATGAAGAAGCCTTGCAGTTATGCAGGGCTTTTTTTATTTCTTTGCGGTCAAAGTACTTCCCGCAGAAGCAACCACAACACACAATACAGCCAAAATTTCATAAAAGCTTAAGTTTTCCTGTAAAAAGATAAATCCGCAAATAGAAGCAGCTGCCGGCTCTAAACTCATTAAAATACTAAATGTACGCGGAGGAAGCTGACCTAAAGCTTTCATTTCTAAAGTAAACGGAATCGCGCTAGATAAAAGCGCAAGAGCAATTCCCATTCCGAAGAGTTTTGGAGTTAGGTTCGCTAATCCGTTTTCAAGGAATCCGAAAGGCAAAATCAAGATTGCAGCAAATAACATTCCGGTCGAAACTGCCTGACCGCCATTCATTATTTTCGAAATTTTTCCACCTAAAACTATATATGCTGCCCAGAGTGCACCAGCTAAAAGCGCAAAAATAACTCCTAAAATATCTAAGCGATCATTTGTCCACGGTGCTATTAAAACAATTCCCATTGCAGCGAGTAAAACCCAGCAATAATCGATTAAACGTTTTGAACCTATAATAGCCACTAATAGTGGCCCCATAAACTCTAAAGTTACAGCCAGACCAATTGGAATTCGTTCTATCGCAAAATAAAAAATCAAATTCATTGCACCCAATGACAAACCATAAGGAATTACAATTTTCCATTGTGCGGGCGTAATTGCTTTTAAATTTGGCCTGTAAGCCAATAATAAAATTAATGCCGAAACGCCAATACGTATAGATGCTGTTCCCGCTGCTCCAATTGCAGGGAAAAGTGTTTTTGCAATCGCAGCTCCGCATTGAACACTTATAATTGCCAATAAGACTGCCGGAACAGGAGGTAGGTTGAATTCTTTATTTTTCATAAATATAATAGTGCAGAAAATAAATCAATTATTTCTGCTGTCTAAGAACAAAAGTATTTTTAATTGATTATCCTAAAGCTCGTTTAGTAACATATGCACGATAGCCAATGATCGCCATTTGCCATTTTTTTGCTTTAGAAATATCCAGACCTTGTTTAGTAAAACTAGGCAGTAGCATTTTATTTAGTTTGGCTAAAATTTTATACATGGCAGATTTGTTTTTTCAAAGATATAAAAAAAGACTTTGTTACTCACAAAGTCTTTTTAGCTTCAAAATAAATTGATTTTTTATTGATTGAAAAGATGTTTAGGATTTTTTACTGTTTTCCTTTTCTCATTTTTTCAATTCTTTTTCACGTTGTTTCATGTCTTTTTCAAACTGCTTCATATCTTTCTCATGTTGTTTCATGTCAAGCTGATGCTGTTTCATATCGTTTTCATACTGCTTTATGCTTCTTTCATATTCTTTTGAATCTCTGCCGTATTTGATTTCAACATCCTGGCTGAATTTGTCCATGTCAAAATTGAATTTTTCCATAGCAATTTCATATTTCTCCATTTGTTTTTCGAAAATTGCTTCTCGCTGTGCCATAATAGCTTCAACTTGTTTTTCGTAAGCAGAAAGATCTGGTTCAAAAGCTTCCATCTTTTTCTCAAACTCAGCCATTTCTTTTTCAAATTTAGCCCAAGCCACTTTATCTTTTGGGCTTGCCGGAGCAACTGGCGGTTTTGGCATTTTAGACATGTCAATAACTGGCGCTGGCGGCATTGGTCCAATAGGGAAAACCGGAGCAATTGGCGCAACAGGCGGAGCAGGAGGAACTGGTGAAGAACGATCTTCTGGATAAACATCAGAGTCAAAGTTTCTTACTACAACATCACGATTTTGAGTTAGTGCAGGATTACCTATTTCATCATCAGTTACTAAGGTTACATTTTTTGTACCGTCTTCATCTTTATCGATTACAATACTGCAGTCTTTTAAGGCTTTAGTACTGTTCATATCTATAACATGTACTTTACCGCTTTCCTTAACAACTCTAATTTTAATAGCAATTAATTCATTATCACTATTTCTTTTAACATTAGAAATTTCTAAATCAACATTATGTTCTGATTTTAATTTTGCCGTTAAATCTTTTAATTCCTGATCTGTAGTCGATTTTGTGATTTTATAAACTTCTCCATCCTGAATTATAGAGGCCAAAGCAGCTTTTTCAGTTTTTTCTTTAAGTTCTTTTTTCTCCTGCGCAATTGTTTTAATTTGGAACAAGAGAACAAACGCTCCAAGTGCCGGAATTATGGCAGAATATTTCCAGTAATTCCATTTTTTTGATTGATTTTTGTTTAACATAACAATTCGTTTTTTGATTAATGATTGGTAAAAATGATTGGTGATGGCAACACATGTTTCATGCGTTGTAATTTTTAAAAGCGTGTATTGATATGCTTTTTTGTCTGATATTTTTTTAGCCGCTTCATTATCTGCAATGAATTCTAAATTTTGAAGAATTGCTTTTTTGTAAAGCCAGATAATGGGATTGAACCAAAACAGAATACAGAAAACCCTCGAAATGATTACATCAACGGTATGATGTTGATCGCTGTGCACTTTTTCATGCTCTAAAATACTTTCTAATTCTGATTTGCTGTACATTGATGAGTTGTACACGATATAATCAAAATAAGAAAATGGAGCAATGTTTTCTTCAACATCTACAAATTTGAAATCGGCCTGCTGTTCTATTTTTTTTCCTTTTAAGACAGAATTCAGACTGTAGAAATCAATTCCGAATTTTATCATAAAAGCAGCAAACCCAAGTGCGTAAATACCTAATGAAACCAGATTCCAGTTTATTTCAAAAGATTCTTCTTCAGCTATTTGCGGATGATAATTTGGAGTATAATGAAAGCTCGCAGCCGAAGAATAGTCAACCGGAACCGGCGGAACCGGATCAATCCAGACTACTTTTGTATAAACAACAAACGGTAAAACAATTGAAGTTATTAAACCGGCAAGTAAAAACCATCTGCTGCTATTGAAAAAGGTTTCTTTTCGCAGTAAAAAAAAGTATGCAAAATAAAACAAAGCGATTAAACCACTTGATTTGACGATAAAAATGAAAAGTGCTTCCATAATGATTTATTTTACTTCGTTTACTTTTTTTCGTTTGGATTCTCGATCATAGCCAGAATTTCGCGTAATTCATCTGCCGAAATTTTTTCTTCTTTGGCAAAAAACGAAACCATATTTTTATAAGAGCTGTTGAAATAATTATCAATGGCCGTATTCATATACTTTTTACTGTAAGCTTCAAGGGTTACGGCAGGATAATATTGATGTGTGTTTCCAAAAGCATTATGCGCCACAAAACCTTTTTCCTCCAGATTTCGAACTATAGTCGAAAGTGTGTTATAATGCGGCTGATCTTCTGTGATTTCTGCCTGAATTTCTTTTACGAATGCTTTTTTGAGCTTCCATAAAATGTGCATTATCTCTTCTTCTTTGTTGGTTAGTTTTTGCATTTTCAGATTTTTAAAAAATTACCAGCCTCTTAATGTTTTGTTTCTATCTCAATTACACCATTTGAGCCTTTGTCTCCATATTTAGTTACAGCATTTATTCCTTTGTAAACATTTACAGATTTAATATCTTTTGCATCAATGTCTTCAATATCAAAACCAGCAGGCATTTCCTTTCCGTCAACAATTACAAGATTTTCTAATACTTTGCCAGTAACTTTTGTATCATTCGAAATGGCAATAACAGAACCATTCGTAGTTGTAATTACTTTAGTATTAGTCTTGTTGTCTGTATCAATAGTTACAGTAGTGCTAATATTTGTGTTAGCATTACTATTAGTTTTTGTACTAGTATTAGTATTATCGTTAGCATTGGTGTCAATTTTAGTGATTATTGTTTTACTGGTTCCAGTTTTAGCATTATCAGGTTCAGAGGCATCTATAGAGCTTACTTTTTTACTAACAGCAACTTTAGTCTTTGCTTCGTCATCAGTTTGAATACCAACGCTTTTTTGACCTTTTTCGTCTGTAGTAACAATTACTCCAAAATCTTTAATCGCTTTATCGCCGTTAACCTGAATAGATTGAGCTTGCTGCTTTCCGTTTTTAATAGCAACTTTAAGAGAAGTTAAATAGTTCTCAGCATTTCTTTTTACATCAGAAACTTCAAAATCAACATTGTGAAGTTTTTTTAAATTTTCTTTAATTTTTTCCAACTCTGCATCTGTAGAGTTTTTCTTGATTTTGTAAACATCTACAGATTTAATTTCTCCCGAAACTTCTTTTATAGTTTGTTGTCTTTCTTTTGCAACTACTTCAATTTGAAACAATAATACAAATGCTGCAAGTGCAGGAATTACAACATAATACTTCCAGGAATTTCTTTTTTTTGATTGATTTTTGTTTAACATGACAATTCGTTTTTTGATTAATGATTGATAAAAATGATTGGTGATGGCAACACAGCTTTCGTGTGTTGTTATTTTTAAAAGCGTGTATTGATATGCTTTTTTATCGGATAATTTTTTAGCAGCTTCTTTATCGGCAATAAATTCTAAATTCTGAATAATTGCCTTTTTATAAAGCCATATAATAGGATTGAACCAAAAAAGCATACAAAAAGCTCGTGATATCAAAACATCAACAGTATGATTTTGATCACTGTGCACTTTTTCATGTTCAATAATATTTTCTAATTCTGCAGGTGTATACATTGATGAGTTGTATACGATATATTCAAAATAAGAAAAAGGAGGAATATTTTCGTTTGTATCAATAAATTTGAAATCAGCCTGCTGATGTACTTTTTTTCCTTTTAAAATAGAATTCAAACTGTAAAAATCCATTGCAAATTTTATCAGGAAAACTAAAAGTCCAATGCAATAAATAGATAACATAACGTAGATCCAGTTTATTTCAAAAGATTTGTTTTCAGTATTTTGAATAAGATTTGCATCAGAAAAATTTAAATTTGGAATAGGAGTAGGGTTTACCCAAACAACTTTAGTGTAAACTATTAATGGCAGTACAACTGAGGTAATTAAACCGGTAAGTAAAAACCATCTGTTACTAGTAAAGAAAGTTTCTTTTCGAAGTAAAAAATAATAAGCACAATAAAATAATGCAACTAAGCCAGCCGATTTTGCGATATAAACAAATATTGATTCCATAATTATCATTTTTCTTCGTTTATTTTACTGTTATTTATTGTCTTTTGGATTTTCGATCATAGCCAGAATCTCTCGCAATTCATCTGCAGAAATTTTTTCTTCTTTGGCAAAAAACGAAACCATATTTTTATACGAACTGTTGAAATAATTATCAATAGCCGTTTTCATATATTTTTTGCTGTACGCTTCAAGAGTTACAGTTGGATAATATTGATGTGTATTTCCAAAAGCATTATGCGCCACAAAACCTTTTTCTTCAAGGTTTCTAACAATTGTCGAAAGTGTATTATAATGCGGCTGATCTTCCGTAATCTCTGCCTGAATTTCTTTTACAAAAGCTTTTTTAAGCTTCCATAAAATCTGCATTATCTCTTCTTCTTTGTTGGTTAACTTTTGCATGTTTTCTAATTTTAATTCAAACCTACAACTATTTTTTTAGTTACACAACTATAAATATAGTTATTTAACTAAAAATTTCGTTTCAAGGTAAATTAAAAGCATAGAAAAGCTATTCAGAATCAAAGTTAATTATTTGAATTACAATGATTTATGTGTCTAAATTAAATTTATTTATTTTTCTCCAGAAGTAAAGCTTTTCTAATCCAAAGACAGCAAAGTGTAGCCAGAACTCCGATACAAGCCATAAATAACCAGTTGCTTTGATAACCAAAATGGTCCGCAATTCGAAAACCAAGTTTAGTACTAAATATATGTGCCAAACTAAAACTCATTGTATACAAAGCCATATAACGTCCTTCCTGACCACGCGGAGCACGACTTAAGGCAAACGCATTCGAAAAAGGGAAGGTTAGGATTTCTCCAATTGAAATACAAATCATGCTGATAACCAGGATTCCGGCCCAAACATTAATTAATAACAAAAAGAAGCTCAATGCCATTACAAATGATCCTACAATGATGATTTTGATTTTTGGAAAACCTTTTCTTTCCATAAAACCAACCGTTGGCATTTCTAAAGCAAAAATCAAAAGTCCGTTTAAAGTCATTAAAAGTCCGGTTTGAAACTCGTTTAAACCATATTGTTTATGATGATATAAAGGTAAAGTCGTAAAAAGCTGGAAGAAAATCATTGCCGTAATAAAACTCACAAATAAGAAAACCCAAAATATTTTATCGTGAAATACTGATTTTACATTTGTTACACTTTCGGATTTATCACCATGATCTACTTTTTTCTTTTCCTTAACTAATAAAGCAAAAATCGATATGGAAAGAATACACGAAGCTCCATCAACCCAAAACAAACCAGAATAGCCCATTCCCATAATAATCAAACCTCCAAGAGCCGGTCCGGCAGCAAAGCCTAAATTTACGGCAAGACGAACAAGGGTTAAAGCGCGTGTTCTGTTTTCTGGTTTTGCATAAGCACCCAAGGATACAAACATTGCAGGACGAAACATATCGGCAATAGTCATTAATATAAACATCGCAATACAAAGACCCCAGAAAGAGGTAATATATTGAACAAAGAAAAGTGATACTCCGCTGGTAAACAGACTAAAAACCATGATTTTATAAAACCCGATTTTATCAGAAAGTTTTCCTCCAAGCCAGGAACCCAGCATAGAACCCAAACCAAATGAAACCATAATCCAGCTTACCTGATCTAAAGAAAACTGTAAATCTTCATTTAAATATTTAGATAAAAAAGGCAGCACCATTGTACCCGCACGATTTATGAAAGTAATTAATGTAAGTATCCAAATTTCTCTTGTAAAACCTCTAAAATTGTTGAAGTAATGGTTTGCGGCAGTTTTGAGCATTATAATTATTGTATTTGCCACAAAGTTAGGAAACTTTGTCACGTACAACGGTTGTTGCTTTGTTACTTTTAAACTATTTTTGCATAAAATTTCCAAAGATGAAAAATTCTATTGCCCTTATTTTGCTTCTGGCTTTTAGTTTTGGCTTTAGCCAAAGTAAATTTAGCAAGACTGAAGCTGAAAAATTCCAAAAGCAAATCAACTCAGAATATGCTGATGCTAAGACAAGTCCGTTAATGGAAGAAGATTTAAAGACTTTTAAAACTTTAGATTTTTATCCAATTGATGGAAAATATTTTGTGAACGCAAAATTTGAAAAAGCAGTCAATGAAAAAGTTTTCGAAATGAAAACTACCGGAACAAGAACACCGCAATATATAAAATACGGGACTTTATCCTTTACTATAAATGGTGTTTCAATGAAGCTGAACGTTTACAGAAATATAGAACTTTCTAAACAAAAAGAATACAAAGACCATTTATTCCTTCCTTTTTCTGATTTAACCTGTGGAAAAGAAAGCTACATTGGCGGAAGATATATCGACTTAAAAATCCCAAAAGGAAAAACAATTGCAGTCGATTTCAATCAGGCATACAACCCATATTGTGCTTACAATCATAAGTATTCATGTCCGCTTGTTCCGTTAGAGAATGATTTAAAAGTAGAAATCAAAGCCGGAGTGAAAACATTTCATTAATGGAATTCTTCAATTTTCATACCCATCAATTTACAAATCAATCTAATGTATTAGAATTGGTCAATCAATATCCGCAGGAATTTGATGCATCAATTCCGTTTTATTCCATCGGAATTCATCCGTGGCATATTAAGGAAAGTGAAATTGATTTAGAATTGAAAATTATTGAAGAAAAACTCCAAAGTGAAAATTGTCTGGCAATAGGCGAATGTGGATTAGACAAACGAATCGAAATTCCGTTAGAACAGCAGATTATAGTTTTTGAAAAACAATTGGCTTTGGCCGAAAAATACAATAAACCAGTCGTGATTCATTGTGTTGCCGCTTTTCAGGAAGTGACAGCCATTAAAAAGAAATTAAAAATTTCTGTTCCAATGATTATTCACGGTTTCTCAAAAAACAATCAGCTGGCAGAACAATTAATTAAAGACGGATTCTACATTTCTTTCGGAAAATATTTATTGAGAAATCCTGATTTAAAAACCGTTTTTCAGAATATTCCAAACGATCGTTTTTTTCTGGAAACCGATACAATTGAAGAAAACATTAAGCAGGTTTACGATTTAGCATCAGAATATAAAAATATTACAATCAAAGAATTACAAGGTATTATCTCAAGTAATTTTAAAAGGATATTTAGTAATTAATAAAAAGTGAAATAAGTTTGTCACCCTGAGCGAAGTCGAAGGGCGCACCAATTGGACGTAGGCTTCGCCTTCGCTCAGCCTGACAGCAGAGAACCTGAAACCTGAAACTTGAAACTTGAAACTTGAAACAAAAAAGATAAAAACTAAAAAAACAAAATAGAATATATGGCAGAGTGGACAGAAAGAGCCGAGCTTTTATTTACAAAGGAAGGATTAGAAAATTTGCGTAATGCGAATGTATTAGTAGTAGGTTTAGGCGGTGTTGGATCGTTTGCAGCTGAATTTTTAGCGAGAGCAGGAGTAGGAAGCATGACCATTGTTGACGGTGATGTTGTAGATATTACAAACATTAACAGACAATTACCTGCTTTGCATTCTACAGTGGGAGAAGCAAAAATTAAAATTGTTGGAGATCGTTTAATGGATATTAATCCAGAATTGAAACTAACGCGTGTTCAGGAATTTTTATCTCCGGAAAGGGCTTTTGAAATCGTTTCTCCAGAATTTGATTATGTTTTAGACTGTATCGATAGTATTACGCCAAAACTGAATTTAATTATTGCTGCAAAACGCAAAAGAGTAAAAATCATTAGCAGTATGGGAGCAGGAGGAAAGATGCTGGCTTCTAAAGTAAAAGTCGGCGATATTTCTAAAACTATAAACTGTTATTTCTCTAAGGCAATTCGTAAGAGATTAAAAGCGGTAAATATCAACAAATTAAAAGTTGTTTTTTCATCTGAAATCCAAAACGAAAAAAGCTTAAAATTAACCGACGGAAAAAACTTCAAAAAATCTTTCTACGGAACAAACAGCTACATGCCGGGATTATTCGGCCTTCACGCTGCGGAAACGGTAATTCGTTATTTACTTAAAAAAGAGTAGAAGGGTTTGTTTCAAGTTTAAAGTTTCAGGTTTCACGTTTCGAAACGGAGTAAACTTTGTCAAAGTTACCCAATCCAGTAACTTGAAACATCAAACAAAGAAAACCTGAAACAAAAACTTAGAATTTACAACCTTAGCAACTCAGAAACCTTAAAAAAAATGATTAAAACAGTAATTTTTGATATGGACGGCGTAATTGTCGATACAGAACCCGTTCATCGTTATGCCTACTATAAACAGTTTTCAGAATTAAATATTGAAGTTCCTGAGGAGATGTACACTTCATTTACCGGATTTTCGACGAGAAATACTTTCCAAAGTTTAAAAGGCTTTTTCCCGACAATTGAACACGAAGTCGAAGATTTGATTCAAAGAAAAAGAAACATTTTTAATGATGCTTTTGACACCAAAGAAGATTTGTATCTTTTAGAAGGAGTTGAAGATTTAATTAAAGATATATACGCAAACGGAATTCAGTTGATTTTAGCTTCATCAGCTTCAAAAGTTACGATTGAGCGCGTATTTACAAGATTTAATCTGCATCAATATTTTTCTCATATTGTGAGTGGTGAAGATTTTCCGCAGTCAAAACCAAATCCGGCTATTTTTAATCACGCAGCCTCATTGTCAATTGCGCCAAAAGAAGAATGTATTATTATTGAAGACAGCACAAATGGAGTAAAGGCCGCAAAAGCTGCCGGAATTTACTGTGTAGGTTATAATAGTGATCATTCACACATGCAAGACTTATCAGAAGCAGATATCGTTATCAATCATTTTAACGAATTAAACGCTCAAAAAATATCACAGCTTACGGCTTGAATTATGTAAAATTTAACATTTCTTAGGTAATTGAATTCGTAAATTTGAAAAAAAACAAACAAACACTTAATAATGAAAAAAATACTTATTGCATTAGCCATCATTTTGGCACCTTTTGCAGCTGAAGCACAAGTGAGAACGCCGCAAGCGAGTCCAAAAGCTTATATCAAACAAACAGTGGGTTTAACCGATGTTGAAGTTACGTATTCAAGACCGGGAGCGAGAGGAAGAGCTGTTTTTGGAAACTTAGTTCCGTTTGGTAAACTTTGGAGAACCGGAGCAAATGAAAATACCGTTATTAATTTTAGTGACGATGTTGTAATTGACGGTAAAACGTTGAAAAAAGGAAAATATGCAATTTATACCATTCCTAAAATCGAAAGCTGGGAAGTTATTTTTTATCTTTCTACAGACAACTGGGGATTACCTGAAAACTGGAACGATGCTTATGTTGTTTTAAAAACTACAGTTAAGGAAAATGCACTGCCAACTCCAGTTGAAACTTTTACCATTGGAATTAATGGTTTAGATCAAAACTTTGCTTATTTAGAAATGGCTTGGGAAAACTCTCATGTTGCTTTAAAATTTGAAGTTCCAACAGCTAAAAATGCAATTGCAAGTATCGAAAAAACGTTGGCTGGACCAACTTGGAATGATTACTACGCAGCATCACAATATTTATTTTCTTCAAATGGAAATTTAGATACTGCAAAAATATATGTGGATAAAGCATTAGATATGAGTACTGATAAGCCTTATTATGTTTCAAGATTAAAATCATTAATTCAGGCAAAACAAGGTGACAAAAAAGGTGCTGTTGAAACAGCTAAACTTTCATTAGCCGCTGCAGAAGCTGCAAACAACCAAGATTACGTAAAAATGAATAAAGATAGTATAGCTGAATGGAGCAGATAATTTCTTTAAAATTTTAATATAAAAATTCCAAAATCCAAAGCTTTATGAGTTTTGGATTTTTTTTGAAATTAATACAGACAGACTTGTCTGTATATTGAAATAATATTTATATTTGTATATCAAATTATTGAAGATGCAGCCCAGAGAACGAATTCTAGAAAAGACTTTTATTTTATTCCATAAGCAAGGTTATAATGCTACGGGAATCAATCAGATTATTGAAGAATCTAAAGTAGCGAAAGCGAGCTTTTACCAGCACTTTAAATCTAAAGAAGATTTATGTGTGGCATTTTTAGAGCAGCGTCATTCCTTTTGGTTTAACGAATTACTAAAGTTTACAAATAATGCAGGAGATTCAAATTCTAAAGTTCTAGCCTCCTTTGAGTTTTTGATTTACATGAATGGAAAAGAAAACTTTAGAGGCTGTAGTTTTCTAAATATACTTTCAGAGATTCCACCAGATAATGTTAAGATTCTCAATGTTATTCAAAGCCATAAAAGTGACTTACGTAATTTTTTCAGTGATATTTTGAAAGATGAACTAGTATCAGATCATGTTTATTTATTATTTGAAAGCTGTATAATTGAAAGTCAGCTATTTAAATCAAACGAGTTAATAGAACAATCAAAAAAAATAATTCAAACTTTAATTTTAAAATAATGGAACAGAAATTACCGCTGCCACCTTTCACTTTAGAAACGGCAAAAGAAAAAATTCAGCTGGCAGAAGACGCATGGAACAGCCAGGATCCGGAAAGAGTTTCAAAAGCGTATACTATTGACAGCGAATGGAGAAACAGAGATAAGTTCGTAAACGGACGCGAGGAAATCGTTGCTTTTTTAACTGAAAAATGGAAGAAGGAGAGAAATTACAAATTGAAAAAGGAATATTGGGCACATACTGAAAATAGAATTGCAGTGCGATTTGAGTATGAATATCAGGATGTTAATGGAAATTGGTTTAGAGCTTATGGAAATGAAAACTGGGAATTTGACGCGAATGGTTTAATGCAGAAAAGATTTGCCAGTATAAATGATCTTCAAATAAATGAAGAAGACAGGAAATTCAAATAAACTAATTCATACTTGGCGGTTCTGGAATTTTGATCTTTCTTTTGATTTTCTTTACAATTAAAAGATAAAAAGTAATTCCGCCTAAAATTATAAGTAAAGCAATTTGAAGCTGGCCTAAACTATTGTTTTTGCTGTACATTGCATTCGCATTTGCCAGCTTTGCTTTTCCTTCTTTAATTTGAATTTGAGATAAAGATTCTAAAGTTTTTAAAGCTTGTGCGCTCGAATAAGCTATTTTATTCCAGTTTTTGTTTTCGGCTTGTTTGTTGATTTCTTTACAAGAACCCAGAAAAGCATCAAAATGTCTTTTTTCGTTATTGGTTAAAACCGTTTTAGCGTATAAATCATCAATGTTGTGAATGATATCTAGAGTATGAATGATTTCATTTTTTTTAATATTATCACTTAAATCCAGTTTTTTAGCTTCAGCCTTTATAAAATGAAGTTGTTTCGAGTATTGAAAAATATAATGTGCCACAACCAATCGATCTTTATAAATGGCGTTGATATTGTCGTTTACATTTTTAGAATTTCGAAGCGTATTGAAATTCCCCAGTAAAATTATCAGCATAACAATGAGCAATATAAAAGCTGCTTTGGTTTTATTGCTGTATTTTTTATGGTCTTTCATAACGCTCTATTTAAGAAGTGGGTTACTCAAAGATAGAGATTTTTAGATTAAGTTTGTCATTCCGAGGAACGAGGAATCGCACTCGTAAATCGACAAAGATTGTGTATTTTCTTTGCGTAATTTCTAGTGCGATTCCTCGTTCCTCGGAATGACAAGATTATGTTTTTTTGATTTAAAAGAAAGATTTATTTAGAAGTAGATTGCTTAATAAGGGAAAGAGTTTGTCTGTTTATAATTTCAGCGGCATCTGTTAAAAAAATTGGATTTGTACACTCACCGTAATTAATATAAACAAGATGATCATCATCTTCAAGATTTTTATTTTTTTCTGTAGCATATCAATAACTATCCATTCCCATAGTTAAATAAACAGGAGTTCCTGCGTTGTATAATTGAGTAGCGATACCTATTAATCTTTTTTCGGCTGCAAATTTTATATCTTCTTCTTTATATGAATATAAAAACATACATTCAATAAGAGAACAAAATTTCCTGCTTTTTAAAGAAGGATATTTTTCAAAAATTTCAATCCCTTGATTTAAATTTTCAAAGCATTTTGTATAGAGTTGAGTAGAAATGGAATGATCTGCAACTATTTCAGTATCATTAATATTTTGACTTTTGACTGAAAGGCTCAAAAGAAGTAATATCATTAAAACAATTTTTTGAAGCATAATTATCTTTTATAAAGATTAGAAATTTATTTCAATCTAAATTTTTTGCCTTCTTTATAACCAATGGGAAAAGTTGGCCCTTTAACTCCAAATGGTCCTGATCCATTAGCATTATAATAATATTCTTCTTTATTATCAGTATATCTTCCGGCACATAAAAGATTGAAAGTGGTGCTTTTTCTGCTTGATTTAAGAACATTTATATCAATCCAGACAGGTATTTTATTTTTTCGATAAAGTAGTTCAACAACTTCTTTATCTGTCAAATTCAATCTTATAATTCCCTCATCTTCTGGATAAATATCAAATTGATCCATATTTCCGATGACATTTGGCGGGGTAAAAATTATATTATACTTGAAATCAGTAGTCAATTTATCTTTGACATAATTTTCGGCAAATTTCAGAGCCACAAAACTTGCACCGTTTAAATGAAATAAAAATTCCTCTTTTGTCATTTTATGTCTAGAATTTTCAAACTAACACTCTCATTTAATAATAGTTTAATTTGTTCTTGTATTTCAGGATATTGATTTGTTTTCTCTAATTCTACTATGATAGGTTTTATTTCAGTTGAATAAAGTTCTTTAGTCATATTAGCACATTTAGACTCTCCAAATCGTAAATATTGAAAAACGTTACTTAATCGGTTTTCATTATTAGATTTTAATGCTTCTTTAATGGCAGAAATTCGATTCCACTTTTTATAATTTTCTTTCCACCATTTCTCTGCGTTATTTGAAAGTATTTTTCGATATTCTATTTTCTTTTGGTCTGAAGTTTTCTCTTTCCAATCTACTTCATAATTTCCTTTCTGAATATATTCATTATAATTTTCCTTCATTAATTTCAGTAAAGTTTCATCATTAATTTTAAAATTCTTATAACCAAAATCTTGAAATGTAACCTCTTCGAGAAGCCAGCCAGATCTAACAGAAATCCAATCGAGATCATATGGAATAAAATATCCATGACCATAAAAAACGGTAGTTCCTGGGTAGATTAAATCGGCAGTATCCGTTAATTTTACAAAACTTGTGTCTTTTAAAAGCTTAATTAATTCAGGAATAATAGTTTGCTGATATTTTTCAAGTTCTTCCTTAGCTGGATTTATACTTCCGTAAAATGATTTTTTCTGAAATTCGACAAACAAACTGTCAATTTTTTTTGCTTGTGTATTTTGTGAATATGAGTTTAGAAATATAGCTCCAAAAAATATTGTTAGATAAAATTTAAGAATTTGACTCATAATTTTTTAATTATCTTTTTTTAAACTTTTCGCAAACAATAAAAACATTGCAAATGCTATATTCAAAACAGGAATAAAATTAAAAATAATAAAAGTGGGATTTGCATTTAAATCTCGTAATCTTCTTGTTGCAGCAGCTTGCATAGGAACTAAAACAAGTAAAATAATTAGGCAATCATAAAACAGGTAAAGTATTTTCTCATTATCTAAATCAACTTTACTGTTTAAATAAAGTGCAAAGTATCCACATAAAATACTAAATAATAAATAGAATCCATATTCAATTCTTCCGGCTTTTCCTGAAAAAGAAGCAGAGAAGAAGAAGATATTTTTTAAATATCTCATTAATTATTCTTCTAAGATTAGATCACTATTATCCTTTTTATCTCCTTTGAAAAACAAAAACTGCAAAATCAAAGCCAACCCAATTGTCAAAATAGCTCCAATAAAATTCAGCCATAAATAACCCAGTTTTTCTTGTTTATAAACCATAAAATAATAAATAATTATAATTACAAACTGACTTATACAGGCACTAATAAACATAGATTTTGCCTGAACACGTTTTAAATAAAAACCAACAAGGAAAATTCCCAACACAGTTCCGTAAAAGATAGAACCAATAATATTTACAAGCTGAATTAAGTTTTCAAACAAAGTTCCTACGCAGGCAAAAAGGATTGCTATAATTCCCCAAAACAACGTAAAAAATTTAGTTGCATTAAGATAATGTTTCTCTGATTTTTCGGTTTTTAGATTTCGTTTATATATATCAATCGCCGTTGTCGAGGCTAAAGCATTTAATCCAGAAGCCGTTGAAGACATTGCTGCAGAAAGAATAACCGCAAGCAATAAACCAATTAAACCTTTTGGTAAATAATGAAGAATAAAGTGGAAAAAGACATAATCTTTATCGTTGGTTTCGCTGTTGCTGTCGGCTCTTGAAATGATTTCTTTGGCACGATCGCGTAAATCTTTTTCCTTATTAGATAAATTGACTAATTCTTTACGAAGAATCGGATTGTCATAATCCTGATTCAACTGATCGATATATAGTAAGTTGATTACTTTTTTATCTTCAGATAATTTGTCCAGCTTTTTTTCAAGAACATGATATTCTTCTTTATATGCCGATTTTTCAATTACAATTTTATTATTCGGATTGAAATTTAAAGGAACGGGATTGAATTGAAAAAATACAAAAACCATAACTCCGGTTAACAGAATAAAAAACTGCATCGGCACTTTTAAAAGTCCGTTCATAATTAATCCCATTTGGCTTTCTTTTACCGATTTCCCGGATAAATATCTTCCAACCTGAGATTGATCTGTACCAAAATAAGCGAGAGCTAAAAAGAATCCGCCCGTAATTCCGCTCCAAAAAGTATATTTTTCTTCGGGATCAAAAGAGAAATCTACAATATTCATTTTATCATTTGCTCCGGCAATATGCAGTGCACTTGTAAAAGTCATATCATTTGGAAGGTAATGCAAAATCAGGAAAAACGTGATAAACATTCCCGACATAATTACAAACATTTGCTGTTTCTGCGTTACGTTTACAGCTTTTGTTCCTCCTGAAAAAGTATAAATAATTACCAGAACTCCAATTATAATATTCATACCGGTTAAGTTCCAGCCCAAAAGTGCCGATAAAATAATGGCCGGAGCATAAATCGTAAGTCCTGTTCCTAAACCTCTTTGAATTAAAAATAAAATAGCAGCAAGGGAACGAGTTTGTACGTCAAATCGTTTTTCAAGAAATTCGTAAGCGGTAAAAACCTTATTTTTATGATAAAGCGGAATAAAGGTCAAACAAATAACAACCATTGCAATTGGCAGTCCAAAATAGAACTGCACAAAACCCATTCCGTCATGATAAGCCTGTCCGGGAGTAGATAAAAATGTAATTGCGCTGGCCTGAGTTGCCATTACTGAAAGTCCAACGGTGTACCAAGGCGTTTCGTTGTTTCCTAAAATAAAATCTTCAACGTTTTTACTTCCTTTGGTTTTCCAGGAACCGTAACCAACAATGAATAAAAGTGTTACAATAAGTACGATCCAGTCAAATAGCTGCATAGGTTATGAATAAAATTGCATGATTAAGAAAAAAATCACAATGTAAATGAGGTTAGCAACTAAAACATAGGTGTAACTTTTTTTCCATTTTTTTGTTTTTTTTGCTTCCATATTTTTGAAATTATTGCTTTAAATCCTGTTTAGGAGCTTCAAGAGGCTGCTTTAGCGAAATTATATTCGATAATAATCTGTAAGCGCCCGCAACTCCTTCCGGCAGTTCTCTAAAAAAGCTTAGACCAGTGTAAATGTAATATCCTTTTCCATACGGAGCGACTAATAAAGCACCATTTTTAGCAGACTCTCCTTTGTCGTGTGATGAAATAATAGGAGTGAAGGCAGGATCATATTCGTCTGGATAATATAAACCCTGTTCTTGTGTCCAGCCTTCAAAATCTTTTGAGGTGATTTTATTCGGCGTATTTAAAACTGGGTGATTTGGTGCTAGGAAAGTGACTTTAGCGTTTTCCTCGGTCACACGGTCGTTTGATAATTTTAATGGATAAGGTGCAATTTTATCGGTCACTAATTTGCTGCCATATGTATTGTACTGCACAATCATGTTTTTACCGCTTTTTACAAAATTAAATAAGATATTTTGTTTGTTTGCCAAAGCGTTTACGGTATTGTAAGCACGAATTCCTGTAATAACGGTGCTGAAAGAATCCAGTTTTTCAGGAGTAATTTCTTCTGGCTTTAAAATAGAAACTTTGTATCCCATTTGGGTTAAACTTTCTGGAACTTCGTCGCCGGCACCCATAATATAAGCGATAGCATCACCAGAAGTTTTCAAATCTATTCTAATACATTTTGATTCAGCCGGTTTTAAAACCATTTGTTTGGTAATATGGTTGAAATCGATAATAGTTTCGTCTCTGTCAAAACGTTTATTGTCAACAACTGCAATGCTTTTTGCTACAACTTCTTCTGGATTTACAGGCGGTGTAACTTCAAAATAAAAGATTTGTTCTGTTCCTTTTTTATCTAAAGTAAAGGCGATTTGTTTTGGAGAAACATTCCAGCTTTTTGGTAAATCCAGCTGCAGGTTTCCTTTTACATCACCTTTTCCGGCACGAACTTTTACCGGAACCATTTTGCTTTTTGTATCTCTAAAAATCAAAACTTTTTCTAAGATAGAAGTCGTAACTTCTGGAACAATATCCAGGAAATTATACATTTCGCCTTTTACTCCGTCATTGTATTTGTAAACAACGGTGCGCTCAAACGGAATTTCGACATTATTGATTTTGATATTAAAAATCACTTTTACTTCTCTAATAATATCTGGAATACCAATATTTTGCTGATTAGAAACGGTATACATTCCAACCGTTGCTTTTTCTTTTAACCAATACGGTTGTGTATATTCAATATTATTTGGAAGCTGTAACTGCAAACTGATTTTTTGATCGTTATTGTCTTTTAAAATGCTGTTTTGAGCCGTTGTTTTATTATCTGGCAATGTTGTAACGCTTGTCAATTGCATTTCAACAGCACATCTGTTAATAGCTTCTAAACTCAAACGAATACTGCTTCCCGGAGTTGCTTCTTGTTCATTTGAAACGGCTTCAAGATATAAACCGGAACATGAAGCAATGATATTTTTTATGGCCGTTGATTTTAGATTTTTCCAATGTGTATCGTCTAAAGCCTGAATCATAGTGTAAGCTTTCACTAAATCCGGAATACTTGCGGATGGATTGCTGAAATTGTATTTGTCAATAATCGAAGCAACTAAATCTCCAACAGGTTTTCCGTTTTTAACACGGTTCCAGCTTGTGTCGATTCCGTCAAATAAATTGTCGCGGTCTTTTGGAGTTTCTCCATTAATCAATTCTAAATATTCTGTTTCTAAACCACGAACTCCAGTACTTCCAAAACCTTGTGACTGGTGGCGGCTTCGGCTTAAAGCAGCGATTTCCTGATTTGATTTTCCAATTCCGGTATAATATACACCCGTTTCTAACTTGGTAAATTTAGATTTATTAGCGGCATCAAATTTTTCCTGACTTCCGTAAAACCACCAAGACGGATTAAAAAACTGACGTTTTACCTGCCAAGGCGAAACAAATTTTAATTGCTCCGGATAAACTTTTGGATCGTTTGTTAGTTTAAAACTCTCCACACTTAACATGGCAGACGATGTATGATGTCCGTGCGTAGTTCCCGGCGAACGGTGATCAAAGCGGTTAATGATAATATCCGGCTGAAAATTTCTAATTGTCCACACCACATCGGCAAGGACTTTATCTTTATCCCAAATTTCTAAGGTTTCATTTGGATTTTTTGAGAAACCAAAATCATTTGCTCTAGAGAAAAATTGTTCTCCGCCATCAATTTTTCTGGCTTCAATTAATTCCTGAGTTCTAATTACACCAAGTAATTCACGCAATTGCGGGCCAATTAAGTTTTGACCGCCGTCGCCGCGGGTTAATGATAAATAACCGGTTCTTGCATTTACTTCATTTGCTAAATACGAAATCATTCGGGTATTTTCGTCATCAGGATGTGCTGCAACGTACAATACAGAACCTAAAAAGTTTAGTTTTTTAATTTGATTGTAAATTTCGACTGCGTTAGGTTTTTGCGGCTGTTGTGCAAATAAGGTTTGAAAACTTATAAAAAATAAAAGAAGTATTTGAACTTGTATTTTTCGCATGGTGTAGTTAAATGGTTTTGAAATGTGTCCCAAAAATACTAATTAAATCTTGGAACAAAATTTAAATGAAATGTTAATGGTAATTTTTGGGTATTACTTAGCTAATTTTTAAAATAGAAAAAGAGCGTATTAAAACTTAATACGCTCTTAAATATTTAGATATTATCTTCTTCCGTGGCCATGACCATGACCGTGATCATCATCATCGTGTCTATCATGTCCGCGGTGTTTGTCATGCTTATCGTGTTTATCATAATGTCTGTGATCTCTGTGCTCATAACGACGCTCATTGTAACCATAAACCGGTCTTGGTCTGTAAGGTCTTTGCGGTGCACCGTGGTATCCTTTATAATATTTTACTCTATGACGATCGAAGTAAGTATAAGGAGTTCTTCCGTGATAATCTGTTAAAACAACTTTATAGCCTCCGTATAAATCATAATTTCTGTATTGTCTTGGTAAATAAGTTGCTCTAACCCATCTTCCTCCTCCAAAATAGATAAATTGTGATGCACGTACATCATAATAAGCTTCAATATCTGGAAGATAGTAATATTCCATTTCAGCATATCCGGCTGGTCCCCAAGCTGGAGGTGTTCCTATATTAACGTTAACTGATACCTGAGCTTGTGTGGCATTTGCAACCAAAAGAAATAATCCGGCGATTGCTATTTTAATTGTTTTCATTTTTTCTAAAGTTTAATGTTAATCTTTGTTTAAGGATTTTCATATACCGTGCCAAAAATAAAAAAACAATTGTATTTCATCGGATAAAATATGTATTTCATCGATGGTATTAAAGTGTTTTATGTCTAAAATGTTGATTTTAAAGTGTTTTGTGAAGATTAAATATTCAAAAAAAATTAAATATTTTTTATCATCGATAATCGACAATTCTTGGTTTCGCAAGCTCAAAACTTTGCAAACCATAATCGGTTGTTTCAAATGTATTGGTTTTGAAAACACTATCACCCTGAAAAGGAATACTTGGGTAATAGGATAGTGACAGCTGGAAATTACTAAAAACCAAATAGTCATTGCTTATCAATAAACCTAAAGTAATTTTTGAATACGGTTTACTGTCAAACATGGCGTTTTTTGGGCTTCCTAAAAATGCAATCGTATAATTAAAAAACGGGTTCAAACGAAATCCCCACAAGGCGTAAGGTGAATATGTTTGTGTCTGCAAGGATAAAAGCGTTTTACTCGTTCCGTATAAAGCGGCATTGAATCCTGCGAGGCCATTTCGTTCGTTTATATTCAGTTCATCACCAATTATTTCCTCGCGGTTTGCACCAATAACAACTCTAGGGTTTACGAATTGTCGTAATTTCCAGGTTCCGAGATTAAAAAGCTTTGTGAAATAATTTGATTCAAATAAATAAGCGGTTTGATACGTTTTGGATTGATGAAAATAGGTTCCGGCTTCAAAATTCATACTTAAAAAACCTAATCGGTAATAATTTCCAAAAGAAAACTGCGCACCGGCATAAGGTCTCCAAATTTTATTTTTATACTGATATCCAAAGGTAATTCCGTAAATACGCCCAATTGGAACGTCTTCTGTCTGACCATTTCTAAAAATATAATTGTCTTTTATAAATTTACGTCTGTTTAATCCAACGCCCATTAAAAGCAGTTTTTCATCCGAATAAAAATTAGTTGGATCATATAAAGAATCTGGAGATTCGCTGTAATTCACATTTAAAAAACGTGCCGATGTAATTAAATTGGTAATCGCTTCATTATCATCTTCATAAACTTTTGTGGCTTTTCCAGCCCAAACATCCTGAAAATTATTTTTAAAGGTTTGAAATGCATAACTCATATCTGGAGCCTGCAAACTATCTTTTCTAAAGTTCTGCCCAACAAAAACACCGCCAGCCCATTTCGTTAAAGGCGAATAGAAATCTCTTTCAATATCAATACTTTTAGTATAATTATTGTCTAAATCCATGTTGTAATGCAGCGTCGTTCCTATATAAGTATTCTTTATATTCGGAACCGTATACGTAATATCATTACCATTTGCACCATCATCAAATCGGTTGGTGAAACGATATTCAAGCTGCTGTCCGGTGCCAAAAAAATCTTTTTCTTTAAATCCTACGCCAACTCTGCTGCTCGAAATTGAAAACCTCGGAATGGTACTCCAGGAATCTAAAACCCTAATCGTAACATCAACAGAATCTGATGCCGGACTGGCTAATTCGTTAGAAATCCTGACGGCCGTAACATATCTTTGAGCACGAATTAAACGCTCTGTTTCCTGTACTTTATAAGAATCGTAAGGAGTATTTCTTTTAAATAAAAGAAGATTATGGATCGCTATTTTTTTTGTTTTTAAATGTAGTTTGTTTCCGGTTCGTTCACCCCAGTTTTTTGGCTGAACCGTAGAATCTACAATGGAATGCCCAAAAGGATCAAGCGTTACAATATTGATTTTTCGAATGATTTTGCCATCAAAACTTGTATTGTCACTTGGTTCGATAACTTCTCTTTTTTTAGCTTTTTTTGATCTAAACAGAAGCTTATGTAAGGTTTGGGTAAATTTATTTTTCTTAGAATAGTTTTTTATTTTAGTATAAATCTCTGTACTGTCCTTTTTTGGAGGATTCTCTTTCTTAGTTTTATCTGTCTGTGCACAAATGCTTTGAAAACAAAAGCATAAGAAAATAAAAATAACTATTTTTTTACTTGATAACATTCAGATGGATTTAAACTTATTTTAAAGGCTATTATTCTATGAATTTAAGATAAATAACACGATTATTTTTAAAATCGACAGATTATTTTATTCTTGTACTTTGGCTCTGCGAACTCTCCAGGCAAATTTTCTTGGAATATGATTTCCCATTAAATAGCCCCAGGGTTCCAGCGATTCTATTCGGTCAAATATAATTTTCAGAATGGCTAAAAGCGGAATTGCCAGAAACATTCCCGAAATGCCAGCCGCCGCACCGCCCACAATAATTCCCATAATGGATACAAAAGCGTTTATTTCTACTTTTGAATTGATAATTAAAGGCACAAGAAGATTATTGTCAATTAACTGAACAATTACATTGACAACTAAAATCCCCACAATTACTGATGTTTCTCCAGATCCGGTCAGCGAAGCCAAAACGGTAATAATACCTGCAACTAAAATTCCGATGTAAGGAACCAGATTTAAAATTCCGGTTATCAATCCTAATAAAATGAAATATTTAATACCAATAATCCAAAGTCCTAAACTGGTTAAGACAGAAACTATAATCATTTCCAGTATCAAACTCACAATATAATTGTTGATCGAAACTTTGATTTGTGATAAAATATCTTTTAAAACAGCATGATTTTCTTTGCTTATTAATTTGGCTAAAAACAGTTTGAAATGTTCTTTATATATCAGAAACAGAAACGTATAAATTACAATAATAGTACTGTCTAACAGCAGATCGCTTATAGATATTATGGCTGAACCTAAAGTTGCATTTCCGTTTTTTACTGAGTCTTTTGTAACGGTGTCAAGGTATTTTTTTTGTTCGCCAATACTTATCTGGAAATTTTCTCTGATAAACTTGTGAATTTCAATTATAAAGGAGTTTGCATTTTTTTTAATTGTATCAAAATCACTTGCCATATTAGTAACCTGATAGGAGATAAAAACAAGAATTCCCCCAATGAATGCCAGAAAAATTAAAACACAAATTATGGCCGCAAGATGTCTGGGGAACTTAAATTTTGTATTTAAAAAGGTAAAAATTGGCAATAGTAAAACCGCAAACAAAAAAGCTAAGAGAACCGGAGTCAGAATATCTTTTGTAATGCAAAAAATATAAGCAAAAGAAATTAAGCTTACTAAAATACAAGCAAGTTTAGCATAAAACGGCAATTTTATGGGTTGAATCATTTTGAGTGAAATTTTTAGATAATGTATAATTTGGTTAAGCAAATATTATAATTTCTTCAAATTATAGCGTTTTAGCTTTTTAGTTATACGTTATAAAATTCCCATTCAAAAATTAATCAAAAAATTCTTTCTCTTCGTAGTGTGCCGGCATAATCGAAATTCCCTTTTGCAAAAGCAGATTGTTAGGGAAAATAATCTTTTCACCTTCTTTTGTTCTCAGGCTGATATGAAATGTATTAATGTCTTCTATTTCAGCTTCAATAGGAAAATCTTTATCGTGAATTTTTATGGTATCGCCAATTCTAAAAGGAAACGAAAAAAACAAAATCATTCCCGAAGTAATATTGCTCAAAATCGACCATTGCGCAAACATCGCAACGCCAATAACGGTTGCAATTGAGGAAACGGTTAAAAAAATATCCTCAGTATTAACGCCCCAAATCACAATTAAGCTAAGTGTTACCAAAATATTCATCAAAATATGAATGTATTTGATTACCAAATTAGTACGATGTTCTAATAGCTGACTTGAAGATGCGTAGCGTCGGATTAATTTGGCAACAATCATTCTTAAAGCGATTAAAGCAATAATTAGAATAAAGGTTGCAAATAATTCCTGAGTATATCCTTTAAAAGAAAACATAAATAAATTTTTACACTAAAGTACTCAAATATTCGTAAACTTTAGCCGTTGGAAGTCCCATAACATTGGTATAAGAACCATCTACTTTTGTAACTGCCATAAAACCAAACCATTCCTGAATCCCGTAAGCTCCGGCTTTATCATAAGGTTTGTAATTTTCGATATAATATAAAATGGCTTCATCAGATAAATCTTTGAAAGTAACTTTTGTAATATCGTGCAAAAGGGTAGAAGCGGTATTGGTTTGAAAACAAACAGACGTAATAACTTCGTGCGTTGTACCAGACATTGATTTGATCATTTCAAAAGCATCTTCGGCACTTTTTGGTTTTCCAAGAGCTTTATTCTGATGCCATACAATCGTATCGCTTGTTACTAATATTTCGTTTTCTTTTAATTCATCCTTAAATGCATCGGCTTTTAGCTGAGCCAAAAAATCAGTTATCTCGACTGCTTTTAATTCTGGTGGATAAATTTCTTCCACATCTTTTAAGCGAATTTCAAAATCAAGATCTAAATCCTTAAAAAACTGCTGTCTGCGCGGCGATCCCGAAGCCAGGATAATTTTATATTTTTTGAGTTTTTCTTTAAGCATGGTTTTGAAGGTATTGATGGTTTAAGCTGATAATAAGGATTGATAAAATTCCGAAGAATAAAATCAATTTTAAAACGGTACTTAAATGGTGAAAATCATTTTTGCTTTTAGCGCCGAATATTTTTACAATAAAATATAATAAAGGTGCCAAAACAAAAGCGAATGTATAAAACGTAACTATCAAAAGATTGTTATCAAAGAAATATTTTTTAATGTAAAGCAGACATAAAATAAACGGAATTATAGCAAATCCCAATGCAATTTTTGCAGCTCTGTTTTTTCCAATTGCAATTGGTAAAGTATTCATTCCTTGATTGTAATCGCCATCCATATCTTCAATATCTTTAACTATCTCGCGTACAAAATTGATCATAAAAGCAAAAAGTGCATAATCTGTCAAAATAGAAAAGAAACTCGCCATTTGGGCTTTATTCTCTAAAGTTGTAGCTGGAAAAAGGTCAAAAACACCAATGATCAAAACACTTATGGCAAGTAAAGCCGCCACTACAAAATTCCCTAAAATCATAATTGATTTTAAAGTTGTAGCATAAAAATAAAGCAGTGAAGCAATCAGAATAAAAAGTGAGGCAAATGTTGGTCTTAAAATAATATTAGCCAAAACAAAGCCAATTGCAACACCAGTAACATTAAGTCCGATGTAAATATTAAAAGCCGCCGTTTCAGAAATTCCTTTGCCAATTACAACATTCTGAGGTTTATTAATTGTATCTGTTGCAACATCATAAATATTGTTAATGACATAACCCGCTGCAGCTAGTAAAACGGTACTTAAAACTAAAAGTCCGTATTGCCAGTCTGCTAAAGCCAGCGGAATATCCTGCTGTTTTAAAAAAGCATAACGAAATAAAACCTGCATAAAAGCAAGCATAAGTAGATTTTTATATCGAATTAGTTTTAGGTATTTCATTTTTTTTGAAGTTGCTAAGGTTCTGAGATGCTGAGATTCTAAGTTTTTTTAAGGTTCAAAGGGGCAAAGAGACAAAGGTTCAAAGTTTTTTTAGATCACTCACTGTAAACTGAGACTGCGACTGAACACTAAAAACTGAACACTAATCATGCTGCCCATTAAAATGTTCCATCCATTTTCCCTGTACTTTCATTACTTGTTCGATAACGTCGCGTGCAGCGCCTTTTCCGCCTTTTACGTGCGAAATGTAACGGCAGATATTTTTGATTTCCGGGACCGCATCTTGCGGGCACGCTGGTAAACTAACTAATTTCATTACGTGATAATCCGGAATATCGTCGCCCATATATAAAACCTGTTCTGGTTTAATATTGTAAGTTCTAGTATATTCTTCAAACGTTTTCACTTTATCAGGAGTTCCTAAATGAATATCGGTGATTCCTAAATTTTTAAGTCTTACGCGAACGCCTTCGTTGCTTCCGCCAGAAATAATGCAGACATGGTAACCGCTTTCTACAGCCGCTTTCATGGCATAACCGTCACGAATATTCATCGTACGAAGAATTTCTCCTTCTGTGGTTACAAAAACCGAACTGTCTGTAAGTACGCCATCAACATCAAAAATAAATGTTGTAATGTCGTTCATCATTTCTTTATAACTTTTTGCCATTATGCTGTATAGATTGTGTTAGTATTTTATAAATGTTTTTTTGATTTTCGTTGGTGATAAAATTCAAGTGCGCATCGGTTGTGACAGAATCGTGGCGTTTTGCCGGACCTGTTTGTGCGTCAATTGGATCTAAAGTTTTTATTTTTTCGGCAGTTTCCTGAATCAAAGGCTTTAAAACTTCAAACGGAACTTGATGTTCTTCGCAGATTTCCTGACCAATTTGGTACAAATGATTCGTGAAATTATTGACAAAAACGGCCGCAACATGCAAAGCCTTTCTTTGCTCTGAACTTATAGAAAAAACAGCGTTTGAAATGCTTTTAGCAGTATCTTCTAAAACTTTATAATCATTCTGATTTTCAGTTTCTAAACAAATCGGAATTACCGAAAAATCAACATTTTTAGTTTTAGAAAATGTTTGTAACGGATAGAAAACGCCGTTTCTATTTTTAGAATCTAAAACATCGATGGATGTTGTTCCCGAAGTATGAACAACTAATTGATTTTCAAATGGCAATCGGCTTGAAACTTCAGCAATAGCGTTATCAGAAACTGAAATGATATATAAATCGGCGGCTTTTAAAGCGGAAAATTCGGTTACAATTTTCTCCGAATCCAAAAGATGACTCAAAGCTTCTTTTTTTCTCGAAAAAGCCTGCACAATTTCAACAAGTGAACTTGCAGAAAAAGCTTTTATTAAATGCTGTGCGACGTTTCCGGAACCAATAATCGTTATTCGAATCATAATCGCAAAATTAACATTATTTTTTCTAAAGAAAATATGGTGAAGGAAAGTTTGCCCACAGATTAGACTGATTAAACTGATTTATACGGATTTATGTTTTATTTATTGGCAAAAAAATAAAGAAACCCAAAAAACAATCCGTTTAATCTGTGTGATCAGTGGCCCAAAACTCAATCCTATTATTTGGTTTTTATTAACAAATAACATTTACCTCAAATCAACATTTTTAAGTATTTTTGTGCCACTTTTATACAATGTAATTCCTTAAAAATGGATAAAAAAATATTCTCTTTTTTGTTTTCTACACGATTAATGGCCGTTCTTTTTTTGACATTCGCAATTGCAATGGGTGTTGGAACTTTTATCGAAAGTAAATACAATACCGATACAGCCAGAATTTTAATATACAATACCTGGTGGTTTGAAGCCATAATGTTCATTTTCATGATTAATTTCTTCGGAAATATCAAACGTTATCAATTATTGAGAAAAGAAAAATGGGCCACTTTTTTACTGCACATTGCCTTTGTTTTTATCATTTTAGGAGCTTTTATTACACGTTATATCAGTTATGAAGGAATGATGCCAATTCGCGAAGGTGCATCAGAAAATCAGATTTATTCAGACAAAACATTTATAACCATTTTTGTTGACGGTGAATATAAAGGAGAAATGAAACGCAGGGTTTTCGAAAAAAGCCTTTTACTTTCTCCGGTTACCAATAATGATTTCTCTGTTTCAGGAAAATTTGACGAAACTCCGTTTGAAGTTTCATACTCAAAATATATAATGGGAGCTAAGGAAGTAGTAAAACCTGATCCTAAAGGAACTTTATACCTTAAATTAGTCGAAGCGGGTGCAGGCGGCCGTGAAGAACATTTCCTGAAAGAGGGTGAAGTTCAAAACATTCACAATGTTTTATTTGCTTTAAACAAACCAACTCAAGGCGCGATCAATATTAATACAACTGGTGAAAAATATACGATTCAAACTCCTTTTGAAGGTGAATTTATGCGAATGGCAGACCAGTTAAAAGGAAAAGTTACTAAAGACAACGTTCAGCCTTTAATGATGCGTTCTTTATATAGTATTGGAGATATTAGAATTGTTTTCCCTGATCCTGCAATGAAAGGAAAAGTAGATTATGAATCTAATAATGATTTCAAAGCAAAATCACATACAGATGCTTTAGTTTTAAAAGTTAAAGCTGAAGGACAGGAAAAAGAAGTAATGGTAATGGGTTCTAAAGGAAGCGTTGGAGAACCAAAAACAGTAAAAATTGGTAAAATCGAATATTCTATATTCTACGGAAGTAAAGCGTATGTTTTGCCTTTTAGAGTGAAATTGAATGACTTTATCGCAACAAAATATCCGGGAACAGAAAAAAGTTATTCTGCTTTTGAAAGTAAAGTTACCGTTCAGGATTCTACAGAAACTTTTGATGCCGATATTTATATGAACCACGTTTTAGACCATAAAGGATATCGTTTCTTTCAATCTTCATTTGATCCAGACGAAAAAGGAACAGTTTTATCTGTAAACCATGATTTCTGGGGAACTTCTATCACGTATTTAGGATATTTTATGTTATTCTTTGGTTTAATGGCTATTATGTTCACTAAACATTCTCGTTTTGCTGACTTAAAACGTAAACTGGAAAATGTGAAGAAGAAAAAAGAAAAACTAATTACCATTTTAGTTTTAATGATTAGTTTGAGTGGTTTCGCGCAGCAAAATCCTCACGTACATTCGCACGAGCATGATCATAATCATACTGCAGATCCAAACGATCACGCTAATCACGTAGTTGCTCCACCGAGTAAAAAACAATTAGATTCGTTATTAACGATCTATAAAGCTCCGGAGGCGCATGCGGCAAAATTTGGACGTTTGATTATTCAGGATGCAGGCGGGCGTATGAAACCTATTAATACGTTTTCATCTGAATTACTTCGAAAAGTAAGCCATAGTGATACTTATAATGGAATGAACTCTGACCAAGTATTTTTGTCCATGACACAATATGCTCAGGTTTGGATACAGATTCCACTTATTTATATTAAATCAGGAAACGACAGTATTCGTAAAATTATTGGTATTGACAAAGAAGCAAAATTTGCTCCGTTTGTAAAATTCTTCGATGAAAACGGAAATTATAAATTGTCACCTTATTTAGATGCTGCTTATAAAGCAGGAAATCCGAACCAGTTTGAGAAAGATTATATTGAAACAGATAAAAAAGTAAACTTGATGGAATCTGCTTTAAGTGGCAGTATTTTGAGAATTTTTCCTGTTCCAAATGATCCAAACCACAAATGGGTTTCGTATTTAGAGCGCAATAACAATGGTTTTAAAGGAATGGATTCTACTTATGTAAATCAAATTCTCCCATTGTATTTTAGTGCCTTAAATAATGGTTCTATTTCTAAAAACTGGGATACGGCTGATCAATTGGTTGAAAGTATTAATGGATTCCAAAAGAAGTTTGGCGCAAAAGTTCGTCCAAGTGAACAAAAAATTGATGCAGAGATTGCTTATAATAAATATGATGTTCTTCAAAAACTACCGTATTGGTATATTACTGCAGCACTATTTATGTTTGTTTTTGTGATTGTCAATATTTTCTTTGAGAAAAAATGGCTTCGTATTACCGTAAATGCTTTTCATATTATAGTTGGATTGTTATTTGCGCTTCACACATTAGCATTAATAGCACGTTGGTATATTTCTGGTCACGCTCCATGGAGTAATGCGTATGAAGCAATTGTATATGTGGCTTGGTCAACAATGTTCTTTGGATTGGCTTTTGACAGAAAATCAAAATTAACGGTAGCTTCATCTGCTTTCGTTACTGCTATGATTTTAATGGCAGCATACATGAACTGGATTGATCCGGAAATTGCAAATTTACAGCCAGTTCTAAATTCATATTGGTTAATGATTCACGTTGCAGTTATTGTAGCAAGTTATGGCCCAACTGCATTAGGGATGATTTTAGGTTTTGTAGCTTTACTATTGATTTTGTTTACAACTGAGAAAAACAAAGCTAAAATGGAGTTGAACATTAAAGAGATAACTTATATCAACGAAATGTCGATAACTATTGGTTTGATCATGCTGACTATCGGTAACTTCTTAGGCGGTCAATGGGCAAACGAAAGCTGGGGTCGTTACTGGGGATGGGACCCAAAAGAAACCTGGGCTTTAATCTCGATTATGATTTATGCTTTTGTAATTCACGCTCGTTTTGTTCCTGCTTTGCGTGGAAAATGGATCTTTAATTTAATGACGATGTTTGCCTTTATTTCGATTCTATTTACATATTATGGAGTAAACTTCCATTTAGTTGGTTTACACTCTTATGCAAGCGGAGAAGCACATTCTTTAAACTGGGTTTATTATTCAATAGCAACAATTGCAGTAATTGGTGCTGTGACTTATCCAAAATATCGAAAATATTATAAAAGCAAAAAAAAGTAGTTTTTTTGATATAAAAGAAAAGGTTCAACTTAATTGTTGAACCTTTTTTTATTTTATAAATACTTCATTTTAAAATTTAGTTATTATTAAAACTACAATAATAACAATAGCGTAAAAAATAGCCAAAAATATAATGTGACTTAGAATCGAAAGCAATAACGCTTTCATTTTCGAGATTTTATTAAAAAACTGAATATTAGTCCAAAAAATCAAAAGAACATCAATTACATAAAAAATTTTGACAAGCAGAGGAATTTCAGAAGTTCCGTTGAAATAATACAAAAGCGGAAACGTAATGATATGAGCAAATAACCGCTGGGAGGCCTTAAAAGTATTAAGCACAAAAAACTCAACAAAATTATACCCTTGTTTTTTAAAACAAATATAAGTTCCAATAGTATAAATAGGAATTGTAGCAATTGTAATCCATGAAAAATGAGTTGCTGTCCATTCGTTAAACTCCGCATAATCTATTCCTTTAACATCGCTGGTATAAGGATATAGATTGATATGAAAATAATGATACATAAAACCGTACAGCGTTGCCAAAACGACAACAAGCGAAAGCGGTTTAAAATGTCGCGCACGTTTTCCATCAATAAATTCACGAATAGAATGTCCAGGTCTAGAAAATAACTGCTTTAAGGAATATAATATTCCCTTGTCAAAATGCAGTAAACCGTGTTGAATATCGTGCCATAAAAAATGCGCATTTATTTTATGGGTTTCAGCACTTTGTCCGCAATTATTACAGTAATGACCTGTATAAACCTGATGACAGTTTTTGCAAGTTATTTCCATATTGATACATTATTTAGAATTTAACTTAAGCCCGTTTGGATACATTATTGCCAATAAAACACAAATCAATAAAAAGTTATATTCAACACCATTTCTTCCGCCGCCCACAACAAACCAGCCTTCCTGAAAATGAACCAGAACAATTCCCATAATCAAAATAAAAATCGTTACAAATCCTGCTGGCTTTACATATTTATTTAGCAATAAAAGTATAGCGGCGACAATATGAGATAGTTTAATAGACCAGGCTAGAAAAACGCCAAAAGGAGCAAAGCCAATCTGGTTTAAATACAAATTTCCAAAATCGTTAATTCCATTATTAAAAATTCCGAAAACCGAATGCGTCAGCAGAATTATTGCAGTAGCAATTCTTAAAAGTAAAGTTCCGTTCATGGTTAGGATAGTTTTGTTTTTGGTTAAATAAAAAAGCACATATTAAAAGTAATTAATATGTGCTTTACATTTATAAATATTTTAGGTTTTAAACTTTTCCTAAAGTATACAGTTGTTCCATTGTAGGCGTTGGGCTTCCGCCGGCCGGCTCTAAAGTGATTCCAAATGCTTCTGCCGAATCTGTCTGGCTCACAGCAAAGATTTTTTGTGAATTTCCTTCAAAATTATCCAGTAAACCAATACTTGTTGGCGTTAATACCGGACTTAATTTTAAAGACCAAACCTGATAGACCATTCCTTTTGGCGGAGTTGGTAAACCTGCAGCATCAATATAAGTCGTTTTTGTTTGCTGATTCCAGTATACTTTTGCAAAAGATGTTGGAGAAACTGCCTGACCGCCAAGTGTTACGCCAGTATTTTTAATATCTCTTACAATAGTTAAGTTTTTCTCGGTTTGTTTATTCTGCTGATCTAAAAAAGCATAATTTCTTTCTATTTTATTTTTCTCATTTCCAACTTTAGAGATTGTTTCTTTTGATTTAGTTAATTCTAAAGTTTGGTACCCAAAACCTAACAATAATAAAACTGCCGCTGCCCAGCCCACATATTGAGTCCAGTTTGATGTAGGTTTTAGTTCGACAACTTTACCATGTTTAAGTTCTAAACGAGCTTTAATTTTTTCGAAATTTTCAACAGAGTGGAAAGGGGCGAAGCTTGATGACAGTGCCACAATAGCTCTTTCAATCGCAATTATTTCGTCGTCTACTTCCTTGTTGTTTTTTGCCAGTTCGGCGATTTCCAGATTTTCCTTTTCGGTTAATAAACCATAAACATAAAGTTCTAGAGTTCCTGATTCAATATATTCTTGTGCTTCCATTATATCTTTAAATAATTTCTTAAATCGTTAATACAGTTTCTGTTTTGTGTTTTGATAGTTCCCAGTGGCAGTGCCAATTCTTCTGAAGCTTCTTGCTGGGTATATCCTTTGAAGAATAATAAATCAATAATTTCTATACATTTTGGTTTCAGTTTTTTTACGAATTCCTGAATTCCAATTGTATCAATTCTATTAATTAATTTATTACTGTCATCTAACAGATTTACGAAATTATCCGAGGAAAGGTTTTTTTGGCTGTTATTAAAATTTTTGGATCTCAGCTTGTCAATCGACGTATTCCTAGCTATATTAAGGATCCAGGTGTAAAATCGGCCTTTACTTTCGTTATAAGAATCGATATTTTTCCAGATTTTTACAAAAACTTCCTGCAAAACGTCTTCGGCTTCTTCACGATTTTTGATTAAAACATTAATGACTGAAAATAAACTTTTAGAGTACATATCGTACAAGTGGGTAAAAGCTCTTTCGTCTTTTTTGTAAATTAAAACTAATAATTCTTCTTGACTCATAGATTTGGATTTTAAAGCTTAAACATAATTTTATCGAAATTTTCTTATAACCTGAGATAAAGATAATTTATTTTTTTGTGAAAATAATATTTTTTTTTGTAGTTAAAACCTTAGATAAATAAAGGCTTCAGATAAAATTTAGAAAAAAAGTGCAATTTTTTTTACTTTTTTTAAATCCAAAATTAAACCCCTTACGTATATAACATTATAAGATAAAAAATGAAAAGGGAAAGATTTAGCAATTAATAAAATTGATTTTTTTTAAGAGTAGAAAATTATGAGAAGGATAGAAAAATTTAAAATATTAATTGTGGGTTTAACAACTGTTTTATCGCTGATAAATTTTAGCAATAAAGATTTTAAAAATGAAATCGTTCAAAATGAACTTAATAAAAATATTGAATAGTTGATGTCCTCGGACTTCCAACTGAAAATCAAAACAATAATATTAATCACGCATGCTAAACGAACTGAAATTTCCACTATAAACGCCATAGATAATTGAATTAGTGAGATTAAGATTAAAGATTTTCATTATAACCGGGGCATCAACTATAATTTAAAATATAAAAGAGACAAATAATTAATTCATGGTTTGATTTGTTTGTATGGGGGGAAGCCCGGCGTCTGATTAACGCCGGGCTTCATTTATTATTTAACTTATTATTAATAAAAATAAAAGCGACAAAAATATTCAGCAATACAGATTTTAATTAATTTTATAAAAAATTATACAATGAAAAAAATACTATTTATAGCATGCAGTGCCTTACTTTTATTAAGCGCACCAACTCAGGCTCAAACAAGCACAAACAAATTATCTAAATCAGATAAAGCTATGGCAAAAGAAAACATTTATCAGTTTAAAGTTGAAGATTTATCAGGTAATACTTTTGATTTTGCTTCTTTAAAAGGCAAAAAAGTCCTAATCGTAAACACAGCTTCAAAATGCGGATTAACTCCTCAATACAAAGATCTTGAAGCGGTTTACAAACAATACAAAGACAAAGGTTTTGTAATTGTTGGTTTCCCTGCAAATAATTTTGCATCTCAGGAACCAGGAACAAACAAAGAAATCGAAACTTTCTGCCAGCAAAATTACGGTGTAACTTTCCCTATGATGGATAAAGTTTCTGTAAAAGGTGACGATATGTGTGAGGTTTACAAATTCCTAACTCAAAAATCTAAAAACGGATTGCAGGATTCTGAAGTAGAGTGGAATTTCCAAAAATACTTAATCAACGAAAAAGGAGAATTGGTAAAAGTAATTAAGCCAAAAACTTTAGTTACAGATCCAGAAGTTATCAATTGGATCAAAAGCTAAATAGTTCCTTTAGAATAAAAAAATCCCCAAATTTGAATTTATCAAATTTGGGGATTTTTTTTGAGGTTCAAAGTGGCAAAGGTGCAAAGGGACAGAGGTTTTACTCGAAATGACAAAAAATCGAAAGAAAAAAAAATCCGTGACAATCCGCGCCTTCTCGATAGCGAATCCGTAAAATCCGTGTGCCAATACTACGCCAATATAAGCTGCATAAAAACCAAATCAAGCCAATGATCAAATTTATATCCAACTTCACGAATCGTTCCAGTCGCTACAAATCCAAATTTTTCATGAAAAGCAATACTTCCCGCATTATCCGCATCGATAGCGCCAATCATAACGTGATAACCTTGTTCTTTAGCCAAACGAATTAATTCAGTTAATAATTTAGAGCCAATTCCTTTTCCAATAACATTATCAACCACGTAAACAGAATGCTCAACAGTATATTGATACCCAATTTTTTCACGAAACTGGCCATAACTTCCAAAACCAACAACTTCGCCATCTAAATCAGCTACAACAATAGGAAGATTTTTAGCTTTTTTATCTTCAAACCATTTTGTTTGTACTTCAAGAGTTTGAATATCATAACTATAATTTGCCGTGGTATGCAGAATAGAATGATTTACAATATCAAGAATTTTACCTAAATCGTTTGTGGTTGCAGGTCTAAGAATAAGGCTCATGGTTTTAATCTTTTAAAATTTCACGTCACAAAGATTAGTGTTAATTCGTGAAATCCGTGTTTGTTATTTAAAGTTTATTTAGAATTTAATTCAGTCAGTAAAGTATCAATATCTTTGGTATTCCAACCCATTTCTTTACCAATAGCTTTGGCATCTTTCGCATATTTGAGTGCCTGTTTTTTATCTTTTATTTTATTATAAAGTCGGGCGATGAGTAAATTTCCGTCGTAAGAATCCGTTAATTCTAAAGAATGTTTTACCCACGAAATTGATTTTTTCAAACTTTCCGTATCATTAATATGTTTCAAATACGTCTGACCGATATCTTTTAAGAAACTAGCATCATTCCAAACCAATTTTTCAGTATCTTCCAAAGTCACTTTTTTGTAGAAATCCCACTTTTCAGTGCGTTCTGCCATCGTTAAATCAAATTTAAAAACAAGAGAATCCGTTTTTTGCAAACGAATCGATTTGGCAACTTCTCGCTGTTTATAATAATTTATTGTATCCAAATTATCCACAAGAGGACGAAGTAATTCGTTTACAATACTTTCTACTTTTCGATCCACACGATTTTGCGACGCCACAGCAGCAAATTCTTTTTGATGTTTTAAAACATATTGAAATTCTCTCGAATTAATATCAGTAACACCATTGGCAATTACACGCCAATTGGTTTCGCTAACCAATTGAGAATCTGATTGTGTCTGCAGATAAATATGAGTAGGAATTGATAATTCAGTTCTGTCTTTTCCTTTTTTCAATGTATTCAAATAAGTAAAGAACTTTGTTGAATTACTTGGATCAGCCAGAAAATCTTTTTCTAAATATGGAAACTGTAGTTTAGGATTTAAAGCATAATTAGCTTCCGCCAGAAAATCTTCCTTTTTCATTTCGCCTTTTAAAGCATATAAAAGAGTTTCATTGGCATCTAAAAACAAAAAAGCCGGAAGTGAAGTCGTTTTAAACTTATTTTTAAGCGCCATTCCTTCTTCTTTTTCAATGTTTTTCCAAATGCAGATATAATTTTTGTTTAAAAAATCCATCACATTTTGATCACTGAAAACTTCTTTTTTCATTTGGTTACAATGCGGACACCAATCTGCATACAGCATTACAAAAACCGGTTTGCCTTGTGTTTTAGCATTTTCAAGAGCCGTTTTGTACGTTATTCCGTCAACAGCAAATTGATTTTGAGAGGTTACGGTTTGCAGCGAAACGAAAAGAAAAAGTAAATATAAATAACGCATAAAGGGTTAATTTTAATAAAGAAATTCTGTTTTACAAATATATTCCCTTTTTATAAAATCAGTCTTAATATCTTCCTAATATCTTCCTAATATATAAGTTAAATAAAGCGCGAAGTTTGTAACTTTGTATTCGCAAAAGAAAATTTTAAGCAATATATTTTCTTTAAAAATTATACACCATTTTAGAATGATTTACCCCAAAATAGCGCTTGCACAAAGCATTATCGAGATTTGTTCAGCAAAAGGAATTCATAATATTATAATTTCTCCAGGTTCGCGAAATGCGCCTTTGACGATTGGTTTCGCACAAAATCCAAATTTTAAATGTTACAGTATTGCCGATGAGCGCTGTGCCGCATTCTTTGCTTTAGGAATCGCAATGCAGACAAAAAAGCCTACGGCAGTTGTATGTACTTCAGGATCTGCATTGTTGAATTATTATCCGGCTGTAGCCGAAGCATTTTACAGCCAGATTCCGTTAATAGTAATTTCTGCAGATCGTCCGCAGAGTAAAATTGATATTGGCGACGGACAAACCATTCGTCAGGAAAATGTCTACTTAAATCATTCTGTTTTTAATGCCAATTTAACCGAAGATGCTTCAATAGAAAATGACTTAAAAATTAACAAAGCCATAGAAACAGCGATTCTTCAAAAAGGCCCGGTACATATTAATGCACCATTTGAAGAACCATTATATGAAACGGTTTCAGAACTTTCTGTTGAGCCAAAAATCACAACGCTGGAAGAAGAAATTCCAACCAAAATTATTGATAACAGCGAAGAAATTGTTTCTATTTGGAATTCTGCAAAAAGAAAACTAATTCTTATTGGAGGAATAAATGAAGTAAATTCCATAGATCATGAAATTCTGGAAAACTTTGCCAATGATCCATCGATTGTTGTGCTTACAGAAACGACTTCAAACATACATCATCCGAGTTTTATTAACAGTATAGATACTTTAATTACGCCATTTGACGATTCTGATTTTAAAGAATTAGAAGCCCAGGTTTTAATCACTTTTGGCGGTATGATTGTATCAAAACGTATTAAAGCTTTTTTACGAAAATACAAACCTGCACATCACTGGCACATAGATACTTTACGTGCTTATGATACATTCAATGCTTTAAGTAAACATTTTGTAATGGAACCAAATGATTTTTTTAAAGATCTGCTTCCAAAAACAGAATTTAAAGCAAGTAATTACTTTTCGAAAATCGATAAAATTTACAGTCTAAGAAACAAAAGAAAAGAAGAATATTTAAAGAAAATTCCATTTTCAGATTTTAAAGTTTTTGAAAAAGTAATCGAATCACTTCCAAAAAATATTCAATTACAAATTAGTAACAGTTCGGCAATTCGTTATGCACAATTAATTGAAATTGATCCTTCAATTGAAGTATTTTGCAACAGAGGAACAAGCGGAATTGACGGAAGCACTTCAACAGCAGTTGGATCAGCCGTTGGAAGCGGAAAACAAACTGTTTTTATAACAGGCGATATCAGCTTTTTATACGACAGTAACGCTTTATGGAATTCTTATATTCCTAAAAACTTCAAAATTATTATAATCAATAATGGAGGAGGAGGAATCTTCAGGATTTTACCCGGACACGAAGAAAAGCCTGTTTTTAATACTTATTTTGAAACTTCTCATCAATTAACTGCTGAACATTTAGCAAAAATGTATGGCTGTAATTATTACAAAGCCAGCAATGTAGAAGATCTAAATGAGAATTTAGATAAACTTTATAATGAAAATGACGCACCAGGAATACTGGAAGTATTTACTCCAACTGCAGAAAACGATGTAATTTTAAAACAATACTTTAAAGAGCTTGTTTAATATTTTGTAAGTTAAATTGTGTTAAATATTTGTTTTAACTCGTAATAATATTTAGATTTGGTTGCATAATTAGTAACCAATATTAAATTTATTATGAGCAAAAGAGAAGAATTAATTAAGAAGTATGCAGCAGATTTAAAAGACAAATGCGGAGTAACTCCAAATATGGATTTGTTAACAAAAGTAACAATTGGCTGTGGGCCGGCAATTTATAATGCTGATGCATCTACAGTAGCAGGAAATCAAGATTCAGAGATTCACACAGTTAAAAATAATTTCCTTATTAAAAAATTAGGTTTAGCAGATACTCCGGCTTTAGATGAAGCTATTCATGCGGTTTTAGAAAAATACGGAAAATCAAACAAACACAAATACAGAGCTGTAGTTTACTATTTACTGACAGTACACTTTAAAAAAGAAAGTGTTTATAAATAACAAAAGTAAAAGCGTCAATTTTGACGCTTTTTTCTTTTTATATGCCTTAATCCAAAACATTTTTCATTTACCATTTCAAACTTCGTACATTTGCACCTTAGAAGCTTAGATGCTTTTCAACTTAGAATCTTAAGAAAAATGCTTGAAATAGGAAAATACAATACACTAACTATATTACGTGATACAAAAGTTGGTCTTTTTTTAGGGAATCCTGAAAAAGATCCAGACGGAATTCACGATGTTTTATTACCAAATAAATATGTTCCAAATGAATTTGAAATAGGCGAAGAACTTGTCGTTTTTGTTTATTTAGATCATGAACAACGCCCTGTGGCGACTACGCTTGAACCCTATATTTTACTGAATGAGTTTGCACTTTTAAGAGTAAACTACATTAATAATGTTGGTGCTTTTATGGATTGGGGAATGGAAAAAGATATTCTGGTTCCGTTTAAAGAACAGGCGCGCCCAATGGAAAAAGGAAAACGCTACCTTGTTTATCTTTATAAAGATGAGAAAACCAATCGTTTAGTAGCTTCAAGTAAGTTGAACCAATTTTTAAATAACGATCAGCTTACAGTTGAAAAAGGAGAAGAAGTTGATTTGATAGTTTCTCACATTACAGAATTGGGAATAAATGTGATCATCAATGAACAGCATAAAGGACTTTTATACAAAGATGAAGTTTATGATGATTCGATAAGAACCGGCGACAGAATGCGTGGTTATATTAAAACCATTCGTCCTGACAATAAAATTGATGTTGCCTTGCAAATTCAGGGTTACCAAAGTATTGAACCAAATGCAGAGAAGATTTTAGATGAATTAAGAGCCAACCGTGGTTTTTTACGTTTAAATGATAATTCACATCCTGAAGACATAAAAACGGTTTTAAAAATGAGTAAAAAAACTTTTAAAAAGGCTGTAGGGGCTTTATATAAAGAGAAACTTATTGAAATTAAAGAAGATGGAATTTATCTGGTAAAAGAATAAAATTTAAAATATTGGAATTTACTTAACCCGTTATAACAAGAAAGGCTGCTCATTACAAGCAGCCTTTCCCTTTTTATTCTAGTTTTAAAAAAAATTGTAATTAAAAAAAAACAGAAATAAAATAATTCGAATTCATCTTGAAAGCAGCAACTTTACGAATTTTAGAAACTTCTTTCTTGATGGTATGTCTTTAAACAATTATTGCGTTTATCTTAAAAGCAAAAAATTAATTTCACGGCTAATCCATTTGGTTTAATAAAATAACTTATAGAAAGTTTTAGTTAGCATTTTTTCCTCTTTTCGTAATCAATTTGATACTAATTACAAAACAATTCTAGCGTTTAACCTTAGGTGTTACTATCTCCTTTTTGAAGTTTTGACAAACGAGTAAATCATTTGCTCATTCCTAACAGGTTTACTATTTAAAACCATAAAAAAATGAGCGACAAATTTTTTAAATTTTCTCAAAAAAATCATTTTTTAGGTTAATAAATCAGTGAAAGAAAATCAATCTTATGTCAACAAAATAAATTGTATCTTGTTGATTTCTAGGCTGTAAAATTACTCATTATTTTTTAATACTAATGTTAAAAAGTGTTATTTTTTGTACAGGAAGATCAATTGTTAACATTGAATGGAAAAATAGCTGTGACTTAAACAAAATTGAATAGGAAAAAATGTAAAAAATGGTTTATTTTTACACTATAATTTTTAAATAAAATAAACAGAAATGGATTGGATTACAGCCAGAGAATTTGAAGATATAACCTATAAAAAATGTAACGGAGTTGCCAGAATCGCCTTTAACAGACCAAATGTTAGAAATGCTTTCAGACCTAAAACAACTTCAGAATTATACCAGGCTTTTTATGATGCACAAGAAGATACTTCAATTGGAGTAGTTTTGCTTTCTGCAGAAGGGCCATCAACAAAAGATGGTGTTTACTCTTTTTGCAGCGGAGGCGATCAAAATGCGCGTGGACATCAGGGATATGTTGGAGAAGACGGTCAGCATCGTTTAAATATTCTTGAAGTACAGCGTTTAATTCGTTTTATGCCAAAAGTAGTTATTGCAGTTGTTCCGGGCTGGGCTGTAGGCGGCGGACATAGTTTACACGTAGTTTGCGATATGACCCTGGCAAGTAAAGAACATGCCATTTTTAAACAAACAGATGCTGATGTTACCAGCTTTGACGGTGGTTACGGATCTGCTTATTTAGCTAAAATGGTTGGGCAGAAAAAAGCACGTGAAATTTTCTTTTTAGGAAGAAATTATTCAGCTCAGGAAGCTATGGATATGGGAATGGTAAATGCCGTAATTCCTCATGATGAACTAGAAGCTACTGCATACGAATGGGCACAGGAAATCCTTCAAAAATCTCCAACTTCTATCAAAATGCTAAAATTCGCCATGAACTTAACCGACGACGGAATGGTTGGACAACAGGTTTTTGCTGGTGAAGCAACACGTTTAGCCTATATGACCGAAGAAGCAAAAGAAGGAAGAAATGCCTTTTTAGAAAAAAGAAAGCCAAACTTTGGCGAAAATAAATGGCTGCCATAAATTAATAAATTGTTTCAGGTTTCAAGTTTCATGTTACACGTTCTGTAAAAACTTGAAATCTGAAACTTTAAACCAAATAAACTAAAAAATAAATGAAACACTGGATTGAAGCCGCTAGACTGCGCACATTGCCTTTATCAGTTTCCGGAATTATAGTTGGAAGTATTTATGCACTTTCAAACCCAACAGAAACGATTAATACGCCAACAGAAGTTTTTAGTTGGAAAATTTTTGGTTTCGCACTTTTAACAACACTTGGACTTCAGGTACTTTCTAATTTTGCAAATGATTACGGAGACGGGGTAAAAGGAACAGACAATGCAGATCGCGTTGGTCCGCAGCGCGCCATTCAAAGTGGGGCAATTACGCCGCAAGCCATGAAAAAAGCTATAATAATTACATCGTTGCTGACTTTATTATCAGCAATTATTTTGATCTATTTTGCTTTTGGCCAGGACAATTTTGGTTATTCTATCTTTTTCCTTTTACTGGGAATCGCTGCAATTGTTTCGGCAATTCGTTATACAGTAGGAAATTCAGCTTACGGATACAGAGGATTTGGCGACTTATTTGTTTTCATTTTCTTCGGATTGGTAAGCACATTAGGCGTTAACTTTTTATATTCAAAAGAAGTAGATCCGCTTTTAATACTTCCGGCAGTTGCAATTGGATTATTGAGCGTTGGGGTTTTAAACCTTAACAATATGCGCGACGAAGAATCAGACAGAAAATCGGGTAAAAATACAATTGTAGTGCAAATGGGCGGTGCAAAAGCTAAAATTTATCACTTTTCAATCATAATAACAGCGATGGTTTTGGTTGTAATTTTTGCCATTTTAAGCGATTATAATTTCGATCAATATCTATTTTTATTGGCTTATATTCCTTTAACTAAACATTTAATTACCGTTTATAAAAATCAAAATCCTAAGCTTTTAGATCCGGAATTGAAAAAAGTGGCATTAAGCACATTTTTGCTTTCTATATTATTGACAATTTGTATGATTTCATTGATTTCAGACATCATTGTTAATCTTTTCCTTGGAGGAAGATAATTTCAAGTTCAACTTTAAAACTTTTTAAAAATGAAAATTACATTTTACGGACACGCATCTTTAGGGATCGAAGTAGGAGGAAAACATATTCTCGTTGACCCATTTATTTCTGGAAACCCACAGGCTGCAGCCATTGACATAAATACATTAAAAGCAGATTATATCTTATTAACTCACGCACACAGTGATCACGTTTTAGATGTAGATACTATTGCAAAAAACACCAATGCAGTAATTGTTTCAAATGCTGAAATTACAAGTTACTATGCAAAAAAAGGTTTTAATGCACACCCAATGAATCACGGCGGAAGCTGGAAATTTGATTTTGGAAGAGTAAAATATGTAAACGCGATTCACTCAAGTTCTTTTCCTGATGGAACTTACGGAGGTAATCCTGGTGGATTTGTAATCGAAGGCGAACACAAAAATATTTACATTGCCGGAGACACAGCGCTTACTTTTGATATGAAATTGATTCCGTTGCGTACAAAATTAGATTTAGCCATTCTTCCAATCGGAAATAATTTTACAATGGATGTTGAAGATGCTATCATAGCATCTGACTTTGTAGAATGCGACAAAATTTTAGGTTACCACTTTGATACTTTTGGTTATATCGAAATCAATCACGAAGAATCTATCCGTAAATTCTTTGATAAAGGAAAAGATTTGATGCTTTTAAATATTGGAGAATCTATAGAATTATAATAAGCTTTAAATATTCTCTTTTATAAGAAGATTCAATTATTCGTTATGTTATGTCATTCCGAGAAACGAGGAATCTTCGTTAGTAACTCGACATGCTAAATCATCGTTATGTTAGTTTCTTACGAAGATTCCTCGTTCCTCGGAATGACAAAAATGAGAATAAAATTTAAATAGCAATCATCAAGAAATATGACTTTCAAAAGAATATTTTTAATCCTTTTAATAACTTCAAACTACAGCGCCTTTGCTCAAAAAGACGGTTATTGGGACAAAGAACGTGCAACTACAAAAGAAGTTCTGGTTTCTGCAGGTGATCGACTTGTAGTAAAAACAGAAGATTTACCAGTAGGAACAACTGAAATTGTATACAGAATTACACTTCTGGACAAAAATCAGCAAATGGCCAATAGTTTGGTTTCTCTGCTAAAAGCAATTCCAGATCCATACGGAATAGGACAAGGTTCTGCCGGAGCTGTTTTTTTAATGTCTAAAATTTCAGGAGATGATCAATGCACGTATTCCTTATTTACCTCAAATGAAAATGCTAAAAAATACGTTTCTGACGGAAAAATAGATTCAGCATGTTTTTCTCAGTCAGAACCTGTTAGTAAAGACGCGAAGCGAATTTCATTGGATAAAAATTCGTGTTTAAAAGAAAACACAAAAACAATTTGGTTCGGTTTTGAAAGTAAAAATTGGTTTTTAAGCCAAAAAGTAGTTTTAGAAGTCGTGCCTTGGGTTGATGTAAAATTAAACCGCGGCTGGAATCAGGATAATAAAAATGAGATTATTAGTTTATGCAAAACATCAACAATGGCTCAAAAAATGGCTAATTCAGATGATTTTTGTGTTTGCATACTAGACAAAATCATGAAAGAATATCGTTACGCTGAATTTCAAAAACTACTGGCAGTAGAAAAAACAAAAGTTTACAAAGATTTTGGAAGTGCCTGCTATAAAGATGCCGACATTTCTAAAAACGTTTATAACGATTTAAGAAATCAGATTGCTACATTAATAAAACAGCAAAAATACAATGAAGCAATCCAGAAATTAAATATAATTATTAACGACGGAAAAGCAACGGCATTAGATTACAGTTCAATTGGTTATTGCTATATCCTGACAAAACAATATGCAAAAGCATTGAAATTTTTACAGGAAGGCGAAAAATTAGATGATACAGAGCTATTGGTAAAACTAAACTTAGCACACGTTTATTTAGTAAGCAATAATTACAGTGACGCGAAAGCAATCTATAAAAAATACCAGGACCAAAACGTTACAGACAGTCTAAGCTGGAAAGAAAAAACAAAATCTGATTTTGCCCTTTTCGAAAAAGCAGGTTTGCCCTCAAAAGACTTCGAAAAAATCCTAAAATTATTTAACTAAGTTACTAAGTTGCTGAGATACTAAGATTCTAAGTTTTTTAGTTTCTCAGCAACTTAGGGCCTTAGAATCTTAGCATCTAAAAAAAAATGAAAGCGACTTACCACAAATACATGCTCGAGTTTAAACGTCCGTCTGGGACGTCTCGCGGCGTTATGACCGAAAAAGAAACCTGGTTTATCGTTCTTGAAGAAAATGGTAAAAAAGGAATAGGAGAGTGTGGTATACTTCGTGGCTTAAGTGTTGATGATCGCGATGATTATGAAGAAAAGCTAAAATGGGCTTGCGAGAATATTCATTTAGGAGAAAAAGCGTTATGGGAATCTTTACTGGAATTTCCTTCGATTCAATTCGGAATTGAAATGGCTTTTTTATCATTAAAAAGTGAAAATCCATATTTACTTTTTCCATCAAATTTTACCAATAATACAGAGTCAATCGAGATAAATGGTTTGGTTTGGATGGGAGAACCGGCTTTCATGAAACAACAGATTGAAGAAAAATTAGCAGACGGATTCAGCTGTATCAAACTTAAAATTGGAGCAATAGATTTTCAAAAAGAATTAGAATTATTAGAATTTATCCGCAGTCATTTTTCAGCAGAAGAAATAGAAATTAGAGTTGATGCAAATGGTGTTTTTGCTTTAAATGAAGCTTTAGATAAACTCAATCAATTAAATAAATTTCAATTACATAGTATCGAACAACCTGTTAAAAAAGGAAATACTCAGGCTATGGCTGATTTATGTAAAATAACTCCTTTTCCAATTGCTTTAGATGAAGAATTGATTGGCATATTTACATTCGAAGAAAAAGAAAAATTACTGCAGGAAATCAAACCACAATATATTATTTTAAAACCAAGTTTTATTGGCGGTTTTAGAGGAACACAGGAATGGATAACATTAGCAGATAAATATAATATTGGCTGGTGGATTACCTCTGCATTAGAAAGCAATATCGGATTAAACGCAATCGCACAATGGACATTTCTTCAAAATTCAAAAATGCCCCAAGGATTAGGAACCGGAGCACTTTACACCAATAATTTTGATTCTCCGTTAGAAGTTGTAAAAGGAAAATTGTGGTACAATACAGCAACAGACTGGGATTCTGTAATTTTAGAAAAGGTACAAAGTCACAAAGATTCATAGGGTTAAAAAGCACGATATAAAACCTCTGAACCTTTGCAACTCTGCACCTTTGAACCTATTTTTACTCTTTCCCGCCAAGTAAATTTTCCTGCCATTCTTTTAGTTCCTGCCATTTTCCCTGATAAGCAAATAAAGCTTGCTTAGCCCACGTACTTGGATTATGAATAGCATAATTTTCTCCTCCGGCATCCAGAATTGACTGTAGTTTTTCTGTCGAAGATTCTGAAAGATCCTTCCAGGTTTTAATTCCTGCATCGTTAAATAAGGCTTCTATTTTTGGGCCAATTCCTTCAACAATTTTCAAATCATCTTGTTTTATTTTTTTACCTAATATGTCTGCCGCCAGCGCACTATCAAACAAAGCAGACGGCGCCTCGGAAACAAAAGATTTAGGTACAGATGCAGAAGCTTTAGCAGCCGCCAGATCTGCTTCCAAAGAAGCTATTTTAGTATTTAAATTTTTCGTATTTGCTTTACAGGCATCAAGATCTGCTTGTAAGGATGCGGCTAAAGAATCATCTTCTTTTGAGTTCAATTTTCCTAGTAAGTAACCTAAAATTCCACAGATTATACCCACTAAAATCGGTATTAAGATACATGGTAAATTCATAATAAGTATATTTTTGATTATTTGATGGTAATTACGGTTCTTCTGTTGCTTGCTTTTCCTTCCGTAGTTGCATTATCGCCAATTGGTTCATCCGGACCTTTTGATTCAGTTTCAATTCTGGAGGCTTCAATGCCATTTTTTATTAAATAATTTTTAGAAAAATCGGCTCTTTTTTGTGCCAATTCTATATTTAAATCCCGATTTCCGACATTATCACTATGCCCCACAACTAAGACAGAAGTGTTTTTTACATTTTTTAAATATTTACTAATATCATCCACTTTTTGCTGTTCTTCTTCATTTAAATTAAAGCTCGATTTATTGGTGTTAAAATGAAGAATCAACGGATTGGCATTAATTTTTTCTTTTAATGTAGACCATTCATCTGTAGAAGTTGTATCAGCAGAAGTTGTACCAATAGCCGCAAATTCGTATTCAACAGGACCAATAAGTGTATCTGCATTCGTTTTCCAACTATTGATAATTTCTCCTTTTGTGTCTAATTGAGAAGAAGCCAAACCTTTTGAAACAAAATAATTTTTGACATCATTTGCTCGTGCTAATCCAAGATTTTCAAATTTTGTTGTATTTGTTTCGTCAGAAGTAGAATAACCTGTAATGGTAACTTTTTGTTTCGGATTTGAGACTAAAAAAGTTTTAAGTTTTTCAATTCCAATTGAAATTGAATCGCTTATGGGTTGAATTGCAACAGGGTTATTTTTTAAAAATTTAAAATTATCATTGGTTTGAAATTCAAATCCGGAACCGTTTATGATAAAAGGAACAAAATTATCATTTTTAATTGCCGTAGGAGGTGCTTTTTCGACAGCAGCATTTGGCTGCGCCGCATCGCAATTGCAGCAAAACTTTATATACAAAATTGTACCTAAAATTATGACCAGAGCGATCCCTAATAGATAAAATATTTTTTTAGACATGATTTGATGAATTAAGGTTCTATCAAAATTAGCGAAAATTAAGACATGTAACATGTTAACAATCAGTAAAATTGGTTTCATTTTAGACCAAATAAATTAGAACTTGATACGAATTTTATAACTGGATTTTTAAAAATGAAATTCCACGGCTGAATTAAAATGAGTAAATTGCAGTAAAATAAATTAAGATTCAAAATGCTCGAAATAGAAAGAAAGTTTCTTGTAAAATCAGATGATTTTAAAGAACAGGCATTTGCAAAAAATAATATTGCACAAGGTTATTTAAGTTCAATTGCCGAGAGAACGGTTCGCGTTAGAATTAAAGGAGATAAAGCTTTTTTAACCATAAAAGGAATTGGTCATCAAGGTGGAATGTCTCGTTTTGAATGGGAAAATCAAATTCCGCTTGACGAAGCTGCAGAATTGTTGAAATTATGTGAAAAAGGCAAAATTGAGAAAACACGTTATGAAATTAAATTCGGGAACCATGTTTATGAAGTCGATGAATTTTATGGAGAAAATGAAGGGTTAACAATGGCTGAAATTGAACTGCAGTCCGAAGATGAAAGTTTCGAAAAACCAGATTGGCTGGGAGAAGAAGTAACAAATGACGAAAGATATTATAATGCTTATTTGAGTAAAAATCCTTTTAAAAACTGGAAATAATTTATGGCAGACCAATATGATTTAATTATTGTGGGAGGCGGGCCAATAGGTCTGGCTTGTGCAATAGAAGCTCAAAAGAAAAACTTACGTTATTTAATTATAGAAAAAGGTGCGATTGTAAATAGTATTTTCAATTACCCATTGTACATGACTTTTTTCTCTACTGCTGAAAGACTTGAAATAGGTGATATTCCGTTTAACTGTTTAGCACCAAAACCGGGTCGTCAGGAAGCTTTAGAATATTACCGAAATATTCACCGCTATTTTAATTTCAATATTAATTTATTTGAAAAAGTAAATGGAATTAAAAAAACAGGGGGTTCTATTTTTGAAATTTCTACGGACAAAAGTTCATACAAATCGAAAAATGTTGTGATTGCAACCGGTTTTTATGACATTCCGATTCACATGAATATTAAAGGCGAAGAATTACCAAAAGTTCGTCACTATTATAAAGAAGCCCACGAATATGCTTTTAGAAATATTATCATTGTTGGGGCTAATAATTCGTCTGTTGATGCTGCTTTAGAATGCTGGAGAAAAGGAGCAAACGTAACGATGGTAATTCGTAAAAATGAAATCAATAATCGAGTAAAATATTGGGTTAAACCCGATATCGAAAACCGAATTGCAGAAAGAAGTATCAAAGCCTACTTTGAATCGAATATTACGGAAATCCTTGATAATGAAGTTGAAATTGAAACTCCAAACGGAAAAGTGACAATCGAAAATGATTTTGTTCTGGCTTTAACGGGCTATAAACCAGATTTAAATTTTCTTGAAAATATTGGGATTGAACTTTCAAATGATGAATTGAAAATTCCGACTTATAATCCCGAAACTATGGAAACAAATGTTGAAGGTTTATTCCTCGCAGGCGTTGTCTGCGGAGGAATGCAAACGCATAAATGGTTTATTGAAAACTCAAGAATCCATGCAAATATGATTGTGGATTATATTACTTCGAAATAAAGGTTTGCCACGAATTTGCTTCGCCTGTTCGCTATCGCTCGAGTCACGAATTTTCACGAATTTTTTTGAAGTGTCACATCGAGCGAAGTCGAGATGCGTGTGTATTCTCGACTTCGCTCGAACTGACAAAAATATTAATTCGTGTAATTCGTGGCAAACTAAAAAAATTTAAGAACTACAAGAAAGCATAGAACATCCCACTTTAGATCTCGCCCAATCTGGTCGTTTTGCGAACCATTTTTCGTATTCCGGCTGTTCATCGTATGGCTTTTGCAATAATGTATACAGCTCGTTTATCAACGAATAATCTTCTTTATCAGCTGCATCAATAGCTAATTGTGCCATATAATTTCGAAGTACATATTTCGGATTAATTAAATTCATTTTTTGAGAACGTTCTTCATCCGATAATTCTTCAGCATTCAATCTATCCAAATAAACGGTAAACCATTTTTTCCAGGCATCTAAAATATCTCCCGAAACTTCTTCAATTTTATAAAACGAATATTGAATTTTTTCAATCGCTTTTTCTACAGAATCAGATTTTTTAACGGAACTTAAATTTCTAAAAAAGATCGTCATATCCGTTTCTGTCAATTGTAAAGTCGCTTCAAGATTATCCGTTAAATCATTATCAATTTGAGCAGAAGTTGAAATAAACAATCCTAATTTATTTAGAAACATTTCTTTATAATCTAAAATAAAATCATCCATAAATGATTCTAAGATTTTTTCTAATTCTTCAGTTTCATTAATCAAAGGATAAATCGCATTCGCTAATTGATATAAATTCCAGTGCGCAACTTGCGGCTGATTCCCGAATCTATATCTTTTATTTTGACTGTCTGTAGTATTTGGAGTCCAATTTGGATCATAATTTTCAAGCCAGCCGTAAGGCCCGTAATCAATTGTGATTCCGTGAATTGACATATTATCTGTGTTCATTACACCGTGAACAAAACCAACTCGCTGCCAATGCAAGATCATTTCGCGGGTTGTATCAGCTACTTTTTTAAAGAACTGCAAATATTGTTCTTTTGGTTCACCAGTAATTTCAGGGAAATAATGTTTGATATTGTATTCTACAAACTGCTTTAAATTTTTAAGTTCATTTCTGGCAGTCAGCATTTCAAAACTTCCAAAACGAATAAAAGAAGGCGCAACACGACATACAATCGCACCATTTTCGTAAGCAGGATTTCCGTTGTATAAAACGTCACGTAAAACCTGATCTCCGGACAGCATCAACGAAAGTGATCGGGTAGTGGGAACGCTTAAATGGTACATGGCTTCGGCACATAAATATTCTCTTATTGACGAACGTAAAACTGCCAAACCATCAGCAGTTCTGGAGTATGGTGTTTTTCCCGCACCTTTTAATTGAAGGGTAAAAAACTGATTGTTATTTTCAACCTCCGTTAAATTGATTGCGCGGCCGTCGCCTAATTGTCCCGCCCAGTTTCCGAATTGATGTCCGGCATAACACATGGCATAAGGCTTTGTTTCAGAAAGAATTTCTTTTCCTGAAAAAACATTCAAAAATTCTTCTGATTGAATTTCGTCTTTTGAAATCCCAACCAATTCGGCTACTTCTTCAGAAGCATGAATTAATTTTGGATTTGAAGGTTTTGTTGGATTTACATACGAAAATGACGTGTTTCTAACTTGACGAATTTCATTTGTTAAGTCAGTATCCGCAGGCAATTCGGCAGTAAATCGATTATTTATTTTTAAATTTTTCATTTGAGTTTTTTATAATTGACCCACAGATTTTACAGATTGAACAGGTAAAACGGATTTTTTTTAAATCTGTGTCCATCTTTATTTACCATCAAAAAAGAGAAATCCTTTTAATCCGTAAAATCTGTGGCCTATTTTTTTTAGCCAATTAATTTATCAGCATACATTTTTTTTAGTTTTTGAACTTTCGGATCGATTACAAGCTGGCAATATCTTGCTTCCTGATTGTTGTTGTAATAATCCTGATGATAATCTTCGGCTTCATAAAAGACTTCAAAAGGTTTTAACTGTGTTACAATTGGATCAGCATAAACGGGCTGAACTTCTTCGAAAACCTTTTCTGCAATTTTTTTTTGTGATTCATCATGATACAAAACTATCGAACGATATTGTGTTCCGTTGTCGCCGCCCTGACGATTTAAAGTTGTAGGATCATGGCTTGTCATGAAAACGGTTAGTAAATCATGATATGAAATTATGTCAGAATCAAAATTAACCTGAATAACTTCTGCATGACCTGTTCGTCCTGTGCATACTTCGCGGTATGCCGGATTCTTTATAAAACCATCTGAAAAACCAGATTTTATTGTCTCAACTCCTTTTAAACGCTGAATTACAGCTTCTACACACCAAAAACATCCACCACCAAAAGTGGCTGTTGATAAATTTTCCATAAATGTAAAAATAGCTTAAAGTTTACATGCCCTATTAACCTGATAGAATATTATGATAATTTATCTAAAAAAGAGGTATTTAACTAAAGATATTAAAAGTTTTCTTAAAGTTTAAAGTTTAGAATTGATAAATTCTCAATTTTAGAAAAAAGCGATATATTTGCAGTTAAACACAGGCACAACAAATGAATACCAAAAATAGTACCATCAGTCTAGAAACTTATTTTCAGGATTTTAGACAGCATATTGTTGGCATAGATCAGGAATTTATGTCACCTTTTGGCAAAAAAAATATTGTTTATACCGATTGGACTGCCAGCGGAAGGCTGTACAGACCAATTGAGGAGAAACTTTTGAATCAATTTGGACCGTTTGTTGCCAACACGCATACTGAAACTACAGTGTCTGGTACTGCCATGACAAAGGCATATCACCACGCAAGACATATAATTAAGCGTCATACCAATGCAAGTGAAGATGATGTTTTAATTACGGATGGAACCGGAATGACTGGTGTTATCAATAAATTCCAGCGTATTTTAGGTTTGAAAATTCCTGAAAACCTTAAAAATTTCACTACAGTTCCTGCTGAAAAAAAACCTATTGTTTTTATCTCTCATATGGAACATCATTCTAATCAAACATCTTGGTTGGAAACTATTGCCGATGTTGAGATTATTCCGTCTTGTGAAAAAGGGCTGTTTTGTCTAGATAATTTAGAATTGTTATTACAGAAATACAGTGACAGAACGATAAAAATTGCATCAATTACTTCTTGCTCAAATGTTACAGGTATAAAAACGCCTTTTCATGAAGCTGCAAAATTAATGCATCAATATAACGGAGTTTGTTTTGTAGATTTTGCCTGTTCTGGCCCTTATGTAGAAATCGATATGCATCCTGCAGATCCTGAATCTTATCTGGATGCAATTTTCTTTTCTCCGCACAAATTTCTTGGCGGCCCTGGAACTTCGGGGGTTTTGATTTTCAATAAGAAATTATACAATAATATGATTCCGGATTGTCCGGGTGGAGGAACAGTTAGCTGGACAAATCCTTGGGGCGAACATAAATATATAGATAATATTGAGGATCGCGAAGATGGCGGGACTCCGGGATTTCTTCAGGTTATTAAAACCGCTTTAGCAATTGAGCTGAAGGAAGAAATGGGAATTGAAAACATTTTGCAACGCGAACACGAAATTGTTGATTTTGTTTTTAGTCAGCTAGATCCTGTTGAAAATATTAAAATTTTAGCGGGTCAGCATAAAAACCGTTTGGGTGTAATTTCATTTTTTATTGAGGACTTACATTTTAATTTAGGTGTAAAATTATTGAATGATAAATTTGGGGTTCAGACACGCGGCGGATGCAGCTGTGCCGGAACTTACGGTCATTATTTATTACACGTCGATCAGGAAACTTCTAATAAACTGGTTAATGAAATTACAATTGGTGATTTAATTAAAAAACCAGGATGGATTAGAATGTCGATTCACCCAACTACAACGGATGAAGAAATTGCTTTTGTTTGCAATAGCATTATAGATTTAGCTAAAAACCATAAAACCTGGGCTTTAGATTATTCTTATAATAAAGATACTAATGAATTTGTTCATAAAAACGCTACTTCATTTGAAGATGAATTGGTGAAGAGCTGGTTTAAATGGTAGTTTTTATTGTAGCTTTTAATTTTAACGCAAAGTTCGCAAAGTTTTTTTCGCAAAGTGCGCGAAGTTTTTAGTTTAAAAACAAGTTTTTTTAAGTTCACAAAGCTGGATCTTAAAACATATAAAGTAAATAAGCCCGAAAGTTTTAAAACTCTCGGGCTTATTTTATAGTTGATAATCTCAAACGAAACTTCGAGATCTTAAAAAACTTTTACCAAACAACAACTTCGCGCACTTTGCGAAAAAAACTTAGCGAACTTTGCGTTAAAAAAGCTTTTCTAGATTACTTAGATTCCTGGAATTTCTTAAGAGAAAGTAAAGCTTGTTCCTGAATTTTTTTATGGAAAAATCCTGTCCAGCCTAATAAATATCCGGTTGGACCAAAGGCTTGTTTTGACCATTTCCAAACATCAAAATTATCGGTATGTTTGATGATTAGTCCGTCCTGAAAAACAAATTCGGCTGAAATTCTATTGATTACATTGCGGTTTGTTTTGCTGAAATTATAAGCTGCAACCCATTTTGCAGAGCCGGTAAATTCATCTGCTTTCACATCAAAGAATTCAATTTTAAGATTTCCTTTGCTTCTTATAATCAGCATTTCCCACATTTTTGAAACTTGTTCTTCTTTTAACAAACCAAACGCCGGATCAATAAAATGTATTTTTGGATGATAACATTCAGCCATTGTTTTAAAATCAGAATTGGCAAAAGCAGTATAGAACTTTGTAATTAAAGCTTCGTTGGGAGTCATAAATTTGGAAATTAGGTTATAAATATAAGGTTTATTTTATAAAATATTTTATTTATAAAACACTAATTTCTTTTGCGGTATCGTAACTCTTTTTAGATTTATCGTAAGCCGTTGAAAAATAATTCTTTTTGTTGTGTGCCGTAAAATATCCTGTTTCGTTTCCAAAAGTATTAGAGCCTCCGTTTATGATAAATCGAACAGCGTAAATATCATTTTTTTTAAGTTTGGCAAATTCAGCAGGAGTAAAGTAATAGTACGAAGTTGTTTTTCCTTCAGAAGATTCTTTTACGTTTTTGTCAGTGCAGGCAATAACATCGGCGTTAGCCAAATCTACATAAAGCCCTCCGGCAATTTTGGCTTTATCATTTGAAGTTGCAATTGTGATTTTTAAAATGCCGCCTTTATCTGTTTTTGCAATCTGAATATTGGCTTCGCCCGTAAAAGCATATTTTTCGCAGATAAATGTATATTCCTGCGTTGCCGGAAAAGGTTGAGATCCTTTTACACTCATGGTTTGCTGAGCATTTGCAAAGATTGAAATAAACAGTAATAAAAGAAGAGGCAATTTTAATTTCATATATATTTACTTTATTGTTCGGCTACTTTTGCGTCAAACTTTTCATCCCAATCCATTGATTTAATGGCAGATATTAAATTCTCTTCATTTACAAAAATGCGAAGTTCTTTGTTTGCTACTTTTTTACTGTATAAAGCGTGATAGCGGTAAATTACTTCTTGTTTGGTTTTGTAAACGCCATCTAATTTTAAATCAATGAAATTTCCATAATATTGTCTAAATCTGGTACAGGTTTTAGTCAATCGTTCTTCGGTCGTATTTTCTCTAACAGACTGAGTAACTTCGGTTTCATTAAAAGGTTTAAACTTTGATGTATTACAGGTTTCTAAAACTCTTTTGCCTAATTCGTACGCTTTTCTCTGTTGTTCTGAACTAATATCGGCGTTAGAAACTTTTTTAATTTTTAAATCTTCCGTATCTCTACTAACAGTTTTCGATTTACATCCAATTAATAACAACAAACATATAATCAATCCCGCTTTCTTCATAATCATTTAAGTTATTTTTAATAATAAGTTTGGGTCGGGGCAATTTTCTATATAAAAATTTAAATCATTTGTATTGCAGACACCGGGATAATCGCCCCATTTGTCTTCTAAGTTTTTTATAATCTGAAAGTGAACATGAGGAGCATAATCTCCGTTAACAGTTGAATTTCCTAAAGCTGCAATTTGTTCGCCTTTCTTAAAAATTGTCCCAACGGTAAGGTTTTCTATACTTTCTAACGATAAATGTCCGTATAAAGTATAAAATTTCTCGTTTTCTACTTCATGTTCTAATATTATGGTTGGCCCATAATCTCCTAAACCTTGGTTATTTTGAAAACTGTGAACCTTTCCGTCAAGCGGAGCTAAAACTGCAGTATCAACTTTTGCCCATAAATCTAGGCCAATGTGAATATTTCTTTCGGGAACAGATTCGTTTTTAAAAATGGTGCTCCTTTTATATAAGTTACGGCCTTCGATATAACCGCCATAGGCAACTTCGGCATTATTATCAGCCAGGTAATCAAAAATAAAACGTTCAAAATCTGTAGAGGTTTCAGGTTTGCTTTCGACTAAATCGGTATTGGTTACGGATAAATCTAAAGGAAGATATTTTGAAAAATCAATAGAGGCATCAATGACTTTAGTAGGTGGTAAGGCTTTTAATATAGATACAAGGGATTTCATAAAAATTAAATTTAAGCTACTTTTTCGATTATTATTAATTCATTATGAACTTCAATGCGGGGCAGCATTTTTGAAGTAAATAATTGTGCGTTTATTTCGGTAATGTATTTTCTGTTTCGAACATTATGCGCTTCATCGAGAATCATGGTATTGAATAAAATGAAGCCCTGATCTTTGAGAAGAAAACAAACTCGTTCGCTAAAAAACTTTTCGAACAAAAAGTTTGGCATATTAGTATCTTCAAAAATATCAATAATTATTAAATCGTAACGATCTTTTGTTTTTAAAACAAATTCAAAAGCATCGTCAATGATAATTTCAAGCTGTTTTATCTCGTTTAAGTTAAAATACTGATTGGCAATTTGAATCATTTCAGGATCGATTTCAACTCCGGTAATTTTACCTTTATAGTTAATTTCGTCAACAAGAGTTTTGATTACGCTTCCGCCGGCAACGCCAAGAACCAAAATATGTTCCATTTCTAATACCTTGTCATAACCAATATTTCGAAGGCCGTACCTTAATATACGTTGTAAACTTCCGTAAGAGTAATTTGTGTTTTCAGAATCTAAAACCAGTTCTCCATTTGCCCAGGTAACTTCGATTACTTTACTTCGAGCCGATTTTTTTTTGAAGATTTTAATGGGATATAGATAACTGAACAATTTTTGGATCATTTTGTAATGCTTTTACTCAAAAATACCATTTTAAATCTTTTATTTTGCAAGAAATATTAAATTTTAATGAAGAAAAGACTATACAAATTCATCTTTTTTAAGCTAATGGGCTGGAAGATAGTAGGAATAGAAAATGCTGAAGTGAAAAAATGTATATTAATGGTTATGCCGCATACCAGTAATCACGATTTTTATATAGGTCTATTTACCCGTGGTATTTCTGGCTTGCAGATGAATTGGGTTGGGAAGAAAGAATTATTCAAATTTCCGTTTGGTTATTATTTTAGAAATGTTGGTGGTGAACCGCTTGACCGCACAGGAGGATTAAATAAAGTAGATTCTATCGCTGCGATTTTTGATCGTAAAGAAGTTTTTCGTTTAGCTGTTGCGCCAGAAGGAACACGAAAGGGAGTGGCCGAAATTAAAACCGGATTTTATTATATAGCGCTTAAAGCGAATGTGCCAATTGTTCCTGTTGCTTTTGATTGGGGCAAGAAAGAAGTGAATTTAGGAAAGCCTTTTTATCCGACAGGAAATTATGAAGCCGATTGGGAAATTTTAAAACAGCATTACAAAGGTGTTTTAGGAAAAATTCCTGAAAACGGAATTCAAATCTAAATTTTTGATTTTTTTTTAGATTCGTGAGAATCTCTTAAATGAAAATTATTTTAAAAATTTTTCAAATACGCGAAATTTTCGAGCTATGGTACATAAGCCTTAAAAGTTCCGTTTTTGTAGAAAATTACAATTTTCTCAATTTCGTCTTCTTCAAAACTCAAATTTGATTTTTTGCTTTCGATTAAACTTTTAATTGGGGATTTATTTTCTTCGTTAATTATTGGAGTAAATAAATCTTTTCCAGAATAATTTTCATTTGATGAAGAAGGGGAGTCTGAATTTGTATTTTGAAAATTTGAAACAGTTTCATTTTCTGATTTAGGAAAATTCCCTTTTCCAACTAGAATCCAATATAAATCTACTTCCGGAAAAACATCCAAAATTTTCATAACAAAATCAAGACTTGGCTTGTTTCTTCCAGAGAGTAGGTGAGACATACTGGAACGCTGCACACCAATTTTGTCTGCAAATGAAGAAGCATTTAGTCCGTAATAATCCAGTATAATTTCCAGCCTTTTTACAAAATCATCGATGTTTACCATTGTAAATTCTATTTTAAATTACACGTGTTTACAAATGTAACTAAAAAGATTTGATAATACAATTTTACAGTTGTAAATCATTCAAAATAAGCTTTTATTGTGTGATTTTTACTTTACATAATCACTTATAACTAATTGAAATATAATATATTGATATTTTATACTTAAAGTAATAACAATTGTTAACCGTATTTTACAGGAATCTTTAAAATCAATCCATAAATCTGTTTACATTTCTAAATTCTCTTTATTTTTTCTTGTTTACAATTGTAAAAATAAAGATGTTTACTTTTGTAAACTAATCAAAACACAATGAATTTAGAAGAATTATTTAACCAATACAAAGAGCATTCTATTGAAGGAAGATATCTGACTTTAGATCATATTCAGCCTTTATTAGATAAATTAAATACTGATAATCAAGTTAAGGTTATTGGAAAATCTGTTTTAGGAGAACCTATATATAGTTACGAAATTGGAACTGGAAAGACACGTATCTTTTTATGGTCTCAAATGCATGGAAATGAAAGCACAACAACTAAAGCGCTTTTTGACTTTATTAATGTATTAAACAGCAAATCTGATTTTGCTGAAAAAATGCTATCTACATTTACATTTTATGCTATTCCTATTTTAAATCCTGACGGCGCCAGGCTTTATACACGCGAAAATGCGAATAAAATTGACTTAAATCGCGATTCTCAAAACCTGACACAACCTGAAAGTAATGTTTTAAGAGAAGTTTTTGAAACTTTTAAGCCTCATTACTGCTTTAATCTGCATGATCAGCGCACTATTTTTGGTGCTGGCGATACTGGCAAGCCTGCAACTGTTTCTTTTTTAGCTCCGTCTTATAATGAAGAAAGAGAAGTGAATGAAAACAGACAAAAAGCGATCAATTTAATTGCCGGAATTAACGATGAATTGCAAAAATATATTCCCGGACAAGTAGGAAGATTTGACGATTCATTCAATATAAACTGTATAGGAGACACTTTTCAGTTTTTAGGAGTTCCCACTATATTGTTTGAAGCTGGGCATTTTCCTAACGATTACGAAAGGGAAGTTACTAGAAAATACATATTTTTCTCACTAATTTCGGGCTTTAAACTGATAAGCGAAAACGATTTAGTTGTCAATAGAATTTCTGATTATTTGAATATTTCACAAAATAAAGTCGTTTTTTATGATTTTATGTATAAAAATATCAAAATAAATTATGATGGTATCGAAATTATTACGAATTTTGTCGCACAATACAAAGAAGAATTGATTGAAAATAAGATTCATTTTAATGCTTATATAGTAGAAGCAGGCGAATTGGAAAATTATTTTGGTCATTACGAATACGACGGAAATGAAGCTGTTTATTCTGATGATTATCTTAATATTCCGAAAATGAACCAAAAAGCAGATTTTTATTTAAATAAAAATACTAAATTTGTTAACGGGTTGATAAAAAGTTAATTTTTATGTGAATTTGTTGTTTTTTATATATATTTTTATACTTTGTAATAGCAATTAGTAATATTAATTAAAGAATTATGAGTAAATTTCGTTTAGATGAAGTAGATCACCAGATTTTAGATATGTTAATAGACAATACGAGAGTTCCGTTTACTGACATTGCAAAAAAACTATTGATTTCTGCTGGTACAGTACACGTTAGAGTAAAAAAGATGGAGGATGCCGGTATCATCATGGGGTCTTCATTAGCCTTAGATTACGATAAATTAGGTTATTCATTTATTGCTTATGTTGGGGTATTCCTTAATAATACATCACAAACTAAATTTGTATTAGAGCGTATCAATCAAATTCCATTCGTAACAGTTGCTTCTGTAACGACAGGAAAATTCAATATCTTTTGTAAAATTAGAGCAAAAGATACAAAACACGCAAAAGAAGTTATCTTCATGATTGATGATATCGAGGGTGTTTACAGAACTGAAACTATGATTTCATTAGAGGAAAGTATTAACGATAAGAAGCGTTTGATGCATACTATTTTCAAAAATATGTAACAATTCCTCTTGAATGCTATATTAAAATATAACCTCAAGTTTATTCTTGGGGTTTTTTTATGACCAATTAACCAACCAACTATAAAAGAATTTATGTACACGTTGCCAAAAATAGAACGTTTTAATAAAGACGTTCTCTCTAAATACCACATTTACAATAGTGTTTTCATAACATTACCATTTGATTCTATTGATAATACGGGAGTTTTACTGCCTTTATTTACAGAAACTTGCGAAACGGGATTTAAAAAGCAAGAAACTCCAAAAGAAATTTTCGATTTTTTCTCCAATAAGTTCCTGAACAATGCTTCAGAAACGGAAAAAATCGACTTAATGTTTCGATTTATTCAATATATAGAGCGCCAGATTGTATTGTTTGATGCTATTGAAGATGCTGCTTTTCCGGAAGTTAACAATATGGAAGGGCGAGGATCTTTGCGTGATATCAAAGAAAAATCAGATGCAAAAGAAAAAGACGACGAACTTGTTAATTTTTTAGAAAATTTCAATGTTCGTACGGTTTTAACAGCACATCCAACACAGTTTTATCCTGGTCCGGTTTTAGGAATTATAAACGATTTGACCGAAGCAATTCGTCAGAACGATTTATTGCAGATCAAACAATTATTGGCGCAGCTGGGAAAAACACCTTTTATTCAGCATGAAAAACCAAATCCTTACGACGAAGCGGTAAGTTTGATTTGGTACCTTGAAAATGTATTCTACGCTACTGCGGGAGAAATTGTACATTATTTACAGAAAAATATTAATGATGGAAATCAAATTCAGAATCAATTAATAAAATTAGGATTCTGGCCGGGAGGTGACCGTGACGGAAATCCATTCGTTACAACAGAGATTACACTAAAAGTTGCAGATCGTTTAAGAACTTCAATTTTAAAGTGTTATTATGTTGAAATGAGAAACTTAAAAAGAAAGCTAACTTTCTCTGGTGTAGATACTTTAGTATCTGATCTTGAACATAAACTTTACCGTTCTGTATTTTATTCTAAAGGGGAAATTTTCATCACTTTAGATGAATTATTGACCCAGCTTAATAAAATCCGAACTATAATTATTGAGAAACATCAGTCTTTATATCTGGACGAATTAGAAGCTCTTTTAGTAAAAATCAATTTATTCGGATTTCATTTTGCGACTTTAGATATTCGTCAGAATAGTAAAATTCACAACGCCGTATTTAAAGATGTTGTGACTTATTACTTGAATTCAGGTTCTGATACTTTTCCTAAAAATTACTATGAATTGACAGAAGATCAAAAAATAGATGTTCTTTCAAAAATAAAAGGAAACTTAAATCCTGCTGATTTTGAAAACGAAATTACAAGATCGACTTTAGAATCTGTTCAGGCAATTAAAACCATTCAGGAAAATAATGGGGAAGAAGGAGCGAACCGTTATATTATTAGTAATAACGAAAGTGCTCTAAACGTAATGGAAACTTTTGCGATGATTCGTTTGAATAATTGGGAGAATCCAACTGTTGACATTATTCCGCTTTTTGAATCTGTAGATGATTTGCAAAATGCTCATCAAATTATGGAGCAATTGTATACAAATCCGGAATATTCTAAGCATTTAAAATCAAGAGGAAACGAACAGACAATTATGCTTGGTTTCTCTGACGGTACAAAAGACGGCGGTTATTTAATGGCTAACTGGAGTATTTATCAAGCAAAAATTTCGCTGACTGAAATTTCAAGAAAATACGGAATTAAAGCGATTTTCTTTGATGGTCGCGGTGGACCTCCTGCTCGTGGTGGTGGTAAAACACACAAATTTTACGCTTCTTTAGGCCCAAAAATTGAAAACAAAGAAATTCAAATCACGGTTCAGGGACAAACGATTAGTTCTAATTTTGGAACTTTAGATTCTTGCCGTTTTAATATTGAAAACTTATTAAGTGCAGGTGTAACCAATCAGGTTTTTGGTAAAGAAAAGAATGAGTTAACTCCAGAAGAAACTCAAATCTTAACGCAATTAGCTGATTTAGGTTATGATAAATATTTAAGTTTTAAGAATCACCCGAAATTTATTCCATATTTGGAAAAAATGAGTACGTTGAAATATTATTCTAAAACTAATATTGGAAGCCGACCTTCAAAAAGAAGCAAATCTGAATCATTAGATTTTGCTGATTTAAGAGCAATTCCGTTCGTGGGTTCCTGGAGTCAGTTAAAACAAAACGTACCAGGATTTTTTGGAGTAGGAACTGCTTTAAAACATTTTGAAGAATCAGGACAATGGGATAAAGTAAGCGATTTGTACCACAATTCATTATTCTTTAAAACGTTGTTGGAGAACAGTATGATGTCATTGGCAAAATCATTTTTACCGTTAACAGCATACATGAGAAAAGATCCTGAGTTTGGTGAATTCTGGCAGATTATCTATGATGAATTCTCTGAAACAAAACGTCTTTTATTGAAAATTGCAGGTCATAAAACCTTAATGGAAAATTATCCTGATGGTATAGCATCTATTCAAATAAGAGAACGTATTGTATTGCCATTGTTGACAATACAACAATATGCATTGTTGAAAATTAATGAATTGAACAAAGAAAATTCTGCGAATGAGGAACTAATCAAAGTTTACGAAAAAATCGTAACTAGATCTCTTTTCGGAAACACAAATGCAAGTAGAAATTCAGCTTAATCTTAATTGTAAACTTTAAAATTATAAAAATGATTGCAAGTCAGTTACTAGAAAATGAATATTCAGGTCATTTTGGAACTTATATCAGAGAAGCCGGAGATGGAAAATTAATTGAAGAATTAGAAATTTCTCTTCATGATTTTATCCGATTTGTTCAAAACATTCCAATGGATAAATTTGATTATCGCTACGCAGAAGGGAAGTGGACAATTAAAGATATTATTCAGCATATTATAGATACTGAACGTATTTTTGCTTATCGTGCTTTGAGATTTTCAAGAAATGACAAAACGCCTTTGCCTAGTTTTGAAGAAGATGATTACGCAAACAATACAGAATCAAATAAAAGAAGTATTCAGGATTTGTTGACCGAACTTTCAGCTTTAAGACATTCAACTTTATTGTTTTACAAAAGTTTATCTGAAGATCAGCTTAAAAGACTTGGAACGGCTTCTGGCAATCAAATTTCTGTTCGAGCTTTAGGTTTTGTTATAATTGGACATCAAAAACATCATCAAAAAGTTTTTGAAGAAAGATATTTGTAAAAGCTAAAATTATAAAAACTAAAAAAATCCTGTGAAGTAAATTCACAGGATTTTTTTGCTTTTGTCATTTTGAGAAACAAGAAATCGCACTAGAAACTCGACAAAGATTGACGATTCACTATGAGGAAATACTTGTGCGATTTCTCGTTCCTCGGAATGACAAAAAAAATCCGTATTAATCCGCGCCTTCGCGATAGCGAATCTGTAAAATCCGCGTGTCATCTACGCCAATATTATTTACCACTTAAATGCTTTCTCTCTAAAAATGCCAATCCAAATCGAATTTTATCATAAGACATTTTTTCTTCAAAGTATTCATAGTAAGGTCGTAAAGCGCTTGGATTTTCTAATTCTAACTGAGCTTTTTCAATCTCAATGATTTCTTTATCAGAAACAAACTGGCTTAAATCAAAATCGTTTCCATCAACATATAATTTCGCTAAATGAGAAACGATCGTAGTTTCTCCTAAATTTCTTTGTCCTGCGATTTCTTCAATAGAAAGTCCATTTTGAAACAACTCTAGAGTTTTAGCATACGTACTTTCCTTTTTTTCTTTTTTAACGACAGATTTATTTCTTTGAAACTCAATAATCGCCTTAATGAATTCTGCTCCATATTTTTCGAGCTTTGCTTTTCCAACACCTTCCACGGCAAGAAAATCTTCATCGCTCATTGGTCTTAAAATTTCCATGTGTCTTAGCGAAGCATCGCTGAAAATCACATAGGCCGGAACTTCTTCTTCCTGAGCAATTTCGTAGCGTAATTTTCGAAGTGTTTCAAAAAGAGAATTTTTAGCAGCTGTTTTTGCTTTCTCTTGTTTTACTTCATTTTTATCAATTACTTTTTTAACAACCGTTGTCAGTTTTACTTTTTCACCCTCAAATAAAACCTTTTTTGCAAAAGGGGTTAATAAAATTTTATTATGCTGATGAAACGCAATTTCACAATATCCTAGATTAATCAGCTGAATTAAATATTGATTCCAATCGTACCACGAAATATCGGCTCCAATTCCGTACGTTTTTAGCGTTTGATAATTTTTTTCGTAGATATACGCGTTTTTTGAGCCTCTCAAAAAATCAACAATCACAGCTAAAGGCTCTGTTTCTTGTAATCTTGTAATAGCAGAAAGTGCTTTTTGCGCGAGAATCGTTCCATCAAAAAATGTTGGAGGATTTTTGCAAATATCGCAATTACCGCAATTTTCTGTAACTAGTTCTCCAAAATAAGAAAGAAGAATTTTTCGCCTGCAGCTTACTGCGTCTGCATATTGCTTCATTCGTTCTAATTTCGCAAGCTGAACATCAGAATTCAATCCTTCCGAAGCAAATTTCTGAAGCTGAATTACATCGGCATAACTTTCAAACAAAACAGTTTCAGCAGGTAACCCGTCGCGGCCTGCACGTCCAATTTCCTGATAATAACCTTCAATATTTTTGGGCAAATTATAATGAATAACCCATCGAACATTTGATTTGTCGATTCCCATTCCAAATGCAATCGTAGCGCAAACCACCTGACAATCATCATTTATAAACTGATCCTGAGTTTTTGCTCGTGTTGTATTGTCTAAACCTGCGTGATAGGCTTTTGCAGCAATTCCATTTTTTGATAATTTCTCTGCAAGTTCTTCTGTAGTTTTTCTGCTTAAACAATAAATAATTCCTGATTCATTGGGTTTATTTTCAACAAAATCAATAATTTGTTTAACACGATCTAAAGCTGGTCGCACTTCAAGACTTAAATTTGCACGATCAAAAGAAGCCACAAAAGTTTTTGGGCTTTTTAAATTTAATTGTTTGGTTATATCTACACGTGTTGCTTTATCGGCGGTTGCAGTTAAAGCTAAAACTGGAGTAGAAGGGAAGCGGTTTTTTAAATATCCTAAATTGGTATATGCCGGTCTAAAATCATGACCCCAAGATGAAATACAATGTGCTTCGTCAATTGCAATTAAACTAATTGTCAATTCGTTAAAAACATTATCTAAATATGATAAACTTTCGGGAGCAATATAAACGAGTTTAAAATTATTCGATTTCAAATTATCGATATAAAACTGTTGTTCTTCAGATGATTGACTGCTGTTAATGTAACATGCTGTGATGCCGTTTGTTTTTAAACTGTCTACCTGATCTTTCATCAAAGCAATTAGCGGAGAAATGACTATCGTTATTCCTGGCAGTATAAGAGCCGGCAACTGAAAACATATTGATTTTCCTCCGCCAGTAGGCATAATAGCTAATGTATCCTGTCCGGATAAAATAGTCTTTATTATTGTTTCCTGATTTGGCCTGAATTTTTCAAATCCGAAATTTTCTTTCAGTTTGGCGTGTAGTAACTCTGATTTCATATTGGCGAATAATTTATATTTTAAAAGTATTTCTTAAAATATAAATATAGTAATTTTCTTATAATTTTGTTTGCATGGGGTAAATAAAAAAGGAACTCAAAATAGAGTTCCTTTGTCTTTATTTTAAAAGTAAATGATTAATCTTCGTCGTCTTCATCATCGTCATCATCCGCTATATCGTCTGGGTCTCTGTCATCATCATCGTCATCATCTCCACCGTCAACGTCTGGTTTATCTTGATTGTCATCATCGTCATCATCATCTGCAGCGTCATCATCAAGATCAAGACCTTTAACTGGCTCGATTGTATCAACATCAAGATCGATATCGTCATCTTCATCATAATTTTCGATTCTGTCAGCAAGTTTAGTACTGATTTTTACTAAATAAATAGTGTCTTCAGTACGAACTTCAACAGCTTCTACTAATTCGTTTTTAGCGTTTCTAAAACGGATAACATCCGAATCATCATAACCATCAGGAAATTTTTCAACCAAAAGGTTTAAAATTTCGTTTGTCAGTTTGGCGTAGTCTACTATAACTCTTTTCATAAAAATATCCTATAAATCTAATAAATATGCAAAAATTAACGGTGCAACAATTGTTGCGTCCGACTCTATAATAAATTTAGGGGTTTTGATATCTAATTTACCCCATGTGATTTTTTCATTTGGAACTGCTCCTGAATAAGAACCATAACTAGTTGTTGAATCAGAAATTTGGCAGAAATAGCTCCAGAAAGGAACATCATGCATTTCCATATCCTGGTATAACATTGGCACAACGCAGATAGGAAAATCTCCAGCGATACCTCCACCAATTTGGAAGAATCCAATACCGTTTTGGCTGTTTTTAGAATACCAGTCTGCAAGGAAAGTCATGTATTCAATACCAGATTTCATTGTAGATGCTTTCAATTCACCTTTAATCACGTATGATGCAAAAATATTACCCATTGTACTATCTTCCCATCCCGGAACAATAATAGGTAAATTTTTCTCAGCAGCAGCATACATCCAGCTGTCTTTTAAGTCAATTTCGTAGTATTCTTCTAAAACGCCTGATAACAACATTTTGTACATGAATTCATGTGGAAAATAACGTTCTCCTTTATCATCAGCATCTTTCCAGATCTTATAGATGTGTTTTTGTAAACGTCTAAAAGCCTCATGCTCAGGAATACAAGTATCTGTAACACGGTTTAATCCTCTTTCCAGTAAAGCCCATTCGTCTTCTGGTGTTAAATCACGGTAATTAGGAACTCTTTCGTAGTGAGAGTGAGCTACTAAATTCATGATATCTTCTTCTAGATTGGCTCCAGTACATGAAATAATTTGTACTTTATCTTGTCTAATTATTTCCGCAAAAATTTTACCAATTTCTGCTGTACTCATTGCACCAGCCATACTCACCAACATTTTAGATCCGTTTGCTAATTGTTGTTCGTATTCTTTGGCTGCATCTACCAGTGAAGCAGAATTAAAGTGTAAATAATGTTTTTCAATAAACTGACTGATTGGTCCTTTCATTTTGTTTTTTGTTTTTTTGTTTTTTTTGAATTAAAAGTTTTTAACCTTTTGGATATATGCAAATTAATAATTTTATAATAATTACCTTAATTAATTTACAGTTTTTTTTTACAATTTTTTCTTGTATCCTAATATTTTTAACACATCATCTGAAGTCTGTTGTTCAGAGAAAACTTCTGTTGCCAGAATCCCGTTTTCGTCACGATCTATCAAAATATGTTTTGGCTGCGGAATCAAACAGTGGTGCAAACCTCCATAACCTCCAATAGTTTCCTGATACGCTCCAGTGTTAAAGAAACCAATATATAACGGCTTTTCCTTATTGTATTTAGGCAGATAAATGGCGTTCATATTTTGTTCTGAATTGTAATAATCATCACTATCACAAGTCAATCCACCTAACAGAACCCGTTCGTAAGTATCATTCCAGCGATTAATCGCCAGCATAATAAAACGTTTATTGATAGCCCACGTATCCGGAAGGGTAGTAATGAAAGATGAATCGATCATGTTCCATTTTTCTCTATCATTTTGTTGTTTTTGATACAAAATCTGATAGATAGCTCCACCGCTTTCACCTACTGTAAACGATCCAAATTCAGTAAATATATTTGGAACATCAACTTCAGCTTCATCACAAGCTATTTTAATTTGATTGATAATTTCATCAATCATATATTGATAATCATATTCAAATGCCAGCGAGTTTTTAATTGGGAAACCGCCTCCAATGTTCAAACCATCAAGAGTAGGGCATTCCTTTTTAAGTGCAATGTATACTTTAATACATTTTACAAGCTCGTTCCAGTAATACGAAGTATCGTTTATTCCGGTATTAATGAAAAAGTGAAGCATTTTAAGCTCTAATTTATCATTTTCCTGAATTTGTTTTTTGTAAAACGATACGATGTTTTTATAACCAATTCCTAATCTTGAAGTATAAAACTCAAATTTAGGTTCTTCTTCGGCAGCAATACGGATTCCAATTTTGAATTTTCCTTTGATTTCTCCCTGAAGTAAATCAAGTTCCTCATAATTATCAATAATAGGAATAGTGTTTTTATGTCCGTTATTGATTAATCTCGCAATATTGTTAATGTATTCGTCTCTTTTAAAACCATTACAAATTACATAAGTACTTTTGTTGATTTTACCATTTTCTAATAAATTCTCAACAATATTAACATCAAATGCAGACGATGTTTCAATATGAATGTTATTCTTGAAAGCTTCATTCATAATATATTCAAAATGAGAACTTTTTGTACAATAACAATAGTAATATTTTGCTTCGTATTTATTTTTTTCCATTGCTTTTCTGAACCAGGACTTAGCCTTGTTGATGTTTTCAGAAATCTGAGGCAAATAAGTAAACTTTAATGGAGTACCATATTGTTCAACCAATTTCATCAAATCGATGTTGTGAAACTGAAGGTTGTCTTTGCTTAGTTTAAATTCCTCTTGCGGAAAGTAATATGTTTGATTTATTAGGTCCGAATATTTTGTATTCATTTATATTTCAATATTTTAAGTAGTAATTATTAAATTTAGTGATTTTCTTCTAAATTTAAAATTCATACTCTAATATTAGCAAATATAATTTGCAGTTTTTCGTGTTCTGCTTTTGAGTATTGGAAAACATCAAAACAAAACGGACTTTTACTATTATAAAAACGATTCAACATTCTTAGTAAAGAACTGTTGAGACGGTTTCTGTAAGAGCTGAATTGTCTTTGTTTATTGTTTGTTTTCATTGTGGCAAATGTAAAAAATAATATATACCAAAAGCAATGCTTTTAATTAAAAAAAGTTTAAGATTTATAATCTTGAAACGCAGCTAGAATTAATTTATTTTCAACGGATTGGTTAATTTTTATTTTCCCGATTCCTTCAATTAAAGCAAATTGAATCAATCCGTATTCATTTTTTTTGTCATGAATAAGCAATTCCAGGATAGGATCGATGTCATTTTCTTCAAATTTTACATCATCATAAATTGCTTTTATAGCCATTTTTATTTCAGAATATTCTTCGGAAGTAATTAAATCTTTATGAAGGGAAATATAACTTTCTAAGATCATTCCCACAGCAATTGCTTCACCGTGTAACAAAGTTGTTTTAGATTCGCTTTCTAAAAAGTAACTTTCGATAGCATGACCAAGAGTATGACCGAAATTAAGCGCTTTACGGATATTTTTTTCGGTTGGGTCCTGAATTACAATTTCATTCTTAATTTCAACTGAACGGTAGATTAATTGATCTAATGCATTATAATCAATAGCACCCAGATCCAGAAACTCTTTCCAGTAAGCTGAATCATAAATTAAACCGTGTTTTAGCATTTCTGCAAGTCCGGAACGCATCTCACTTTGTGGTAAAGTTTCAAGGTATTCTGTATCGATTAAAACCATTTGTGGGACATTTATAACACCAATCTGGTTTTTAAGATTTCCTAAGTCAACTCCGGTTTTTCCTCCCACAGAAGCATCAACCATAGATAGTAGAGTAGTAGGGATGTTTATAAAATCAACCCCTCTTTTAAAGGTTGAAGCCACAAAACCACCCAAATCTGTTACAACACCGCCTCCAAGATTAATTATAAGTGATTTTCTGTCTGCACCAAGTTCTGTTAAAACATGCCAGATTTCAATGCAAGTCTCAATATTTTTATTGGCTTCACCAGCTTCAAACTCGATAATTTCGATATTTAAATCTGTTTCAATTACAGGTAAAAGCTTTGGCAGGCAATACTCATTCGTCTCTGTATCAACTATAATAAAGATATTTGAGTATTTGTTTTCTTTTAAATGTTTATTTAAAGCCTCGTATGCATACTGGTTAAAATGCACGAGATAATTGTTCGCTTGAATGGATTGCATAATTCTTCGGTTAATTGAAACCGCAAAATAAGGCATTTTTAACTAAAATATATTCAAATTTTGACCCTAATTTGTTTAAAAACGAATCATTCTAAATTAATGTTTTAAAAGAACAGAAACTATTTACACATCTTTAGTAATTGTTGTGCGTCAGAATAGTTTTTGCTTTTTGATATATTTAAATATTTACAGGCATTAGTTTTGTCATCTTCTTTTAAATAACAAATAGCAAGGAAATATTCTGTTTTTCCATCATTTAAGCCTGGATATTTTAAAGCATTCAATAAATAATGGATTGCTTTTTTACTTTGCCCAACTTTTAAATAATAGAAGCCAATATTTTGTGCTGCATAAATGCTTTTTGAGTCAATTTTTAAAGCTTTTTGGTAAGACTCCAGAGCTTCATCCATCCTTTTCTGTTCTTCAAAACTTTGACCTTCAGTAATTAAATCGGCAATCAAAAGATCAATTTTTCGTTTTTTTAATGCCACTTCATCTGCTTCCGCATTTTGCATCTTAGACATTAATTGTTTCGCTGCAGGATAATTTTTATCATTTGATAAATTAAAATATTTGAGAGCATTAGTTCTATCATTTTCTCTTAAATAAGAAATGCCTAAGAAAAACTCTGTCTTTCCATCTTTTAAACCGGGATATTTTAGCGCTTCAAGTAAAGCGTTTATTGCTTTTTTATTTTGGCCCTGCTTCAAATAATTAAATCCTATATTTTGTGATATATAAACATTTTTAGGATCAATCTTTAAAGCTTTTTCATACGATTGTAAAGCATTGTTTAAATCAGATTTGTTCTCGAAATTTTGACCTCCGGTTAGGTAACTTGTAATTAAGAGTTGATTTTTTTGAGCAGTTAAGGCACTATCCTGAGGGAATTTTTTCAATCCCTGATCAATAAACTTAATTAAATTTTGATAATTATAACCTGAATATTTAAGCCCTCGGGCTGCAAGATCCCATGTTTGAACCATTGGTCTGTATTGAGAAAACAATGTATTTTGTTTTATTATTTCTGATGTATCTCTTTTTGATATTGCAAAATTAATTGCTGCACTAAATATTGCATAATTTCTGGGACGAAGATAGAATGCCTGCTTAATATAAATATAAGCACTGTCAATATTTCCTTTATTCTTAGATATAACATTTTTATAAAACCCAATACGACCAGCATAGCCATTAATTTTTTTAGCTTTAGAAAAGCATTTTAAAGCTTTATCATATTGTTTTTCACGAATATAATAAATTCCGGCATATTCATAAAATGACTCTGAACTACTAAAAGTATTTGGGTATGCAGTCATCTTATTTATTACCTGATCACCAGTAAGAAACCCTTTTAGATTCACATTTATATCATCACGGGCAATTAAATATTCCAAATTTGATGCTTTATAAATTATAAAGGCTGAATAGCTTGTTAGTACTGATACTACAATTATAATTGGGGCTATAATTTTTAATGAAAATATTCTATTTGGTAATGCTATTTGATTTATTTCAGAATTAGTTAAGCTCAAGGCCAGAATTAAACTGAAAAATATTACCATTGTTGGTCTGTACATTGGGAAATTAAAGAAAGAATCTATTCCGTATACTATTAAAAGTAATAAGGTTAACAATGCAATTATTTGGGATTCTTTATTTTGTGGCTTTATTATTCTTTTCAAATTAATAATGAAAATATAAATAAAGATAAAAAGATAAATTATCCCATTTATTATTCCTGTTTCAGCTAAAATTTCAAGAAAATCATTATGGGCATGTAAAGAAACCGTAGAATCATTGAAGATTGTTTTTTCATAAGGAATTGATTCAACCTGATAATTGCCTAAACCAATTCCTGTAAGAGGAGCCTTTTTAGTCATTTCCAATGTGTTTCTCCAAAAAGCTAATCTTAGTTTTGAAGATGCATCATCAGCATTTATTTGAGTTACCCTGTTTTCCAAAGAGGTATATCTTCCTTTGTCTTTTGATTTTTGAAATATTGAGTTCGCAAATAATATGGCCGTTAATATCGGAATTATCAAGAATAAAACTTTAGAAATAGTTTCTCTTTTAAATGTATATTCTTTTAAGAGATAAATAATATAAATTAAATAGATCAGAAATAAATTAATAAGCGGTGTTCTTGCTCCTGTTAAGAAAATAACTGAAGTAACTGAAAATAAGATAAAAACTAAAAACCACTTTTTGTATGTTGTAAAATGAGCTATACCCAAGAGTAAAAAAGGGATTTTAATAGTAAGGCTCGCCGCCAAAATATTTATATTTCCTGTATTTCCCTTCATTCCATTTAATAAATCCATAATTGAAGCATGTCGTGGAATAATAATAAAATGACAAAGCTGCTGCCAGGATTGAATTAACGCACTAATACTTACTATAAATATAATTTTATAAAGGAGATCTAATTTATTTTTTAAAAGAATAGAAAGGTTTACAAATAAGCAGAATACAATTACTATTTCTGTAAATTTTGTAAAAACTAATGAAGTATTTTTTGCTGCAAAATAGGATATAGCACAAAAGAAGAGGAACGCTAAATATAATTTAAAAATATAATTTCTCTTTATTGAATAAAAAGTATCAGCAGCTATTAATGAAGAATTGAAATAAAAATAAGCAGCAATAATTATGTTTAATACTGAAAGGTATAAAAACTGTGGATTAATAATTTCTGCACTTTTAAAATAAGGCAGAAAGTCAATTATTAATAAAGAAGAGATAAAAAGGAGAACTATAAAATTAGGAATAGAGTATTTTCCTTTTACTTCACTTATAATACTATCAATCTTTTGAGTATTCATACGTTTTCATTTTTTTTGCAAAATTACGTAAAAATTAAAGTAAAATCCTACTTTTTAAACAAAGAATATTTTTAAGAGGATTAAAGATATCAAAAAATATCATACGATTTCGTAAATAATATTCAAAACAGTCTATATCTTTGCACAAAAACTAAACTTAATGGAAAAAATATTCGATAACACTCAGGTTGCTTTTTCGCTTAAAAGTGATACAGAACTTGACAGGGCTTATTTTCTTTTTAAAATGATTGATAGTGAGCCTTTAGTACGTATTGGAACTGCTGTTACAAATTTTGCAATCAAAGCACATCTTCCGGTTGAAGGGTTGATTCGTGCAACGGTTTTTGATCATTTTTGCGGAGGAGTAAACGAAGACGATTGTTTAACTGTAGTAGATAAAATGTTTACCAAAGGCGTTTCATCTGTATTAGATTATTCAGTTGAAGGAAAAGAAGAAGAAGCACAGTTTGACGCGGCTTTAGAAATGACCTTAAAAACTATTGAATTTGCGAAAGAACGTTTAGCGATTCCATTTGCAGTATTTAAGCCAACAGGTTTAGGACGTTTTGAATTATATGAGAAATTAGGAGAAAAACAAACTTTGACTCCGGCAGAGCAGGAAGAATGGAATAGAGTGGTAAATCGTTTTGATCAGGTTTGCAGTGAAGCTCACAAAAAAGATGTTGCATTATTGATTGATGGTGAAGAAAGCTGGATGCAGGATGCTGCTGACGAATTAGTTACCAATATGATGCGTAAATACAATAAAGAAAAAGCTATTGTATTCAACACTTTACAAATGTACCGTTGGGATCGTTTGGATTATTTGAAAAAACTTCATGAAGTTGCTAAGGCCGAAGGTTTCTTTATTGGAATGAAATTGGTTCGTGGCGCTTACATGGAAAAAGAAAACAAACGAGCAGAAGAAAAAGGATATGTTTCACCAATTTGTGTTTCTAAAGAAGCGACAGATATTAATTATGATGCTGCTGTTCATTATATGTTAGAGCATTTAGAAACAATGGCCATTTTTGCAGGAACTCATAACGAATTGAGCTCTTATAAATTAATGGAAATGATGGCTGAAAAAGGAATTGCCAAAAATGATAAAAGAATCTGGTTTGGGCAATTATATGGTATGAGCGATAATATTAGTTACAACTTAGCTGAAAACGGTTATAATGTAGCAAAATATCTTCCGTTTGGACCTGTCAAAGATGTTATGCCGTACTTAATTCGTCGTGCTGAAGAAAATACTTCGGTTGCTGGGCAGACAAGCCGTGAATTATCTATGATTAAAGCAGAACGTAAACGTAGAAAAGGGAAATAATAGTTTTCAGTTTCCAGTCTCGGTTTACATTTTATATATAAAAAGCTCCAATGAAAATTGGAGCTTTTTTATGCCTTAATTCTTTAATATAAACTGGACTAAAGTCCAGCTCTACAATATAATTGTTCCTTCGGAACTCTCATAAAGAGCCTTTGGCTCGATATTTATATTGTAGGGCCCGACTTCAGTCCGGTTTGAATAGAATTTAAATTAAAAAACTCCATTTGATTTCACAAATGGAGTTTTTTTGAAATTTGAAATTTATTTAAGAGTTACTAAACTGTAAGTTGCTTAAGTTTTTATAAATTCCATTTTCTAAATTTATTAATTCCTGATGTGTTCCTTCTTCTGAGATTTCTCCGTTGTCCAGAACTAAAATTTTATCCGCATTTCTAATCGTTGAAAGGCGATGAGCAATGATAATACTTGTTCTTCCTTCCATTAAAACCTCTAAAGCTTCCTGAACTAGTTTTTCGCTTTCGCTGTCTAAAGATGAAGTCGCTTCGTCTAATATTAATATACTTGGATTTTTAAGTAATGCTCTTGCAATTGCTATACGCTGACGCTGTCCGCCAGATAATTTAACGCCGCGTTCTCCAACCAATGTTTCGAATTTCTCTGGGAAACCGTCAACAAAATTGAATGCATTCGCTTGTTTTGCTGCCAATATTATTTCTTCATCAGAAGCATCTGGTTTTCCGTATGCGATATTTTCTCTGATTGTTCCTCCAAAAAGAATGACATCCTGCGGAACGATACTCATATTTCCACGAAGAGCTTCTAAATCATAATCATAAATATTTTTTCCGTCAACAGTAATTTCTCCCGAAGTTATATCGTAAAAACGTAGTAGAAGAGAAGAAATAGTGGATTTTCCGGCGCCGCTTGGACCAACGATTGCAATTTTCTGTCCAAATTCAGCCGAGAAATTTACATTTTTCAATACCTGAATTTCCTGACGTGTTGGATAGCTGAAAGCAACATTATTAAAGGTTACGTTTCCTTTTATTTTTTCCTGCGTTTTATTTGAATCTGAATTTATTTTCTCAGGACTTTCGTCTAATAATTCAAAAACACGTTCTGTAGCTCCAATTGCTTTTTGGATTTGCGCATATAATTCTGCAATTCCACCAAAAGAAGCACCAACAAAAGTTGAATACAATACAAATGATATTAATTGTCCAACGCTCATTTCACCTGCAATACTCAATCGAACACCAAACCAAACTACGGCAACAATTGCTCCAAATAAACAGAAAATGATAAATGAAGCAAAATAACCACGGTATTTACCGCCTTTAATAGCCAGTTTTACAACATCACTGATTTTACCTTTATAACGTGCAATTTCGTACCATTCGTTAGCAAAAGCTTTTACAATGCTAATTCCCTGCATGGTTTCTTCAACAATCACCTGGCTTTCTGCAACCTGATCTTGTACTTTTTTAGAATATTTTCTAATAAATCTTCCAAAAACTACTGCAGCTATTGCAACTAAAGGCACAACGGAAAGCATCAATAAAGTCAATTTTAGACTTTCTGTAGCTAATAAAATTACACCACCAATAATTAAGATAAACTGACGTAAAAACTCAGCAATTGTTGTGGTTAAAGTATCTTGTATTTGTGTAATATCGGCACTAATACGGCTGTTTAATTCTCCAACTCTTTTTTGAGAAAAGAAGGTCATTGGCAGTTTTACCAAATTGGTATACAGAGCCAAACGTAAGTTTGCCAGCGTATTTTCGGTAAAATTTACGAACAAAGATAATCTGAAGAAAGAGAAAAAGGATTGCAGAAACAAAATTACAATTAATCCTAAAGCTATTTTATTAGCTTCGTCGTTGTTTTTGTTTTTTACACAATCTACAAGCATTCCCATTAATTTAGGAAAGGCGAGGGCAGTAGCGCCTGTTAAAAGCAGAAAAATTAATCCAATGAAAAATTTCCATTTGTGATTTCCTGCGTATGTAAATATTGTTTTTGCTTTGTTAAGAGAAGTAGCTGTTATTTTTGATTTAGGTAAATCGTTTTCTTTATATCTAGCCATTAGAATATACTGTTTTTAGGTATGCAAATGTATGACTATAGCAAAAGATTACAAAGCAATATTAGGAATTAGAGATCCAGATTTCGTTTTTTAACTAAATTATAAGAAAACCGGGAATTTTATTTCTTTTTTAAAAAGCTGAAAAATAGGTTGCTAAATAAACACCTGAAAAAAATATTAGATTTTTTTTGAAATATGCTTGCAAATACAAATTCTAGCTGTATATTTGCACTCGCAATCACAAAATGATAGCAGCCTAGTAAAATAGGGCGATTAGCTCAGCTGGTTCAGAGCACCTCGTTTACACCGAGGGGGTCGGGGGTTCGAACCCCTCATCGCCCACAAAATTCCAAAAACTCCAAAATCAATATGATTTTGGAGTTTTTTTATACCTCCTTATTTTATATCTCTTACTATTTAAGCCCTAAATAACGAATTTTCTTGATTGATATGTTTTTTTTTTAGAATAATTTAAGTATGCATTTTTATTATTTTAACGCATGGAAAAATAAAGTATAATTTAAATAAAAAATTAACATTTCAATTGTTTTTTTATGTAGTATTGTACTTGTTAGGTATACATTATTAGCATTAACCAAATAAAGAAATATGATAAAAAGACTACTTTCGGTGCTATTATTTTTAATAATTTTTAAAAGTAACTCACAAATTATTTATGTTAAAAATGATGCGACAGGCTTAAACAATGGTACCAGTTGGCAGAATGCGTTTACGGATTTAAGTACAGCCATAAATTCAACTTCAAATGGTCAAATCTGGGTGGCACAAGGAATATATAAACCAACTACAGATGTGAATGGACAAGTTCCTTCGGATGTCAAGCTAAACACTTTTAATCTTAAATTAAACATTGCAATTTATGGAGGTTTCAGCGGTGTTGAAACTGATTTAAACCAAAGGAATTGGGTGCTTTATCAAACAATATTAAGTGGTGAAATTGGTGACGAAAATGAATATAACGATAATATACAACACGTATTTTCAAGCGAGTATGTAAATCTAACTTCTAATACTATACTCGACGGATTAACTATCAAAGGAGGGTATGCAAGAAATTCAAACGGCGGAGGAATTTATGTAAATCAAACTAGTGATGGTAGTTTTAAAATAAAGAATTGCATTCTGGAGGAAAATTATGCGGTTGGAGAAGGCGGGGGATTGTATGTATTCAATAGCAACCCAATAATTGAAAATTGTATTTTCAGGAAAAATAAGGCTTACACTGGTGGAGGAATGTATCTATGGTATTCTGATGCCATAATAAGTAATTGCCAAATTTATGATAACAGAGCAGATAATTTTCCTAATGGCGGTTACAGTTCCCTTACAGCAGGAGGAATTTATATTGGCTCCTATTCAAGTCCAAAAATCTTCAATAATTCCATAACAAATAATTTCGCAAAAAATGAAGGCGGTGCTTTTGTGAACGACAGCAATTATGAAGTAATTTTCAATAATAATATTGTGAGCAAAAATCAATCTGAAGATGGCGGAGCATTATTTCTTGGATGGACGACATATTGTTTCAATAATTTATTTTTCAATAATAAAGCAACAAGATACGGCGGAGCCATTTATATGGATTATGATCCTAATAGAGGTCAGTTTATAAACAATACTGTCGTTCAAAATTCTGCTGGAATCAAAGGAGGTGGTCTTTATATTGATGGAGCTAATGTAGATGTAACTAATAGTATTTTTTACGATAATATTAGCCCAACTGGTACACAAATAGCAGCTGTTAATGTTTACGGAAATTGGGCTCCTGATTTTAGATTTTGTAATATACAAGGTGGTTTGGAAAATTTAGCGACACAGGGCAATGCAATTGTATATCAAGATAACATAAATGTCGATCCTTTATTTGCAGATACTGATAATAATAATTTCCATTTACAAGTTTCATCACCATTAATTAATGCAGGTACAACTAACTCAAGTATAATAGCTGTTTCTTGGAATGGTGCAAATGGACAAATAATAAACTTTCCAAGCACTGACTTAAATGGAAATCAAAGAATTATTGATAATATTGATATAGGGGCTTATGAATTTGACAGTTCTTTAGGAATTAATAAAACTGAGAAATTTAGCTTTGCCCTTTATCCAAATCCTTCAAATGGATATTTTAATATCAGTTCTAACACCAGTTACGATTCGCTTTCTGTATATAACATTCTAGGTGTAGAACTTTTTCATAAATCAACAGAATCAGAAATGACTAGTATTGATCTTACAAATTACCCAAGTGGAGTTTACTTTGTTCATTTTTTTATGAATGATAAAAAATATATTTCTAAAATCATTAATAACTAGTATAGGTATTTGAAAAAGTGCAAAAGCCAAATTAGAAATAATTTTAATTCCTTAATTTTATTTATCTAATTAAAAACTAAAGTTATGAAAACTAGAATGATATGGGGAAACCTCGTAACAAATGATATACAAAAAACAATTGAATTTTATACAGCATTAGGTTTCAAACAAAATGGGAAAGAAACAAGTGAACTAGTTAGTTTTTCATTTGCAGACAGTAATTTTATAATAAACTTTTTTACTCCAAAAAGATTTGAGTGGGCTTTAAAAGGTAAATTAACGAACACAAATACTGAAAATGAAATTATCTTTTCATTATCTGCAGATAGCAGGGAAGAAGTAGACCTTTGGTACGAAAAAATTAAAAAAGCTGGCGGAACAATTTTCTCTGAACCTGAAGATTTTGAAGTAGGTTATACTTTTGGTTTTACCGATCCTGACGGACATAAATTCAATTTTTTATATTGGCCGGGAATGTAATTATAATACAAATTAAAAACGCTCCATTATTTTTTAATGGAGCGTTTTTAATTATTTACAGAATTAATTCTCAATCAATTCAATATCCATAGTTTTTATAAGTCCGTTTTGAAAAGTATAAACATGTTTTACCAATCCGTCGAACATTAAATTGCCTTGTAAATCTTTTACATTTTGGTGTACTTTAACTTCCAAACTTCCATTATTTCTTTCTGCAAAACCTACGGGCTCAACTTTTGGGTTTATTTCTGTCCATTGTCTTGTCCAATATTGCTTGATTTCATCGTGTCCGCTTATGTAACCGCCTTCCCAGGCTTTTGACCATTGCACGTCTTCCTGCATTGTCGATAATGCGTTATCGATGTTTCTTTCGTTGAATGCAGAATATGCTTTTTTGATAGTTTCCTCAACAGTTGCTGCCATTTTTAAATTGAATTAAAGTTATAAGTAATCTTCATAATTGTCACTGCAATAATAGATGCCAAAACTAAAAATATAAAATAACTTCCTTGTTTGGTTTTATTATCAATATTCTTATTATTTTTAATTTGAAAAAATGATCTCAATAAAATAACTGTTACCAAGACTCCGCAAACTCCAACAAGAATTTTATTGGTTGCTACGTAAACAGCTCCCATAGAAAAAATCGTTATTAATAATATTGGGATTTTATATTTCTCATCAAATGTACGTTGAACACTGTTACTTATTGGTTTAATTTTATCAAATAACAATTCTAATCCTTCCTGGTTCTCAATTTGAGAAGGAATTAAAATAGTCTCCACTGTGGTTTTTCCTTTTATAGTATAATTTCCTTTCTTTTCTTTAATGATAGATTGAATATCGTTAAATTGAATATTTACTGTAGGCGTATTAAATTGCTCTCTAAAGACATTACCTTCTGAAAATACTAATCTGTAAGTTTCAAATATTTTTTTTTGTCTTTTTAGAACTTTAGAAAAACCATAAGCCATAGATAAACCAACGAATGGTATTGTAAATAGTAAACTACTTAAAACATTTTCTTTATCTTTTGAATTAATATAAGATAGAGCAAACCCAAAAGAAACTGTAATCAGAAAAAAAGGAATTGACTTTATTATTAACTGCTTTTTTATTTCATTAAATCCGTTTTCTTTAATTTTAAATATTTCGTTCATTGGTTTAAATTATTGATTTTTAGTTTTTTTAAATTAGTTATTTTGTAATAGCGTTTTCCAAGATTTAAGCTGGTCAACTTCAAACATTAATCTTCGGTCTGCTTTATTTTTTAGTGTAAATTCTCCGCCTTTATTTTTAAAAGAACGATAGAAAACCATTGTATGTAATTCTGCTTTGTCCCAAACAAATTCTTCTTGTTTATGACTTTTAAACAATAATCTTTTATCTGTCAAACATAGTTTTCCCGAAACAATATCATTATCTATCAAATGATTTGCGGGTGCTTCTATCATCACATTTTCGGAGTCTTCTGTATTTATTTGAATCTTTTCGAGAACTTTTACTGGTTTTGTAAATCTTGTATAGATCGCTCCATTTAAAATCATGGAACAAAGTGCAATTGGAATTGAGAATATTAAAAGAGTTTTAAGCGGCATTATAAAATAACCTATGCAAAAACAAAGGAATATTGTATAAACGCCATATAAAAATCCGTTGCTAATAATTTTAACTATTGTTTCTTTCATAAAAGGCGTGAGCGTTTATTTGTAATTAATGAGACTAACTTTTATTAATTTAATAAACCGGTTCCCAAAGCTCAATTTTATTGCCTTCTGTATCCATTATGTGCACAAATTTGCCATAATCATAGCTTTCAATTTTATCAAGAACCGTTACGCCATTTGCTTTAAGTTTTTCTACAAGACCTTCAATATTTTGAACACGGTAATTCACCATAAAATCTTTTTTTGATGGAGAAAAATATTCATCGCCTTTCTTAAAAGGACACCATTGTGTTGATTCTATCTGCTCTGGTTTATCAAGATTTCTGGATTCAAAACTTGCCGAACCCCAATCATTTATTTCTAATCCTAAATTTTTAGCATACCAATCTTTAGTTTCCTTCGGGTTTTCAAGAAAAAAGAAAATACCGCCAATTCCGGTAACTTTTGGAGTTGTATCGTCTTGTTGATTTTGTGAATCTGACATATTTTTAGCTTTTAGTTATAAAGGTTTATTTCTTTGACGAAGATAAAATTATTTAAAACAAAAGATTAATAATTAAAAAAATCTGCTTCTTTTTCTGTTTTTTCGATCTCTTTTACTTTTCTTCCTTTAAGATCCACGATTGCTCTTAAAAAACTCACTTTTGTAGAATCTTTGTAAATCACGCCACGCCACTCAACGCTTACAATCTTTAAATTTCTATTGGTTGTTGGATAACATCTATACTGCGTATATTGCGGACCAGATTGTATTGTTTTTTGCTTTATGACATTTTTTACTGAAATATCTTTTTCAGCAATAAACATGGCCAGCGAATCGATTTTATAAAGACTATCAACACTTTTTTCAAATTTTTCCTTCCAGTTTTTACCAATACGCTTTTTTAAAATACTATCTGTTCTATTATTACGATTGATATCAACAATTTGATTATTAATATCTGTACAGGATGTACCGCTTACAACAAAACGGAAATTATACCAATTATCTACAATATATCTGTATTTGTCTTTTTTATCAGGTAATCCGCCGTTAACTGCATAAGTAGGAAATTTATTTTCAAATCGTATTTCAGCATTTGTCCTGGAAGTATCTGTTTTTGTTTCTTCTTCATTAACTGATTTATATTCAAATTTTTCTTTACCAATTAAAAACCCGACAGTTATAGATACTAAAACTACGCTTATAAATATTAAAGTTCTTTTCATAATTTGTAAAGGTTTTGCTAAAATCAAATTCTTAAAATACTATTTTATCTATAGTATTTTAACAAGTCTAATATAGAATTAATTCAATTACCTAAAAAGAATATTTTACGAAAGCATAAAAAATAATAAAACCTTCAAAATATAATCTTGAAGGTTTTACAAATTGCAGATTTTTTTCTAAAATGATGATAAATTAATCCACAAATTTTAGAAAAGTAAAATCAGTTTTAAGCATTTCTATTTCATTTTCTCTGGTTTCTTGCTGTGCTTCTTTTGCATAAACAAACATTCTATCTTCGTAATTATGTATCGCACTTTCAATGGTTTGAAATTCTCCATTTAATAGATTTTCAGATAAAATCAATGCATCCAGAAGTCCAATATTAGCACCTTGTCCGGCAAAAGGAGGCATTAAATGTGCTGCATCGCCAATAAGCGTAATAGGCAAGGGGCGGTTATTTTTCCACGCTTTTTCTACAGAAATCTTTTTAGTTGGTAATCCTGTAAAGAAAGAAGTGGCACCAAATAATTCTTTATACGATTCTCCCCAATCAGAAAGTTTATTCAAAAGAAATGCTTTGACGTTTTCTATATTTTGAAAATCGATTTCTAACGTTTCTGGCATCTTAAAAATGACATTATAACTTAAGGCATTATTATTTTTAGGATTGGCTACCAATAAATTACCATTGTTAGAAGTCATCAAAATTTTATCACCGCACAAATCATAAAAATCTAAAGATTTAGCTTCTGATGCAGAAACTTCACCTTGAATCATATACGTTCCCGTAAGTTCAACTTCGGCATCTGTAATATATTTTCTAATAGAAGTCATACCGCCATTTGCACCAATAATAAAGTCAGCGGCTGCCGTTTTTCCGTTTTCAAAATACAAAATCGATTTTCCGTTTTGTTCCTCAATTTCAGTTAGCTTACTATCCCAAACAACTGTATTCTCTTTTAAACTGTCAATTAATAATGTTCTTAAATCATTTCGGTTTATTTCAGGACCATCGTATTGTTCTTCTTCAGTAGTTTCTTTACTAAACAATACATTTCCTTTATAATCAGTCATAATTCTTCCCATCGGAATCGCCATTTTATAATACGTTTCAAGCAATCCTGCTTTCTGCATCGCGTCCTGACCGGAACCTTTATGTAAATCGAGCGTTCCACCCCAAATTCTTGCTTTTGGATCTTTATCTCTTTCGTAAACTGTAACGTCAATTCCGTTTTGCTGTAATAATCTGGCCATTGTTAAACCAACCGGACCTGCACCAATAATGGCTATTTTTTTATTTGTAAGTAACATAATTTTTATTGTTTAATTAGGTTACAAAATTGAGAAGACTGTAGAAGAAGAAATAGTAAAAATCAGTCGTTTTTGGTATTCATTTTTTTAATTGCAACAATATCCATAAAACGATTGTCTTTATTTTTACTTAATTCTTTTGGCGTTACGCCGGAGTATTTCTTGATTTCTTTGATGAAATGATTTTGATCTGTGAAGTTTTGATCGGGAAAAAGTATGCCTTCGCTGATAGGTTTAAACGAAGAACCAAAGCGCAGAATATTGCAATAAGCTTTTAACGAAATACCAAATTGCTGATTAAAGTAACGATTAATCTGGCGACTGCTCCAAAACACGTTTTCAGATAGTTCCTTTACCGCTATTGATCCTTTTGAAGAATAAATAAGCTCAAATAATTTTCTTTTTCGGTTGTCAATATCTGATGTTGTAATGCTGTTTATTATTTGGGTTGCTTTACTGCAAAAATTCTCAAGAGTTTTTAAATCATCTGTATTAAATTGCCAGATTTCGTCTGAAATAATTCTTCCCGTATTTAAAACATCTTTGATAGAATCTCCAAATAAATACTCTACAGCCAGTAATTTAAAGCCAATAGAAAACATTTTTGTTCCAATGGGAATAATAATCTGACTCGGAATTGTATCTAAACCCCGAATCGTTTTTTCCCAGTTATCAGCATTTAAATTCATAACCGCCAAATCAACCATTCCGTTTGGTAAAATAGTCGACGGAATTTCTTTTCCCGTATTGTTCTCAAACATCCAAAAGCTGTGAACAAAATGCGAAATAGAATTCTCTGGCAAAGCTGATTGAATTAGCAGGCTCATTTATTAAATAATAAAGTTATTGCAAATTTAAATATTCAAATTATAATGCGGAGTATTTCTTGGGCTTCAATCCAATTTGCTGTTCAAAAACCCTAGAAAAATGACTTAAATTAGTAAAACCTAATTGATAACCAACTTCTGAAACTGATAAATGTTTTTCTTTTAAAAGTCTCGCGGCTTCCTGTATTCTCATATATTGATAATATTCAAAAACACCTTTTCCAAAAGTCTGCTTAAACAATTTTCGAAGTTTAGGTTCGCTCATTCCGGCTTCTTTTGCGAGTGAATTAATCTCCGGTGCTTTATCTAAATTAGATTGTAAATGGTATTTTATGGCATAAATTGCTTTAATATCTTTTATATGAATTCCGCTCGACGGTGTTTCTTCACGCTGTAATAACAAAGCAAAAATATGGCAGAGCAGTTCTTCACATTTTAGTTTATTATAATGATTCTCTAAACTTTCGGGAACAGATTGATACAGCATTTCGCTTGCTGTTGTAATCATAGCGGGAGAAATTCCGATTTCGTAAGCAAAAGTATCTTTAGACGAAAGAATGCTTGAAACTATTGAATGGTTTAATTCTCCGAAGTGTTGTTTTAAATATTCTCTTGATGCCGAAATGGTTATACTTCTAAAAAATGTATTTTGAGGCATCGCCATTACAGAAGAAACAGATTGCATGGCAATAAAAACATTGGGCTGTTCTGCGATTATTGTTTCTTGTTTTTGGTTAGAAGAATCAAAAATACTGCTGAGAAAAAAAATCACATTTTCTTGTCCTTCGGGAATTTCATTTTTACGTTCAAGAACAATTTCTTCTTTTAAATAATAATTCCTGATCATCATTCGCAAGTCATTTCCCCATGTAAAACCAGTCATATAACCTTCGCCTAAATGCTGCGGAATATCAATAAAACGTCCGCGTACACGAGCTCCAATTGCATCGGCAAACTTCTGCAGGATTCCGGAACCGTTTTTATCTACAACTTCAATTTTCATTTACGACTATTTTAATGTCAAAATCGGATATTTTATCTATAAAGATACAGATAATTTTGTAATGAAAATTTAAACAAAGTAAAAACGATATAATTATGTTATTAGATAATAAAAAAATTGCCATTATTGGCGGCGGTCCAGGCGGATTAACTCTTGCCCGATTATTACAAGAAAAAGGGTTAAACGTAAAAGTTTATGAAAGAGACGAAAACCGAAATATTCGCCAGCAAGGCTCAACGCTTGATTTGCATGAAGATACAGGTTTAAAAGCCATGCAGGAAGCCGGATTAATGGAAGAATTTAAAAAATACTATCGTCCCGGAGCAGATAAAATGCGAATTGCCAATAAAGATATGAATGTGGTATTTGATGATCAGGAAGAAAAACCTCAAGAAAATTTCGGGAATGAACATTTTCGCCCGGAAATCGACCGCGGGCCTTTGCGTGATTTACTAATTGCTTCACTTAAAGAAGAAAATGTAGTTTGGAATTCTAAATTCACCCAAATGAAACCTTCCGGAACTGGCTGGGAAATTTCTTTTGAAAATGGAATGACAACTTATGCCGATTTTGTAATTGCTTCTGATGGTGCAAATTCGCGTGTGAGAAAATATATTACAGATATTCAGCCTATATTTTCGGGCGTTACCGCTGTTGAAATTAATATTTATAAAGCAGAAAAAAACGCGCCAAATCTTTGGAATCTTGTAAACGACGGAAAACTTTTTGCGCTAGAAGAAGGTAAAACATTCTTTTGCAGCTCAAAAGCTGATGGCACGCTAACAATTTTAATTGGAATAAAAACAGAAGATAATTGGGTTATCAATTCCGGAATTAATTTTAAAGATAAAAGCTCCGTTGCTGAATGGTTTAAAAAAGAATTCATAACATGGAATTCAGACTGGCAGGAAATTTTTGAAACCAATGAAATTTCTATTATTCCAAGACCTATGTATCATTTTCCAACTGACCAATATTGGAAACCGCTGCCAAATCTTACCATAATTGGTGATGCTGCACATCGTATTCCGCCTTACGCAGGAGAAGGAGCAAACCAGGCAATGGCCGATGCTTTAGATTTTTATGAAATATTTTGTTTTGGTAATCATGAAACTATAGAAGATGCTGTTTCTTTATTTGAAAATAAAATGCGCAGCCGTATGGAAGAAATAACAGACGATACTTTAAAAATGACTGACGCTATGCATGTAGAAAGCAATTTACAGTTCTTAACTGATTTTTTTAATCAAGTTTATTAGGGAGTTTACAGTGTTCAGTTTTTAGTATTCAGTTTTTAGTTTTGAAAACAGGTGTCACCCTGAGCGAAGTCGAAGGGCTTTTTACGAAACGAGGGCTTCGACTTCGCTCAGCCTGACAATCTGTAAACTGCGACTGAACACTAAAAACTGAATACTGAACACTTAAACAACAGCTTTTCTGTCAATCGGTCTAAAATACCATGAAGTAACTGTTAAAACCAATAATAATGTCGGTCCGAAATACGCTATACCAGAATCACCTACGGCAAAATGAGAGAAAATAGCACCGCTCATTGCAAAAAAGAATCCTGCGTAAGCCCATTCTTTTAATAAAGGAAACTTAGGAATTAAAATAGCAATTACACCTAATATTTTCCAAACGCCAAGAATGGTTAAAAAGTAAAGCGAATAGCCTAAATGTGCCATCATATCGGCTTCTTCTTTCATTTTTATGATTTGAACAATTCCGGTTGAAGTCATTCCTAATGCCAGCCAAATTGTGGCAATCCAATAAATAATTTTGTTTCTTTTGCTCATAACGATTTATTTAAGTTTGTTTACTATTTCCTGTAAGCGATTGTGTGCGAAATTCAAACCTTGTGCAAAAGGTAATTTCAGTTGTTGATCTCTGTGTTCTACAGATTTGTAGATAATTTGCATGGTAAGTCTGCTTGTATCTTCTGTAAGTTCTTCAAACTCCAAAAACTCCAATTGAGGCGCAAAATTGGCATTATCCATTTCAAAAGTTCTCGTAATTCTTTCATTAGGAACAAAATTATGAATGACACCATTGGCACTAAATACAACATTCCCGTTTGGGTCTTTCGTTTCAAACTGCCAGCCGCCATGCTGTTTGTTTTCTAGTTTTACCACTTTTGTTCCCATCCATTGTTCTACAATTTCAGGTTCTGCATAAGCTTTAAAAAGTAAATCAACCGGAAGATCAAATTCTCTTGTAATTACGATTTCCTGCTGGCCATTTTCGGCATTAATTTTTGTTTTGCGTTCCATAAATTAATCTTTTTTGGGTTTATAGTTTTTCATTATACTTTCTAATTTATTAAAACGATCGTCCCACATTTGGCGGAAAGGCTCAATAAAATCAGCTACTTCTTTTATTTTCTTAGGATTTATATAATAATAAATCTCGCGTCCGTTTTGCTGTTGGTCAAGGAGTTCGCATTCCGTTAATATTTTAATATGTTTCGAAATGGTCTGTCTTGACGAATCAAAATTTTCCGCTATCGTTCCCGGCGTCATCGCTTGTATGGCCACCAAATTTAAAATTGCTCTTCGCGTTGGATCGGCAATTGCCTGAAAAACATCTCTACGTATTTCCATTATGCAGTTATTTGACTGCAAATATAATGAAGTCATTTGACTGCGCAATATTTTTTACGAAAAATTTTATATTTTTTTGAAGTTATGAGCAATTACAGACGTTTTTTTATAATTTTAAATTCTATAAAAAAGAAGAAAACATGAATAATAATGCTAAAGTATTTCAATATTCATTTGCGAGTATTTATCGATTATACAAAGAAAAAGTAGAGAAAAAGGGACGCACAGCAGAAGAAGTAGATATGGTTATACTTTGGCTGACGGGTTATAACGATAAACAATTCAGAGATCAAATCGAAAAAAAAGCAGATTTGCAAACCTTTTTTGCAGAAGCACCAAACCTAAATCCAAATGCATCTAAAATTACTGGCGTAATCTGCGGTTACCGAATAGAAGATATCGAAGATCCACTAATGCAAAAGATTCGGTATATGGACAAATTAGTAGATGAATTGGCGAAAGGAAGAAAAATGGAAAAAATTCTAAGAGAATAAAAGCAAAAGCCGTTTTAATTCGTTAAAACGGCTTTTTATTTATATAAATTAAGATTTTACATTCCGTCAGGAAGTCTGTCAGCATCATTTTTGCTTCTGTTAAAACGATAAATAACATTAAGGTTGATATATCTTCCTTGTGATCTGGCTTCAGATTCTAAATAGTAATATTGAGTTGTAATTTTTTCAGTCGTAATCTGCGAATTGAATAAGTTATTTACATTTAAAGTTACCGACATTTTATCTCCAAGAAAATCTTTGCTCAAACCTAAATTTGCGCTATACTGAGCCTCTGTAAGCGATTGAACGCCTTGATTTTTTCCTCGGTATCTAAAACTGAATTCTCCCGAAATAATTTTCGGAAACTTCACTACAGATCTAAAATTGGAAAGCCAGGTTTGATCTTCGGCATTATAATTTACATTTTCAAAAGTACCTTGTTGTTTAAATTTGTAATAATTAAAATCTAAAGCCAGTCTAAGCCATTTTGTTGGATTATAAGTTGTTGAAACTTCTGCACCATAACGATCTTCAGTATCAAGGTTTACAGGTGTGCTTACAAAATAATTTTCATCCGTACGTTTTACTATATATTCAAAATAATTGGTTGTGTGTTTGTAATAAACAGACGGATTAATGCTGAATTTCCCCGGTTTTGTTAATAATGTAAACTCAAATGAATTGGTAAACATTGGATTTAAATCTGGGTTTCCTACGGTTAAATTTCTTAAATCTGAAACTCCCGAAAACGGATTTAACTGCCAGAATCTTGGTCTGTTGATACGCTTACTATAGCTCAATTGCAAATCTGTTTTTTCGGTTAAATTATACACAAAATGCAGTGTAGGGAAGAGGTTAATGTAGTTTTTAGCATTGTTAAACGTGTTTTTTGTATCTGCAATTTTTATATCTGATAGTTCTGAACGCAGTCCTAACTGGTAATTAAACTTTTTATATTTGCTCGAAAACTGAAAATAAGCACTATATAAATTCTCATCGTACTTCAATTTATTGGTAAATTGTTCCTGCAATACATTGTCCAGAATGGTGTGATAATCACTTCTCAGCGCACGCAGATCGCTTCTAATTCCCATTTCAATTTTAGAATTTTCAGAAATTGGATCTACAAAATCAGATTTTATAAAAATATCATTACTGCTTTCAATGTCTCTTGAATACAAATTAGAAACCGATGTATTAAAAGGAAATGTTTTTTGCTGTGTAATGTATTGGTTTTCATCATTATTCCAGAAATCGTATTGTAAACTTGTGGTCCATTTTTTATCCTTTCTGTCAAACGTTTTTACATAATTTAATTCTAATGCATTGTAAATTTGAGGTTCTTTATATTTTTCAGATCTCGAAATAATACTATCTGTAACATTATTGGTATTTGCATAATTGTAGTTGTAATGCATTTTGTTGTTATTGTTGTCTTTACTACGGTAATAACTTCCTGTAAGCGTGTTTTTTGAATTGATATAATAATCCCCGCCAACGTACATATTATAAACGCTAATGCTTCGTTTCATATCATCATATTGATTTAAAATAGTCGTTGTGCCATTATCCGTATTCGTTTGAAACTGTTTGTTGTAACCATAAATATCTAAATAACGATACCCCAAATTCCCAAAAAGATTCACCTTTTCTGTTTTGTAACTCACATTGGCATTTACGTTATGTCTCGCAGGATTTCCAATTCCGGCCTGAAGCGAACCGTTAAAACCTTTCATCGTGTTCTTTTTCATAATAATATTAATGATTCCCGCGCCGCCCTGAGCCTCATATGCCGAAGAAGGATTGGTAATCACTTCTACTTTTTCAATATTGGCCGCCGCTATTTGCGATAAACCATTATTAGTGGTCAGCATAGAAGGTTTTCCGTTTATTAAAACTGTAACGCTGCTGTTTCCTCTAAGGCTTACAACTCCTGCAATGTCAACGTTTACCGAAGGAACATTGTTTAAAATATCATTTGCAGATCCGCCGCTGGATAAAATATCTTTACCAACATTAAAGACTTTTTTATCAATTTTCATTTCTACCGCTGATTTTTCGGCAATAACATTTACTTCGTTTAATTGATTGATGTTTTCTTCTAAAAGAATGTCTTTCATGACAATATCTTTATTCAATTGAATATTTTCAGCCGTAAAAGTTTTGTACGACATGTAAACAGCTTTCAACTGATAATTTCCGGAATTACTTTTTAAAATGTAATTTCCATCAGTGTCTGTAACGGCTTCTTTTTTATTTTCTGCAGATGATAATAAAAGCGTTACATAAGGTAATGCTTGTTTGGTTTTTGAATCTACTATTTTTCCTTTGATAGTAAATTGTGATGTTTGTGCTCCAGATGTGAAGCTGAATAGTAATACGATTAATAATGTTAACTGTTTCATTTTTTGATTGGTTTAGAATTTTAAGCAAAACTCCTTTTTAATTTCACTCAAAATTTTCACGCATGATATAAGGGCGATTATTGCGTATAAACAATCAAATAGAAACCATAAATCGTGTTTATAGTCAATTTTTATATGTTCGTATCTTTTTTTTGCATGTTCATCGACAACTATTTTGTCTTTCTAAATAAATGTTAACTTTGATTTTACTTAAAGCTGCTAAGGTTATTAGATACTGTCCCGATAGCTATCGGGACTAAGTTTTTTTTTAATCATTAGCTTAGAACAAAATAATAGAGCTTTAGAAAAAATCTTAGGATCTAAGAACCTTAGCAACTCAGCAACTTAAAAAAAATGACACCATTCGAAAAAATTATAAATTTCTCTAAAGAGCACAGAATAAGTACCCATATTATTTTTTGGACATTTATTTTTATTATGTTTTTTAGCAAAAACACTTCTTCTGAACCAGAAGAATTATGGGTTGATATAGCATACACATTATATTATGAATTGTTTTCTATCATTGGTGCTTATTTTATGTCTTATAGAATTTTACCCCGCCTAATGATTACACAAAAGCATAATTGGGTTTGGGCAGAATTGGTTCTGGGAAGTTATACTATCTCTGTTATTGCCAGAATTGCAATGGTGTACGGCTTGGAAACTCTTACGCGCAAACGACCTTTTAATCAGGAACCTATTGCCGAAATCCTGACTGATTTACCTACTTTATTTGGAGCTTATTTTTTACATATTCTTTCGTTATCCATATTTTTTATTTTTATAAAATTGATAAAAGATCAATATGTCGTTCAAAAAAGATCTTTACTGCTGGAAAAACAAAAAGCAGAAACCGAATTAAAAATCCTGAAAGCACAATTAAACCCTCATTTTTTGTTTAATACGCTTAATAATATTTATTCGCTTTCCATCACAAATTCTCCAATAACCTCAAAATCAATTGCTGTTTTGTCTGAGATTTTAGATTGTATTTTATACCGATGCAGTGCGACTTATGTTCCTATTTCTCAGGAGATTTCCTTGCTTGAAAATTATATTACGCTCGAAAAACTGAGATATGACGAGCATTTAAGCGTAGTATTCAATCATTCAATCGATCACAATAAATCTATTGCGCCTTTGATTTTGCTTTCTTTGGTCGAAAATGCTTTTAAACATGGAGCAGGAGAGGATACGGGAAGTTCTCCCAACATTCAAATTGATTTAAAACTGCAAGGTGATCATTTTGAGTTTAAGATTGTAAACTCCATCAATAAAATTGACAGCGAATCTGGAAATGGAAAAATTGGATTAAATAATATTATCCAGCAGCTTGATAAAATTTATCCGGAACATTATACTTTTGATGTTACTAAAACCGAAAAGGATTTTACGGCTTATTTACAGATTAATTTAGCAACCGAATATAATTTAGCTTAAAATGAAAATAAAGTGTTTATTAGTCGACGACGAGCCTTTAGCAATCAGCTTATTGCAGAATCATATTAGTAAATTAGATTATTTTGAAGTGGTAGGTACTTGCCCAAACGCTTTAAAAGCCGCCGATGTTTTGCGTACAACGGCTGTAGATTTGATGTTTTTAGATATTAAAATGCCTCAGATTACAGGAATCGATTTTTTAAAAACATTAAAGAATCCGCCGGCTGTTATTTTTACTACTGCTTATCGCGAATATGCCTTAGAAAGCTACGAACTTGATATTGTAGATTATCTTTTAAAACCGGTTACTTTCGATCGTTTTTTTAAAGCGGCAGATCGTTATTTAAGAATAAGCGGCCCTGTAAACAGCAAGATAATTACGCCTTCGCAGGAAGATTATATCTACATCAAAAATGGGCCAAAATTCAATAAAGTAAACGTCGACACTATTTTGTATATCGAAAGTGTCAAAGATTATATTATTGTACATCAAAAAGATGGTGTAAAATTAAATGCCAAATATAAAATCAGTGATATTGAATTAGAACTGCAGGATAAAAACTTCCTGAGAATTCATCGTTCTTTTATTATTAACCTAAAAAACATCACGGCATTTACGCCTTATGATGTCGAAATTGGAAATATTGAAATTCCAATTGGAGCCAGTTATAAAGAATATGTTTTTAAAATTTTAAAAAATTCATAGCAATAAAAAACTCCTTAAATGATTTACTTAAGGAGTTTTTTATTGCTTTAGTGGTTATATTAGGATAGCAAAGCTTATATTTTTTTGAGCGTAATCTTCATTTCTTTACTGTCCAGGATTAATTCATCACTAGTAATAGTACTTACACAAGGATATGGGGTTCCAACTTCATCTTTAATTACTAAACTTTTTCCCCCTTTTGTCAATGCATAAGTACCGTTTGTTATTTCTCTTGTCAGAAAACCGGTAACATGCCCATCTTTTGTAAATGTTAAAGTTCCATCTGTTAAAATTACAGTTTTTAAAGAATCCGAAATGGGGATTTTCGGTTCTACCGCTGTTATTTTCCAAGAGCTTATCAATGTATTTCTCTTAGAACATGAAATCATTAATACTGCAGCCAATGCAATCGCGAAGATAAATAATTTAGATTTTTTCATGATTTTGTGATTAAAGATTAGAAATGAAAAGTTACAAAAAAAAATATTATCACTAACATTATAGCTACAGAAAGTGCATTTAATCTATCTGATTTCTAACATTTTATACAAAAACAGCATTTTTTAAGACCTTGAAAAATCAATTTAAAGTCAAAGCTCCCAGAATTTCTTCATACATAAACGGGCCTCCGGGATAAGTTGCAGTATAATCCAAATTCATCCAGACCTGACCGCGTTCATCAATATGGTAATGCAGATTTTTACCATAACTTTCTCTTTGAAAAAGTACATTTTTAATTAAATAATTGACCTTTTCCAGATCAATCATTGAGCCTATTAATATTTCAGGATAAATATGGCCTTTAGTATGTATAAGCCTTGGGGTTCCGCCAATCGAGCGAATTGCCGCCGCCATTAAAATAGAATGATCATCACAGTCTCCCGAGAAATATTCTAGTGATTCGCTGGCAGTAGCAATATAATCGCCTTCTTTTGGGTCGTTGACATAATTCCAGCGTCCGTTTATTTCTTTAAAAACAGCAAAACACTGAATTATGGTTCTGTAATCAGAATAGCCTTTTATTCCTTTAAAATGCTTTGAAGTAGCCATAATAGCAAAATTTCGAACTTTCGGATTTTGATATTCAATGGCACTTATAATTTTTGATTTATTGGGAAACGGAAGCAGTTTTGCCACAATTATATCCTGCGGGTATGGATTGTCTGACATGGTATAAATCATCGAATTATAATCTTCAGAAATTTCGCTGAAACCATAGTTTCCAATAACTGATCCGTAAAATAAAATCAATAAATAAACCGCGACACATAAAATGATTATGGTTCGAAGGTACATTAGCAGAAAGAAAACAACAGCAAAAACAAAAATGAATATAAAAACACGATCCAGATTGAAAGCCCATTCCAGATCGATCAGGTTTTGATGCAGAATGATAAATATCGGTATTGTAATAAAAAGACTCAACACAGAAATAATAATCCTATCCCAAGGTGATTTCACCTGTAATTTGGATTTTAGCTGCGGTAGGTCAATTTTGGGAAAATTTATCATAAGAATCAAAAGCAGTTTTACAGCGCTTTCACCGTTTCAACAAAAGTACTTTTTTTATCAATAATTCCCAGATCAAATAATTGATTTTGAATTTTGATAAATGCTTTTTCACTTAAATGTTTTTGTGACCATTGTGTTAGTTTCAGCCATTCCTGAATATCTTCGACTTTTTGATTGAATAATTCGGCTAAAGTCTTGTCAATATCAGGAATCTGCGCAAAATCATGCGTTGTTTTATTGATAACTTCCAATACTTTTTCAACCACTTTCGGGTTCTTTTTCAAGAATTCATCGCGAACCGTTATCACAAATGAAGGCCATGGAGTAGGACAGTCGCCAACACGCCTGAAAATTCCCTGGTCAACCAGCGGTTTTGTCATAAAGCGCTCCCACATAAAATAATCTGCAGTTTCGTTTGTCAGGGCTTCTACAGCACCGTCGATAGTATTAATAATTTCAAATTGCAAATTATCGCTGTTCCAGCCTTGTTCATTTGCATTTACATAAGCCATTAATTGTGAACCTGAACCAATTCTTGAAATCGCAACTTTTTTGTTTTCTAAATCTTTTACAGTTTCGAAATCTGATTTTGCTGCAACGTGAATGCCCCAAATTAAAGGTGACTGCACATAAATCTGAACAATTTTACTTGGGTTTCCTGCCGTAATATCTTTTACAATTCCTTCTGTCAAAATAACGGCCATATCAGCTTCGCCGTCACGCAGCATCTGACACATTTTTCCGGTACCTTCAGGAACGTTTTTCCATTGTAAATCGATATTTTCTGCTTCAAATTCGCCATTTTCAATGCATAAATGCCATGGCAGATTGAAGTGCTCAGGAACACCTACAATTTTTACAGTTTTCATTATAGTTTAAGTTTAAGTTAAGTTTGGTATGCGTATTCTTAAGTTTGTAAGTTTAGTTTTTTATTAAATCAGCCCTGTGTTTGTCTGAAAGGCAAGGTTCTGCATATTGAATAATTTCCTGAGATTCGTATTCGTTTAAAATACTTCTCACAATCGAATAATCAACATCGCGAACCACTTCTACAGAAAGAAAATTATCATTTAATCCTTCTGATAAACAATTTATTGCCTTTAGTTTTTCTCTAATAATTTCCTTGTCAAATCCTTTCTCTAAAATGATCACCTGAACAATTGAATTTCCTGAATTTTCAATCGTTTCTTTGTAAACCAGGCGTTCTTCATCTTCATCAAATTCGGCATAAAATAAATCATCAGTTGCAATCAACGGCCCGAAAAATGGAATATTATCTAATTTAAAAAGTCCTTTTTCTAAATCTACAATTTCGGCCCACATGGTTTCTGAAACTGTTTCTTCTAAATAATCACTGTAATATTTAAATAATATTTTTTTATGTGTTTCCTGCATTATTCTATTTCGTTTATTATGGCTTTTAAGGATGATATTACAATACGATAACCGTCTGGATCCTGAATCATTTTTCCGTTTTCGTTCCAAAACGGATTAGCTGCAGTTATCGTTGCAATATTATGGTGTATAAGCTTATTTATTAATTCGTTATAATCTGAAATTGTTTTAGGATAAAGCACAATTACATCGTCTTCATCAAAAGAATGATTGGCTTTTACCTTTGATTGTGTAAATTCAAAATGCCAGTCTAAACCTGATTTTCCAATAAAAATTCCGTCGTAATTATTGTGTTTTTCAAAACCTCCCAATTGTTCAAAACCGAGAACGTTGACATAAAAATCTTCAATTTTTTGTAAATTATCCGTATGTCTGGCTACTCTTAAAAACATTATTCAAGTATTTTAATTAGAAATATAAAAATTATGAACAAAATTATTCCTGCCATATAGTTTTTCTGAATTGCTGTAAATCCATTTTTATCTACAGTTGTATCGTCATTAAACCAATAGTAATCCAATTCTTTAGGAAACTTTTCTTCAATTAAAATATTTAACAATTGAAAAAAGCACCATCTAAATATGCCTCCAATTCCGCATATAAACCTACCTAATGTCCTTGAGAATATGTGATCCATTAATTCCCAGCCAGTTTATTTAAAGTATAAGTAATCAATTCATCAACAGCTTTATAAGGATCTTCACTAAAAGTTCCCGAAGCACGATTGGCAATAATTGCATTTAAAGATAAGGCATTATGTCCTAAAAGAGAAGAAAGCCCATAAATTGCTGCCGTTTCCATTTCAAGATTAGTAATGCGATTGTCATTAAAATTAAAATTATCCATTTTATTGTTTAATTCTTCATCCTGAATATTCAATCTCAAAACACGGCCTTGCGGACCATAAAATCCTCCGGCTGTAGCGGTTATTCCTTTAAAAATTTTATCAGACTCAATAACTTTTTCCAATTTCTCAGAACACGGAATCACGTAAGGTCTTCCTTTTCTAATATCCCAGTTGGTGTGATGAATAAAAGCATCTTCAAGAGCCATATTCGAAACTTCGTCAATTAAATAGGAGCGAAGCATGTTATCCAAACCCAATCCGAATTTTGACATTACAAAACTGTCTACAGGAATATCTGCCTGCAACGATCCCGAAGTTCCTATTCTAACAATATTTAAAGAAGTTAATTTCTCTTTTGGCTGACGTGTTTTTAAATCGATGTTTACTAAAGCATCTAATTCGTTTAAAACAATATCGATATTATCAGGCCCAATTCCGGTTGACATTACAGAGATTCTTTTTCCTTTATAAATTCCGGTTTGGGTTTTAAATTCTCTTTTTTGTGTCGAATATTCAATTGAATCAAAAAACTGAGTAATTTTTTCAACTCTATTCTGGTCTCCAACAAAAATAATATCGTTGGCAATATGTTCAGGACGAAGGTTTAAGTGGTATACACTCCCGTCTGGATTAAGTATTAATTCTGATGCTTTTATCATTTCTTTTTTAGGTTCTAAGGTTCTGAGGTGCAAAGGGACAAAGGTTTTTCTGTAGAGGCGCACAGCAGTGCGTCTTTTTAAATTCCAATTCACAAATTATAAATTCCACTCAATCAAATTTACACAAAGCTTTGCGAACTTTACGGTTAAATTCATACAGTTTGGAAATCTAAAATCTACAATCAGAAATCTAAAATTATCTACCCACCAACTCTTTTAGTTTTAAATCCTTTTTCTTTTAAAATTGCCATAATTTTGTCGCGGTAATCGCCTTGAATGATGATCGAATCATCTTTAAAAGTACCGCCAACACTCAATTTTGTTTTGATTTCTTTGGCTAATACTTTAAAATCTTCATCACTTCCTTCGTAACCTTCAATTATAGTCGTTGGTTTTCCTTTACGTTTCTCAAATTTACAAATCATTGGTTCTTTCTGTACATACAAAACATGATCCTGTTCCTGAATTTGCTCAGGTTCATTTGATTCTTCGTGATCTGGAAATAAGTTTTTTAACTGATCTTTTAAGTCCATATTTTTTTATTCTAAAAATAAATTTCAACCATAAAGGTATTTAAAAATTAAATTCCAAACTCCAAGAAAAGTTTGGAATTTGGAATTTAAAAATTGAGATTTTAAGTTTTTATTTCTTAATTAAACCTAATTCTACCAAACGTTCGTGTAAAAACTCGCCCGCTGAAATATCTTCATATTTCTTAGGATGTTCTGCATCAATACAGTTATCCAAACAATCCAGACGCATATCGCTTACAGGATGCATAAAAAACGGAACTGAATAACGAGAAGTTCCCCATAATTCTCTAGGCGGGTTTACAACCTGATGAATTGTAGATTTAAGTTTATTATTAGTATGTCTGGACAACATATCGCCCACATTAATAACCAATTCGTCGTCTGCTGCAATAGCGTCAATCCATTCGCCATCGTGGTTTTGAACCTGAAGTCCTTTACCCTGAGCACCCATTAATAAAGTGATTAAATTAATATCACCGTGAGCCGCTGCACGAATCGCGTTTTCTGGCTCAGAAGTAATTGGTGGATAATGAATTGGTCTTAAAATAGAGTTTCCTTCTTTTGCATAATCATCAAAATAAAACTCATCAAGTCCAAGATGTAAAGCCAAAGCTCTTAAAACATAAATTCCCGTTTTTTCAAGCATTTGGTAAGCATCTTTACCAACCTCATTAAAACGAGGTAATTCTTTAACTTCTACATTTTCAGGGTATTCTGAAGCCCATCTGGAATCTTTGTCAACATACTGGCCAAAATGCCAGAATTCCTTCAAATCTCCCTCTTTACGTCCTTTAGCATGTTCTTTTCCAAAAGATACATAACCTCTTTGGCCGCCAATTCCGGGAATTTCATAATTATGCTTAGTTTCTACTGGCAAGGCGAAAAATTTTCTAATTTCACCATAAAGTTCGTCTACCAATTTGTCATCTAAGAAATGACCTTTTAAGGCAACGAAGCCAATGTTTTCAAATGCACTGCCGATTTCATTTACAAATTTTTGTTTACGTTTCGGGTCGTCCGAAAGGAAATCACGTAAGTCTACACTAGGAATGTTTTGCATACTTTACATTTTTATTTAAGAAAAAAAGGCGTATTAAGCCTTTCAATAACAAAGGTAGAGAATATTTTATATTTGAATTTTATAAATTACTATAAAATTTAGTTTTATATCCAATTTTTAATACAAATTCTGAATATTAATTCTAAAATCTTAGAAATTAATGTATTTATTTTTTTGTAGTCAAAATAGTACATAAAATTCTGGTCTGACAAAAAAATCCCATTATATTTGCGTTCGCCTTTTTTAAACTGAAAACTGCAAATTATTTTCTATTTTTATAAAATTAATAAATACGCGTTTTTAAATTATTTAACAATTATAGATGAAATTGTTATATTTTTTTATATTTGAAAAACTAAACTTACTACAAAATGATCTTTTACAGAGAAAACCTGACTGACGAAAAATTACTAGATTTATATAAAAAAATCCTGAAACCGCGCTTGATTGAAGAGAAAATGCTCATTTTGATCCGACAAGGAAAAGTTTCAAAATGGTTTTCAGGAATTGGTCAGGAAGCTATTGCAGTAGGGGTAACGTCTGTTTTAGACGAATCTGAATATGTATTGCCAATGCACCGAAATCTGGGTGTGTTTACTACCAGAAATATTCCATTGCACAGACTTTTTTCGCAATGGCAGGGAAAAGCAAACGGTTTTACAAAAGGCCGTGACAGAAGTTTTCACTTTGGAACTCAGGAATACAATATTATAGGAATGATTTCGCATTTAGGTCCGCAATTAGGAATTGCTGACGGAATTGCACTTGCCAATAAACTTCAGGATAATAAAAAAATCACAGCTGTTTTTACCGGAGAAGGCGCAACAAGCGAAGGTGATTTTCATGAAGCATTGAACATTGCAGCGGTTTGGCAGCTTCCGGTTATGTTTGTTATTGAAAACAATGGCTACGGACTTTCTACACCAACAAATGAACAATATTTATGCGAAAACCTTGCTGATAAAGGAATTGGTTACGGTATAGAAAGCTGGATTATTGACGGAAATAATATTGTTGAAGTTTATAACAAGTTGTCGAAGTTAAAAAAAGAAATGATTGAGAACCCGCATCCGGTTTTATTAGAATTTAAAACATTCAGAATGCGCGGGCATGAAGAGGCGAGTGGTACAAAATACGTTCCGCAAGAATTGATGGATGAATGGGAAGCTAAAGATCCGGTTACCAATTATAGAAAATATCTAACAGAAATTGGAGTTCTTACCGAAGATCTTGATCAGAAATTGCGTGCTGAAATCAAGCTAGAAATTGATGAAAACTGGGCAATGGCAAATGCCGAACCTGAAATAGAACCAACTTACAGTGGAGAATTAGATGATGTTTATAAAGACTTTGAATATGAAGAATATACTCATAGCGAAGAAGTAAAAAATATTCGTTTTATAGATGCAATCCGAAATAGTTTAGAACAATCTATGTGGCGTAATAAAAACTTGGTCATTATGGGTCAGGACATTGCTGAATATGGTGGTGCTTTTAAAATTACAGAAGGATTTGTTGATGCTTTTGGGAAAGATCGAGTACGCAATACACCAATCTGCGAAAGCGCCGTAGTTTCGGCTGCAATGGGATTATCCATTAATAATTATAAAGCAATTGTTGAAATGCAGTTTGCTGATTTTGTTTCGACAGGTTTTAACCCAATTGTCAATTTATTAGCAAAATCACATTATCGCTGGGGCGAAAAAGCTGATGTTGTGGTTAGAATGCCTTGCGGCGGAGGAACACAAGCCGGGCCATTTCACTCACAAACAAATGAAGCTTGGTTTACTAAAACTCCAGGTTTAAAAGTTGTATATCCGGCGTTTCCATATGATGCAAAAGGTCTATTGAATACTGCCATTAACGATCCAAATCCCGTTTTGTTTTTTGAGCACAAACAATTGTACAGAAGTATTTATCAGGATGTTCCAACAGATTATTACACCATTCCGTTTGGAAAAGCAGCTTTATTAAAAGAAGGAACTGCCGTAACTATTATTGCTTTTGGAGCTCCGGTTCACTGGGCTTTAGAAACTTTAGCCAATAATCCTGAAATCCAAGCTGATTTGATTGACTTAAGAACTTTACAACCGCTTGATACCGAAACTATTTTTGCTTCGGTTAAAAAGACTGGAAAAGCTATTATTTATCAGGAAGACACTATGTTTGGCGGAATCGCAAGTGATCTTTCGGCTTTAATTATGGAAGAATGTTTCGAATATTTAGACGGCCCTGTAAAAAGAGTCGCAAGTTTAGATTCACCAATTCCATTTACAAAAGCTTTAGAAGATCAATTTTTAGCTAAAAATCGTTTTGAGGAAGTTTTATTAGAACTATTGAAATATTGACATTTGGTTTTTACTCCTAATAAAACATATCCAGTAAGAAAATGAAAAAAATATTTATTTCAATCTGTGCTGTTACACTGCTATTTTCCTGTAACAAAAGTAATAAGGCGGATAATTCCTTAGATCAAAAATTTGATCGTTATAAAGAGGGATTTATAACCAGTTTATGGAAAGTTTATCCCGGCTGGGCTTCTAATGTGGGCTATCACAAGCTGGACAGCATTTTACTAATTCCAAATGCTGCCGAAGAAAAAAGACAGCTGGATTTTGCAAATGCACAATTAGATTCTTTAAAACAATATGATATCCAAAGTTTATCTGACAACAACAAAACGGATTTTCATATGATTAAAAATCAGCTTGAAAGCACAGTTTTTAATATTAATGAATTAAAATCATCGGAGTGGAATCCATCTGAGTACAATGTCTGTAGTTCATTTGCAGAAATTTTAAATGGAAATTATGATTCGTTAGAAGTTCGTCTTCGTGCTTTCAATACTAAAATGAATAATATTCCTGCTTACTATGAAGCTGCAAAAAAGAAGATCAAAAACCCAACAATAGAACATACAGAACTTGCTATTGCTCAAAACATTGGAGGATCATCTGTTTTTGAAACAGATCTAAATACTGCTTTGAAAAAAAGTAAACTAAGTGATGCTGAGAAAAAAGAGATTATGAACAAAGCACAGGTTTCTGTAAAAGCAATAAAAGGTTATGCAGACTGGCTGAAAAATTTACCCAACAAAAAACCTCGCTCTTTTAGATTGGGAACTGTTTTATATGACAAAAAATTCAATTTTGAAATTCAGTCCGGTTATAATGTTAATGAGATTTACAAAATTGCTCTTGATCATAAAAAAGACCTGCATGATAAAATGTTTGTTTTAGCAGATAAACTATGGACAAAATATAAAGGAAATGAGCCAAAACCTGCTGATAAACTAGATTTAATAAAACAGGTAATTGATAAAATTTCATTACAGCATACTACACCTGAAAAATTTCAATCGGAGATTGAAAAACAAATTCCGGAGTTAACAGCCTACGTTAAAGCAAAAGATTTATTATATATCGATTCGTCAAAACCTTTAGTAGTACGTAAAGAGCCGGCTTATATGGCAGGAGTTGCAGGAGCTTCTATATCTTCTCCTGGGCCATATGACAAAAATGCAAATACTTATTATAATGTTGGAAGCATGTCTGGATGGACAGCTGAAAATTCAGAAAGTTATTTACGTGAGTACAATGATTATATTCTTCAGATTTTAAACATTCATGAAGCTATTCCAGGCCATTATACACAATTAATTTACAGTAATCAATCACCAAGTATTATAAAATCAATTTTAGGAAATGGAGCTATGGTGGAAGGCTGGGCTGTATATGCCGAAAAAATGATGCTGGAAAGCGGTTATAAAAATTCTGACGAAATGTGGTTGATGTATTATAAATGGAACCTGAGAACAACGTGTAATACTATTTTAGACATTAGTGTCCACACCCATAACATGTCAAAAGATGAAGCTTTGAACCTGCTAATCAAAGAAGCATTTCAGCAACAGGCAGAAGCTGAAGGGAAGTGGAAGCGTGTTACATTGTCGCAAGTACAATTATGTTCTTATTTTACCGGATATACTGAAATTTACAACTTAAGAGAGGAGCTAAAAAAACAAGAAGGAGATAAGTTTAACTTGAAAAAATTTCACGAGAAATTCTTAAGTTTTGGAAGCGCTCCGGTTAAATACATCAAAGAGTTAATGCTGTCTAAAGAATAGACTTAATGATTTTAGATACTATAAAAAAGGTTTGACGATATTTAAAAAGTCAAACCTTTTGTATTTACTATATAATCACAACTAATCGCTTTCCATCAGAAACGTCAGCGTCCCACATTTTCCCTATATCGACTAAATTCACTTTTTCAATATTTACTTTTAGTTTATTTTGAGAAGCTAAAAGAAACATTTCAGGAAGAATTTCTGAAAACAACAATTTCACTTCATCCTTTGTCCAGCTTCCTAAACCTGAGCCAGACAATTGCAAATCAACACTTCGTAAAATTTGAGCTGATAATTGAATGGTATCGCCAGACATTGAACCCACAGAAACATATCTCGTTTTAGGAGTAAAATTTCCATTTCCTTTTAAAACAGAAAGAATCAGTTCTGCTGAATGTCCCCACAAATAATCCAAAACAATATCAATTGGTGTATTTTGATGAATTTCTTTTAATTGAGAAATAAAACTTTCGTCATTCTGTTTTAAAGAAACGATTTCGTCAGCGCCTAATTCTAAAAGAGTTTGAAGTGTTTTCTCATTTCTTCCGGTAACAATTATTTTCTTCGCTCCGTAATGCTTCGCGATCTGAATGGCCATTTGACCTGTAAAACCAGTTGCGCCATTAATTAAAACCGTTTCTCCTGATTTTATTCCGGCTCTAAAACGAAGTGCCATTGCCGAACCTGCAACTGCATTTGGCATTGCTGCCGCCGTTGCATCTTCAATTCCTTCTGGCAATGCGACCATTCTGTTTTTCTCTACTAAAGCTTTTTCGGCGATTGTTCCTGAAATTCCGCGGGCATAAACTCTGGTTCCGTTTTCGAGCAAACCAATGGCGTCACTGCCAATTACAAATCCGTTTTGATTTTCATTTTCTGAAGAATAATGTTCTCCGGTTGCAATTCCTTTGTCCAGATTGGTAATCGCCACGGCTTTAACCGAAATTAAAACCTCATTTTCATTTGATGCGATTGGCTCTTGAAATTCTGCATATTTTGGCAATTCGCCCTTTTTATAAACTACTGCTGCTTTCATAATTATTATAAATATTAAATTTTATGGAGCAAAATTATAGCGCCGTTTATGGGCAGGCAATAACATTTGTTATCAAATGAAATAAGAAACAATTATCAAGTTTTTTTAAAACCATATAAGTTATATAAGAAATTATAAGCTAGGCTTAAATTAACTTATATAACTTTAATTATTTTTTGTGAACCAGCTTACTTTTAATTCGGCTTAAATGAACGGTGCTCACGCCAAGATAAGAAGCAATGTAATGCTGTGGAACTCGTTGTACAATTTGAGGTTTTTCTTCAATTAAACTGAGATAACGCTGAGTAGGGGAGTCTTTTATAAAAGAAAAAAAGTGTTTCATATAGTCAAATGTTCTTTGAAAAAGCATATTGATTAACCGATCCCGAAGTTCTGGAATTTCTTTTATTTCTTCCAAAATTGTATCGACATCATTTTTAGAAATCCACCATAAAACAGAAGGTTCGATTGTTTCCACCACAACCGGACTCGGAAATTTTTTAATGAAACTTTCGATAGAGGCAACACTTTGATTTTCGAAAAAAAACTGCGAAGTCAAATCTTTTCCGTTATTGTTAAACCAAACTCTAATACAGCCTTTTTCGATTATAAAAAGCTTTTTAGAAACTTCTCCTTCTTCAATCAGAACTGTTTTGGCTGGAACTTCAATACGATTGAAATAACTGGTGTATTCGTTCCATTTTTCATCGGTTAAAGGGAATTTATTTCGGAATTGATCGAACATCTCTTATGTGATTTTAAGTTCTTTTGCTAAAGTGAGATTTGTTGTCACAAGCAAGTTATCACTCATACCATAAACTTTATTCTGTTCTGAATCCTTGAACTCGGAAGCACTCAAAATTATCGTTTTTCCATTTTCTGTTTCAAGTAAGAAAGTCTGTGGATATATGAAAGAAGAAGCTTCTTCCCAGTTTATTTTAAAATCAATAATTCTTTGACCAATTAAGTTTATCCACTTTTCTTCATTAGAAACATCCCATTTTTGCTCGTGATCATTTAGAGTTTCTTCTAAATCAATCTCTTTTGACAAAAGTCCGTAACTAAAAAATGTATTATCCCAAAAAACATAAATTGTTTTGTTAGTCATTTGAAAATAGATAGAATGATCTAAAGTATCTATCTCTGGATATTTAGTAAAATAGGAAGGTTCCGGAATAAGATTCTCGTTATCCTCAAAAACATATTGAATTTCTCCGTAAATAATTCCTTGAATTATCTCTCCAACAAACATTTTACGACAATTGTTTTCATAGACAATATGTTCATCCGTTAATATCATGGAATAACTATTTCGAATCTGATTCAACCTCAAACAACTGCACCTGACTTTTCAATCTCTCAATCAATAAATTCATCATTCGTTTGTTTAAGCTCGATGAATTTTGAATATAAGTTTCGTATTCTTCAATAGTAAAAAGTGCCATTACAATTCCTTTTAGGGAATTACGGAACTTAATATCTTTTTGAATGGAATTTTCTATAGTCTGCAGTTTCTTCTCAACAGAATACGAATAAAAATCAGCTTTGTTTTTATTTACGTAATTAATAAATACCGCAATAAACAAATCGTTCTGAAGTTTTAAAATAGGCCTAATCGTCTGATTTTGAAAGATCTCATCTGGAGAAGATTGAGCACTTACAGTTCCTAAAGTTTCGCCTCTTAATTCTCTTAAAAAAGTGTCTCTATCCGCCATGTTTTTTCTTTAAATTTAGAAAAAATCTTTTAATAAATTATATTTAATACATTTATTAAATATTAATTTCACTTAAAAATCAGCATCATGAAAAACAAGTCAATTATACTGACCGTAATTCTTCTAATCATTGCATCAGGAAATTATTTTAGAAGCAATTCTTTATCAAATATTCGTAATGTAGATTTCCTTTCTATTTTTGCCATTGGAGTATTATTTGGCGTTCTCATAGTTCAAATTTTTCAATTGATTAAAAAGAATTAACTGTTTAAAAAGTTAACCATATAAGTTATATAAGAAAATTTAAGTTTTATTATTAACGAACTGAATACTTGTATGGTCAAGATTAAGCTTTAATTTAAATGAACTTATATAACTTATATGGTTCAAAAAAAATACTTATGAATATAAAATCTTTTCTTTTTTTCCTGCTGGTATTGGTTGCCATAGTTTCCTGCAATTCAAAAGAAGATAAAAATGGTTATCAGGAAGTTTTATATCGCGCTGTAAATAATAAAGACACTGCAATTTTAGCGCTTAATATAAGCGATAAACGCTTTTTTGGTCGTTATGAAATATCTTATTATAAAGTAGGGAAGGATTCCGGCGATGTAAGAGGGGATATAAACGGAAATACCCTAAGAGGTGATTTTCATTTTATTTCTAATGGCGGAAGCTGGAAAAGAGTGCCTTTGGCTTTGCTAAAAAAAGAAAATAAACTGATTTTAGGAAATGGTGTAATTGGAACTTATATGAATCTTCCGTGTTTTATTAATGGAACTTTAAATTATAAAGATCCGAAATTTGTTTTTGAAGAGGTTAGGAAATAGTTTCAAGTTTGTTTGTTTCAGGTTTCAGGTTTTAAACTTTGTCTTTAGTTTCCTAGCAAAAGTATTTCCATAAAGTATTGTCATTTCGAGGAACGAGAAATCGCACACGAAACTCCGCACAGTTTGTCGCCAATCTTTGTCGATATACGCGTGCGATTTCTCGTTCCTCGAAATGACAAACTGCGAGAACTTAAAACCTGAAACAAAAACTATCGATCTAAGACCCCAATCTGCGAAGGCAGTTCAAATATTTCAAGATCGAAATAAATTACCGACGCCATAATGTGATCGAAAATATCAGACATTATATATTCGTAATTTGCCCAGCGTTTATCGCTTGAGAAAACATAAATTTCTAAAGGAACTCCGTGTGCAGTCGACTGCAGCTGGCGGCACATAATATGCATATTTTTATTTAACCCCGGATGGTCTAATAAATACTGCATAATGTATTTCCTAAACAAACCTAAATTGGTCATATTACGACCGTTAAGAGATAATGATTTATCAATTCCTCGAAGATCATTATACTTTTCAATTTCAGCTTGTCTGGTTTCAATATAAGAAGTAATAAGCTGTATTCCTTTCATATGATTAAGGTCGTCATTATTCAGAAAACGAATACTGCTGCTTTTAATCAAAATATGTCTTTTAATACGCCTTCCTTCAGAATTCTGCATGCCGCGCCAGTTCTGAAAAGAATCTGAACTTAAAGCATACGTTGGAATCGTGGTAATGGTATTGTCAAAATTTCTAACTTTTACGGTGGTTAAATTGATTTCGATTACATCTCCATCGGCACCAAATTTATCCATTGTAATCCAGTCACCAATACGAACCATATCGTTTATGGCAACCTGAACACTCGAAACAAATCCTAAAATTGTATCTCTAAAAATCAAGATGATAATAGCCGAAAGTGTTCCTAAAATGGTTAACAATTCGCCTCTTTTGATTCCGAATAAAGTCGAAATAATCATCGCAACCCCAAAAATCCAAAGCACAATCATAATAACCTGAATGAAACTGTCGATAGGTTTGTCGCTGTATTCCGGTTTTTGCTTTAAATAATCACGAAGCGCATTAAAAATCGTTCTGATAATCCATAAACTGATCAAAACGATATAAATACCAACGATTTTTCCGAAAAGCGATTCCCAATATTCGTATTTGTCCAGAATGATAGGAACAGCTTTATAAATAAAGAAAAACGGAATTAAATACGCGGTGTATTTTGTGGTTTTATTGTGAACTAAATAGTCGTCAAACTTTGTTTTGGTACGCTGTGCAAAAATGGCAGTAAGCGTTACCAAAACAAATTTTGCGACATAATAAATGGCATAAGCCAAAGCCACCATAATGGCAATATTAAAAATCAGGCTGATATAAGACGCAAAGTTGCGACTCATTCCCCAATGCCTGAAAAGAGGGTATAAAAAATTGAATATTTTATCCAAAAGGTTAAGCATTTGCTTTAGTTTCTAAATATTTTTTCTCGATGTAAAAAGTTCCAAACGGAATTAGAGAAGCGATTAGTATAATTGCAAATGTTTTTAAATCCCAGTTTTGAGATTTTTTCAATAAAAAAGCCAAAACAATATAACCTATAAATAACACGCCATGTGTCATTCCTAAAGGTCTTAATAAAGTATGGTAAAGTTCTGGATTGTTAGTTTTAATAATAAGCATATTGGCAAATAAAACTAAATATGAAATTCCTTCTAAAATAGCGGTAACTTTAAAAATCTTAAGCATGTAGATATATTTTGAGATTATAGCAGCAAAATTAAGTATTAGGATTGGTTTTTAAGTTATGTGTCAGGAAAGTAATTTACTTTTGTAATCTTAAACTTTGATAATGAGCAAACGCGATTTAAAAAAATATTTAACCGAACTGAGCAAAGAACAACTCGAAGAACAGCTTATTGAGCTGTATGAAAAATTTGCACCGGTAAAAGTGTATTACGATTTTGTTTTTAACCCAAAAGAAGACAAACTTTTGCAGGAATCTAAGGTTAAGATTTCCCACGAATATTTTCCCATAAAAAAGCCCAATGCAAAATGGCGCCCGAAGGCAAAAATGCGTCGTTCTGTGGCTCAAAAAATCATCAAACATTTCATAATGTTAGGCGTTGATCCATTTATTATTGCCGATTTGATGTTTTATAATATCGAAATTGCGCAAACTTATTCTGCAAACAATTACATTAAGCAGGAATTGTTTTACAAAAGTATTTTTAATTCGTTTGAACAAGCAGTAAATTTTGTCATTTCTAACGGAATCCTGATTGAATTTAAAGCAAGAATTGAAATGATTCATCAAGAGATTTTGCAGCAAAAATGGAAAAATAAGTATGATTTTGAAGCAATTCTGGATAAAATCGACTTTTAAAAACACTTCCTATAAAAAATCTTATTTAAAAAAATCATTTATTTTAGGTTAAAATAAGATGAATAACTGTTTTTTAGATGTATTTTTGCAAAAATCCAAAAATAAACAATGTCTCAAAACACTTTAGAAATAGAAAGAGAAGAGAAAAAAGAACTTTATGCATACCAAAAAGGCGATATTGACGCTATTTTTGACCGCTTAGACAATGCTCCTCCAAAACATCATTTATTGTATCAATTGCCAACAGGAGGCGGGAAAACAGTAATTTTCTCTGAAATTGTACGTCGTTATTTATCTAATAATGACAAAAAAGTGGTGGTTTTAACACACAGAATTGAGCTTTGTAAACAAACTTCAAAAATGTTGAAGGGCTTTGGCGTAAGCAATAAAATAATCAATAGTAAGGTAAAAGAGTTACCGGACCAAAATGATTATTCTTGTTTCGTGGCGATGGTTGAAACTTTAAAAAACCGTATCAACGACGAAAAACTGCACCTTGACAATATTGGTTTGGTGATTATTGACGAGGCACATTACAACTCATTTAGAAAACTATTAAACTCATTTAAAAATGCTTTTATTCTTGGAGTAACAGCAACACCTTTGAGTTCAAACATAAAATTACCAATGCACCAAAGCTACGACGAACTTATCGTTGGGGACACAATTGGTTCATTGATCGACAAAGGATTTTTGGCCAGAGCAACAACATATAGTTATGATGTTGGTTTGACCTCATTAAAAGTAGGTATCAACGGAGATTATACCGTAAAATCATCTGATGATTTGTATACCAATTCCTTAATGCAGGAAAAATTACTTCATGCGTATACAGAGCGTTCTTTAGGCAAGAAAACTTTAATTTTCAATAACGGTATTCATACATCATTATATGTATATGATACTTTTAGAGAAGCAGGTTACGATATTCGTCACCTTGATAATACAAGCAGTTCTGAAGAGCGTAAAGATATTTTGGCTTGGTTCAAAAAAACTCCGGATGCGATTTTGACTTCTGTCGGAATTTTAACAACCGGTTTTGATGAGCCAACTGTTGAGACTATTATCTTAAACAGAGCAACAAAATCGTTGACTTTATATTTCCAGATGATTGGCCGTGGATCTCGTAAATTACCTGGTAAAGACGAGTTTACAGTAATCGACTTAGGAAACAATGCCGCTCGTTTCGGTTTATGGAGCGAACCGGTAAACTGGCAGCACATCTTTAAATCTCCAGAATTTTATTTGGAAAATCTTAGAGATGATACTGAAATCGAAATGTTCTTTAAATACAGCATGCCGCCAGAATTAAGAGCAAAATTCAGCAAAACTCTAGATGTTACTTTTGATGTTGAAGAAGAACACAAACTGGCGATCAAACAAAATTTACGTTCGAAAATTGTTTTAGACAAATCGCTTGAACAGCACGCAGCAATGTGTGTTGATAATACAGAGACACTTCAGGAAGCAAAAGCTTTGTCAAGAGAATTAGAAGACGATATTGAATGCCGAATTAAACGTTACGCAAAATGTTTAAGTCAGTGTAGTAAAAACTACCGCGAATGGCTTCTGGATGATTACAAGCAAAGACTGACCTTATTAGTAGGTAAAAAATACCGCGAAAAAATCATGAACGAACCAGATTGATTTTAGAAAGGTTTAAAGTTTCAGGTTTCATGTTTCAAGTTCTTGAAATCTGAATAATTATAATTTCAAGAAGGAGGAATCACATTTAAGAGTAATTAAGTCTAATGTGATTTCTCCTTTTAAACTTAATTGAGTTTCTGTGTAACTTGAAACATGAAACCTGAAACAAAAAAAACTAAAAACCATGTCTAAACAATTCTCAACATTAGGACTTTCAGCGCCAATTTTAAAAGCTTTAGGCGAATTAAACATTGTTGAACCTACTGAAATTCAACAAAAAACAATTCCGCTTTTATTGTCTGAAAACCACGATGTTGTTGGTTTAGCCAAAACCGGAACCGGAAAAACAGCCGCTTTTGGGCTTCCGTTATTACAATTAATTGATACGGAATCTCCTGTAGTTCAGGCTGTAATTTTAGTTCCAACAAGAGAATTAGGACATCAGATTTTTAGAAATTTAGAAGATTTTTCAAAATATATTCCGAATATTTCAATCGCGGCAACTTGCGGTGGAATTCCGATTAAGCCTCAAATTGAGCGTCTTACATCGCCAACACACATTATTGTAGCAACTCCGGGACGTTTAATCGATTTAATTCAAAGAAAAGCAGTTGATTTAAAACAAACGCAATATTTAGTTTTAGATGAAGCCGATGAAATGGTTTCGATCTTAAAAGAAAGCCTGGACGAAATTCTGGCTGAAATCCCTAAAAAACACCGCACTTTATTATTCTCGGCTACTTTACCGGGAACAATTAAACAATTGGTTCAGAATTACTTAAACAAAAATGTAGTTCAGGTAAGTGCCAATATGGAAACTGTTGGTAACCAAGGAATTGATCACGAATATATTGTAGTTGATCCAATTGAAAAATTAGATGTTTTAATGCATTTTCTAAATTCAAAAGACGGAGAGCGTGGTATTATTTTCTGTAAAACAAAAGCTGCTGTTAATAAATTAGCTAAAAATTTGGCGATAAACCGTTTCTCTTCGGGAGCGATTCACGGAAGTTTATCACAGGGAATTCGTGACAGAATTATGGAACAATTCCGAGAAGGACATATTAATATTTTGGTTGCCACCGATTTAGCTGCAAGGGGAATTGACGTAAAAGAAATCTCTTATGTTGTAAATTACCATTTGCCGGACGCTTACGAAACGTATGTTCACCGAAGCGGAAGAACTGCCAGAGCAGGAGCAAAGGGACTTTCTTTAACAGTTTTACAAGAAGAGGAAGTAGCAGAAATTGCTGATTTTGAAAGAGAACTGGGACTTAAATTCACCAAATTCCAAAAACCTTCAGCCTTAAGTATTGAAGAAAACAATACACTTTTATGGGCAAAACAAATCTTCAAAACAAAACCAAATCACGATATTTCGACTGATTTGAAAACGAAAGTAAAAACTGTTTTTCATCATCTTACAAAAGAAGAACTGATTGAGAAATTGTTAGCCAATTATGTATTGCAAAACAAAATTGAAGTAACAGAAAAGCCTGTTAAAAAATTCAAAAAGTAAGACTTCAAGCTTCTAAATATGCTGATTTATGTTGTATTTTTATAAGGAATTTAAACCCTGAAATACAGCATAAATTAGAATGGAAGATATTCACATAAACGAGATTACACTTGACGATATTGACCAATTACAAAAAATTGGCCGACAAACTTTTTATGAAACTTTTTCAGAATATAATTCTGAGGAAAACATGCAAAGTTATTTAGACGAAAAATTTTCTAAAGAAAAATTAACGGAAGAACTAAGGAATAAAAACTCTCAATTTTATTTCGCCGTTTTGGACAATAACGCAATTGGTTATTTAAAAATAAACTTCGGAGAATCGCAGACTGAACTGCAGGACGAAAAATCCCTTGAAATCGAACGTATTTATGTTTCAAAAGAATTTCACGAAAAAAAAGTCGGGCAATTACTTTATGAAAAAGCGATTCAAACAGCCCAAGAAAAGAACGCTGACTATGTTTGGTTAGGGGTCTGGGAAGAAAATCATCGCGCTTTAAGTTTTTATAAAAAGAATGGTTTTCTCGAATTTTACAAACACATTTTTAAGCTTGGAAATGATGAACAGACTGATATTATGATGAAACTTAAATTGACTGAATAATTCTCAAAAAACGAAAACAAAACTCCAGTTTGAGTTTCGTATTTGGAATTAAAATGTTAAATTTATGGAACTGCTAAGGCAGAAAAAGTTTTACTTATAAATCCTACATTATAAAACAACACATATGAATATAGTCATTATAGGAGGTGGTTTTGCAGGAATAAATCTCGCAAAAGAACTTGTAAATCATCCTCAAATTCAAGTAACCCTTGTAGATAAAAACAATTATAATTTTTTCCCTCCGCTTATATATCAGGTTGCAACCGCTTTTTTAGAACCATCAAGTATTAGTTATCCTTTTAGAAAATTTTTTGCAGGTAAAAAGAACCTTCAGTTTCGTTTAGGCGAATTGATTTCTGTCGTTCCTGCCGAAAATAAAATCATTTTGAGCAATGGCGAATTATCATACGATTATTTAGTTTTTGCAACGGGTGCCGAAACGAGTTATTTCGGAATGGAAAACGTAATGAAAAATGCTATCCCGATGAAAACCTTAAATGATGCCATCGAAATGCGAAATGCATTGCTTAAAAACCTTGAAAAAGCAGCTATTACCAAAGATATTCGCAAACGACGTAAATTATTAACGATCGTTGTTGCCGGAGGCGGACCAACTGGAGTTGAAGTTTCTGGAATGTTTGCCGAAATGAGAAAAAATATTCTATTGAAGGAATATCCGGAATTAGAAACTTCTGCCAGTAATGTTTATTTAGTAGACGGAGGAGATGCTCTTTTAGCACCAATGAGCAAGGAATCTCAAAAAGATACTCTCGAAGCGCTTACAAAACTTGGCGTTGTAGTAAAACTGCACACTCGTGTTGTTGATTATGTTGATGATACGGTTCATTTTGAAAATGGAGAAACGATCAAAACCAAAAACCTAATTTGGGCAGCCGGAGTTTCTGCGAAGCTTTTCGACGGAATTCCGAAGGAAAGTTACGGCCGCGGCCGACGTATGGCTACAGATCAATATAGTAAGGTAAATGGTTTAGACAACATTTATGCTATTGGTGATACTGCAATTTCTGCAGGAGATAAAAATTTCCCCGACGGACATCCACAGGTTGCGCAAGTTGCGATTCAGCAAGGATTAAATTTGGCTAAAAACTTTAAGGCAATGACTCAAAATAAACCTTTAAAACCTTTTGCTTATAATGATAAAGGTTCAATGGCGATTATTGGAAAAAACAAAGCCGTAGTTGATTTACCAAGTCCGAAATGGCATTTTAAAGGATTCTTTGCCTGGGTTATCTGGTTGTTTATTCACCTGATTTCCTTAATTACATACAGAAACAGATTAAATACTTTCTGGAACTGGATGGTTGCGTATTTTGCAAGAGATCAATCTCTTAGAATGATTATCAGACCAGATAAGAAACAACAATTGGAATAAAGTTTTAAATTCCAAAATTTTTAAAAATCCAAATTCCAATTATCGGAGTTTGGATTTTTTTGTATTTAAAAACCTGTCGGGTTTAGTCACACTGAGATGGCTTCGACTTCGCTCAGCCTGACATCGATGAGATTAAGTTATTTATGTTGACAGCCTGAGCGAAGTCGAAGGCTCACAAAGTATATCTACAAAGTTTAGTGTCCCACAACCACATCATCACTTTCAGCGATTTCAACTTTATTTTTGATGAAACGCTTTCCAATATTTAAAACTACAAAAGCAATAATTGTAGTAACGGTCATAATAAGAACCATTGGTGCAACAGAATCCTTAACAAAAATTCCAACCGCAAATGAAGCTAAAGCTCCCAATCCTAATTGAATAGCGCCCATTAAAGCCGAAGCACTTCCAGCATTTTTAGCAAATGGAGCCATTGTAAGCCCGGCAGTATTTGGATTTGAAATTCCTAAACAACCCAGGAATAAAAACAACATTACAATTGTGGAATACAGACTTAAAAGGTTATTTATCGAAAGTATCAGAAATACAATAGTAATTAAAGATTGTAAAATTAAAGCAGCAAAAATCATCTGTTCGCTGGAAAATCTTTTCAGTAAAACCGAATTCAACTGACTCGAACCAATAAAACTAACCGACATAAAAGCAAAAATCCATCCGTATGTTTTAGCATCAACATGGTAAATATCCATAAAAATGATAGGTGAGGCCGCTACATAAGTAAATAACCCCGAAAAAGCGATTGCTCCCGTAAATGCATAGGTATAAAATTGTGGTTCTTTAAGTACTTTTAAAAAGTTAGAAATAATTGGTTTTGGTTTTAAAGAAATAGAATGATCTGGTTTATAGCTATTTGGTAAACCAACTTGAGAAGCGATTAAAATAGCAATTCCCATAAAAAATAGGATTAAAAATACAATATGCCAGCCAAAATCTTGTGTTACATAACCACCAATTGTTGGTGCAAGCATCGGCGAAAGCCCTAAAACAAGCATTAATAAGGAGAATACTTTCGGAATATCTTTTACAGGAAATAAATCACGAACCATTGCAACCGAAGCTACTGTTGCAGCACAACTTCCGATAGCCTGAATAAAACGCAAGAAGATAAACGAATCAATATCAGCAACATATACGCAGCCTAAAGAAGCTAAAATATACACCATCAACCCAATAAACAAAGGTTTTTTACGTCCGAAGCGGTCTAATAAAGGTCCATAAAGTAATTGTCCGGCAGAAATTCCGATAAAATAACTGGATAAACTCATCGAAACTTTTGCTACAGATGTATTCAAATCCTTAGCAATATCAGAGAAACCAGGCAGATACATATCAATTGAAAAAGGACCAAGTGCAGTTAAAGAACCTAAAATAAGTATAAGTTGAATGTATTTTTTTGTTGTCATTTTCTTAAAATATTGCTTTTAATTTCGTGCAAAGATAAATATTAAGTACCTTGTTGTAAATAATAATTACTTTAATTCAAAAAGTGATATTATATAACGTTTCGAAAATGTTTTGAAACATTAACTATAAAATTTTGATTATGAAAAAATTCACTTTACTATTAGCACTTATTTTTACAACAATTTCTTTTGCTCAAACCATTTCCTCAAAACAGGAAGATGCAAATGTGGAGCAATATGCATTACTAACAAAAGTAAATCAATATTATCCGGATATTACTTTAAGCAAAACGATTACGAATTTTTATGCTGATGGAAAGATTATCGATTCACAACAGCAATTTGATTTAAAAGGAACAAAATTTTCAAGTTATAAACTTGGAATTGAACCAGACAACAAAAAATTATTATTTGAATATGTTTCTGATGAAACTGGAAAAGTTTACGGCGACGTTTCACTTTTTAACGGAAATGTATTGAGAACAACATTTACTGAAAAGACAAATCAAATTGAAGTTTCACTTAACGGAAAATCGGTTTATTTGAAAAAATTAAATTAAATTTTCAAATACGGGAAATATGAAGCATCACAAATTTATGTGATGCTTTTTTTTCATTTATATTTGAATTATAATTCTGCATATTTTAAAATTTATGAAAAAAATTATTTTATTCCTGATTCTTATAAGCTTTCAATCATATTCGCAAACCAATAAATTTACCGGCACATGGGGATCGGAAAAATGTAAAGATTGTAAAAAGCAATATTTATTTACCATTACAATGGCTCAGTCAAATTATATGATTTCTGGAACTGCAGAAGTTACAAGCGATTCTAAAGAATTAAATTCTGGAGTTTTAGATGTTACCGGATATGTTTATCCATTGGGCGACACGGCTCAAATAAAACTGATAAATAAAGACGGATCAAGTTCAAGCGCAGTTTTAGTTGTAGAAGATAATGTAATACAATTTAGAAAACGTGGTGGGAATGATATAGTACCAAAAGAGCTAATTATGAATAAATTACACGAATAAAGCCCTATTAAAGGCTTATCTATTTTGAACTATAATTTATATTATGTAAAATAGAAAATTATAAGAATCTTATACTAAATCATTCGCTATTATAAATCTGAATAATCTAAACAGCGGCCTCTTACCTAAACAACATAAATTGAATAATTTAGTTTATAAACTGTAAATTTATAACAATGAAAATCAATCAATTATTTAAAATTGATTCCTAAAAAAACATTTTAAAAGCCTTGAATTCAGTAAATCTTAACATTTCTTTAAAATAATTAGATTCTAGTCAAGATGCTTTCATTGTAAGAGTTTATTTTATTATTTTTACATTCAATATTTTAAAAGATATTATACCATATATGAATACAATTGCTGAGCATATTGCAGATTTTTTAAAAGAATACCCGCCGTTTGATAACTTAACTTTTCAGGAATTATCAGATATCGCTACAAATATTCGTGTCATTAATTTAGAAAAACATGCAGTATTGTTTCAAAATAATGACCCGCTTCATGACAGTTTTTATGTTGTGGCTTCTGGTGTTATTAATTTAACAACAATTGCTGATGCTGAGGAAACTCTTATAAACAAATGCCACGAAGGAGATATTTTTGGTTTACGCCCGTTTTTTGCCAAAAATAACTATATGATGACGGCAAAAGCACGTGAAGAAAGTATTGTTTATGCTATTCCAATTGCCGTTTTCCGTCCGTTTGTAGCTAATAATTCAGATGTTTTAAACTTTTTACTGGAAAGTTTTGCAGTAAATTCAAGGCATACGCGAGATAATTCACGTTCCAACGGAAAATTAGATCCTGATAGTAATTTCATGGACCAGCAGAATGAGATGCAGTATATCCAGTCTCTTTCTTATAATAATTCTCCGTTAACAACAGAATCTCACCATATTGTAAAAGATGTCGCCATTTTGATGACAGAATCTATGGTGGATAATATTGTAATTTGCGAAAAGAATAACCCAATTGGTATTGTTACCCACGCCGATTTATCTTCAAAAATTGCAACTGGACGTTATCCTATCACTGAGACGATTGACAAAATAATGTCTTCGCCAGTTGTTACGGTTATTGAAAATGTTTCTTTGGCCGAAGCTCAGCTTTTAATGCTGAAACATAATGTTTCTCACCTCTGCGTAACTAAAGATGGTACGAGTAAATCTGCTGTAAAAGGAATTATTTCTGAGCACGATTTAATTGTGGCTCAAGCTAGTAACCCTGGTGTTTTAATTAAAGAAATTAAGCGTTCGCAGCTTCCAAAAGATTTAAAACAAATTCGTGATCGCTTATCAGATTTGATTCAGAATTCGATTCAGAAAAATATACCAATTTCTCACGTTAGTAATATTGCAAGCGAAATTAACCTTGCTATTATAAAACGTGCTGTAGAACTGTCTATTTTAGATTTAGGCTCCCCTCCTGCCAGATTTGCATGGTTAAGCATTGGTAGTCAAGGGCGTAAGGAGCAGCTTTTATTGACGGATCAGGATAGTATTTTGATTTTTGAAGATGTTGCTCCGGAGAAATATCGTGAGGTAAAAGATTACTTTTTAAGACTGGCAAAAAGAACAACTGCCATCCTTGAAAAAGTAGGTTACGAATATTGTCCAAATGGTCACATGGGAAGCAATATGCTATGGTGTAAGTCATTGAGTGACTGGACAAAACAATACAACAGTTGGATGAATACTCCAGGTGAAAACAGTAACGATTTGAGCAGTATTTTCTTTGATTATGAGATCGTAATTGGTGAAGCAAAAATTGAAGAAGTTATAGAAAATGTTGTTTTCAAAAATGCTGTAAACAATACTTTATTCTTTGACTTTTTAGGAAATGATGCTTTGAAGAGAAATTCTCCTTTAAGCTTCTTTAAAAAATTCATTGTTGAAGAAGAAGGCCCGCAAAAAGGAAAATTCGACATTAAAACCCGTGCTTTAATGCCGCTTATCGACAGCGCGCGTTTATTAATTTTGAGTGCGAATATAAAAGGAATCAAAAATACATATTTGAGATTCAAACAATTAGCGATTACCGATTCTAAAAATGCTGAAATATATTTAAGTTGTGCCGAAGCATTTTTGACGCTTTCAAAGTTTAGAACTGTTGAAGGTTTAAAAAATGACGATTCCGGACAATATATTAATTTAAGAGAAATGTCTAAAACAGACAAAGAGAAGTTAAAAAATGCTTTGACTCCAATGAAAGATCTTGAGGAACTAATTAAGAGTAAATTTCAACTTACCCAATTCTCATAAAATATGTTAGACTGGATTAAAAATATCAATAAGGAATATCCGGAATTCTGGAAGGAATACTTAACGAAATTAGAAGCAAAGCCGACCAAATATGTGGTTTTGTCGACTGAAACTTCTGGTTTAAACCCTAACAAAGATGTTATTTTATCTTTAGGCGCATTTTCAGTAATTGACGACAGTATTGTAATTAAAGAGAATTTTGAAGCGGTTTTACTTCAGTATAAATTTTTAGAAGAACACGGAATTTCTAATGAATTCATTATTGAAAGTAAAATGAATAAAATGCCTGAAGCTGAGGCTTTAGAAGCGTTTATAAATTTTATTGGAAATGCAGTTCTGGTTGGTCATCATATTAATTTTGACATTGAAATGTTAAACGCTGCTCTCGAAAGATTAGATTGCGGAAGATTAAAAAACGAAGCTCTGGATATCGACGTTATGTATCGAAAATTAACCGATATTAATGACAAGCAGTTTTCTTTAAACGATTTATGCGAAATCTACAAAATTCCAAAAAGCGACAGAAATTCTTCTGCGGAGGATGCTTATAAAATTGGGCTTTTGTTTTTGAAATTGAAGTCGAGATTGGGAATAAGATAAATTCTAAACATAATCTTGTCATTTCGAGGAACGAGAAATCGCACAAGAAACTCGACAATGCATATCACCAATCTTTGTAGAATTACGAGTGCGATTTCTCGTTACTCGAAATGACAAAACATATACGATTGTCAGGCTGAACGAAGTCGAAGCCCCACAAAGTGATTCTGCATGAGAGGGCTTCGACTTCGCTCAGCCTGACATATGTTATCAATATTTTTTTGCAAAACAAAAACATAAAAAAAAATGCCTCTTAAAATATTAAGAGGCATTTTTTTTTATAAATACAAGTCAAGAATTAAGAAATTCTATCTTTAATAATTTCATCTACAATTTCTGGATTCAATAATGTTGAAGTATCTCCAAAATTAGAATTATCGCCTTCAGCTATTTTACGTAAAATTCTACGCATGATTTTTCCAGAACGTGTTTTTGGTAAACCAGAAACGAATTGGATTTTATCTAATTTAGCGATTGGCCCAATGTGATCAGAAATATATTGATTGATCTCTTTTGATAAATTCTCTTTATTTCTAACTTCTCCAGTTTCTTTCAGAATAACGTAACCGTATAAAGCGTTTCCTTTAATATCGTGTGGGAATCCAACAATAGCCGATTCTGCAACCGCTGGGTGTTCGTTGATGGCATCTTCGATTGGTGCAGTTCCTAAATTATGTCCAGAAACAATTACAACGTCATCTACTCTACCTGTAATTCTGTAGTAACCAACTTCGTCTCTTAAAGCTCCGTCACCTGTAAAGTATTTTCCAGGGAAAGCAGAGAAATAAGTGTCTTTATAACGCTGGTGATCTCCCCAGATAGTTCTGGCGATTCCAGGCCAAGGGAATTTAATACATAAACTTCCAACTACTTGGTTTCCTTCAATTTCATTACGTTTTTCATCCATTAAAACTGGTTGAATTCCCGGTAATGGCAACGTTGCGTAAGTTGGTTTTGTTGGCGTTACAAAAGCAATTGGTGAAATCATAATTCCTCCAGTTTCAGTCTGCCACCAAGTATCTACAACCGGACATCTTTTATCTCCAACGTGGTCGTTGAACCAGTGCCAAGCCTCTTCGTTAATTGGCTCTCCAACAGATCCAATAACTTTAAGCGATTTTAGAGGATATTTTTGAATATAATCTAAACTTTCTTTTGCCAATGAACGAATTGCTGTTGGCGCTGTATAAAATTGTGTGATTTTATGTTTTTCGATAATATCCCAAAAACGGCTAAAATCTGGATAAGATGGAACTCCTTCAAAAATTACGGTTGTTCCGCCATTTAGTAATGGTCCGTATAAAATGTATGAATGTCCTGTAATCCATCCAATATCTGCCGTACACCAGAAGATATCATTTTCTTCGTGGCTGAATACGTTTTTAAATGTATACGCTGTATAAACCATGTATCCAGCTGTTGTATGCACCATTCCTTTTGGCTTCCCAGTTGATCCTGAAGTATACAAGATAAACAAAGGATCTTCGGCATCCATAATTTCAGCAACACTATTGTCAAGAGCCGCATCTAATAAAGGCTGTAACCAAATGTCACGTCCTTCTTTCATTGCCACTTCTGTTTTTGTTCTTTTTACTACTAAAACTTTAGTAACTGACGGACAAGTATCTAAGGCTTCGTCAACAATAGATTTTAAATCGATTGTTTTATTTCCTCTGTAACCTCCATCAGATGTGATTACCATTTTACATTCGCTGTCGATAATTCTTGCAGAAACTGCAGAAGCAGAAAATCCTGCAAAAACTACAGAGTGAATCGCCCCAATTCTGGCACAGGCCAAAACAGAAACTGCAAGTTCAGGAATCATTGGTAAATAAATACAAACGCGGTCCCCTTTACGAATTCCCTGCTCACGCAGAACATTCGCCATTTTTGAAACTCGTTCGTATAATTCGTTATAACTTATATGTAAAGCGCTTTCAGATGGATCATTCGGTTCAAATATAATAGCCGTTTTTTCTCCTCTTTTGCTTAAATGTCTATCGATACAGTTTTTGGTAATGTTAACTTTAGCGTCAGTAAACCATTTTACTTCGGCGTCAGCCATATTAAAATCAACAACTTTTTCCCACTGTTGATACCAAGTAAAGTTTTCTTCGGCAATTTTTCCCCAAAATTTTCTTGGCTCTCTTATTGACTTATTGTAATGTTTAAAATATTGTTCTAAATTTTCAATTTTATAATAACTCATAGTTTTGTGGAATTTTTTTTTATAAATGTATTAAATCTGCTTCTATTCTTAAAATTATTTAATTCATAAATTTTGTATAAAAAAAACATATAATAAATAAAATATACGTTTTTTTTAAAGTTATTCTAAAAAAAGAGATTTTAAGAAAAAATCTAAATTGCAAAAAAGGTATGACAAAGAAATTATCATACCTTTTTATTTAACAAATTTCAATAACAATTAATTTTGTAATTCTGCATTACAAATGCTTTACCTACTTTGAAAATAGAAGCAGCTTTATTAATTATAATAGAAATTTCAACAAGTATATTTTTTGATTAAAAAATATACCCCAATTTTAGGGATCCGCTTCACTTAACTTGTTTTCTCACAGAAGTTAAGTGAATGCAAAATGCATCTATATCTATTTTCTTAATAAGTGCTTACTAATTCAAAATATTAATTTAAAACATTGATACAGAGCAAATTCCACTACATTCGGAATGCGTGGAAATTCCCAAATTTATTATACAATTTTTTTCATTGCCGTCATTGATTCTCTCAACCAAGCTCCTACTTCTTCGATAGGATGCTGACGAATTTCTTTATTTACAGCAATTAAAACATTATTGTCTACTCCATTTGAAGTTGAAAATGGTTTTCCAATAATATTTGTTTCTACTTTTTTCATGAATTCAGTCAACAATGGCTTACAAGCGTGATCAAATAAATAACAGCCATATTCTGCAGTATCAGAAATTACACGGTTCATTTCAAACAATTTCTTTCTTGCAATTGTGTTTGCAATTAATGGTAATTCGTGTAATGACTCATAATATGCAGATTCTTCAATGATTCCAGCCTCAGTCATAGTTTCAAAAGCTAATTCAACACCAGCTTTTACCATAGCAATCATTAAAACTCCATTATCAAAATATTCCTGTTCAGAGATTGGAGCTTCTTGCGGAGCTGTTTTTTCGAAGTTAGTTTCTCCTGTTGCAGCTCTCCATTTTAATAAATTAACATCATCATTAGCCCAGTCAATCATCATAGTTCTTGAGAATTCTCCAGAAATAATATCGTCCTGGTGTTTTTGGAATAACGGACGCATGATGTCTTTTAATTCTTCTGCTAATTCGTAAGCTTCAATTTTAGAAGGATTATTTAAACGATCCATCATATTTGTGATACCACCATGTTTCAAAGCTTCAGTGATAGTTTCCCATCCGTATTGAATTAATTTTGAAGCATATGCTTTATCGATTCCTTTTTCAACCATTTTATCAAAACATAAAATAGATCCAGTTTGAAGCAATCCGCAAAGAATTGTCTGCTCACCCATTAAATCTGATTTTACTTCAGCAACGAAAGATGATCTTAAAACTCCTGCTTTGTGTCCTCCAGTTGCTACAGCGTAAGCTTTTGCCTGATCTAAACCAAATCCGTTTGGATCATTTTCCGGGTGAACTGCAATAAGTGTTGGTACACCAAAACCTCTTTTATATTCTTCACGAACCTCAGAACCCGGACATTTAGGCGCACACATAATAACTGTGATATCTTCACGAATCTGCATTCCTTCTTCAACAATATTAAAACCGTGAGAATAAGCTAAAGTCGATCCTTGTTTCATTAATGGCATAATCGCAGTAACAACAGATGTATGTTGTTTATCCGGAGTAAGATTACAAACTAAATCAGCAGTTGGAATCAACTCTTCATAAGTACCTACTTTAAACCCATTTTCAGTTGCATTTTTATATGAAGCTCTCTTTTCAGCAATTGCATCTGCACGCAATGCGTAAGAAATATCTAAACCTGAATCTCTCATGTTTAAACCTTGATTCAAACCTTGTGCACCACATCCAACAATAACAACTTTTTTCCCTGCTAATGCTGAAATTCCGTCTGCAAATTCTGACTGCTCCATAAATTCGCAAACTCCAAGTTGCTCTAATTGTAATCTAAGTGGTAATGTGTTGAAATAATTTGCCATTTTGTTTTAAAATATTTAATGAAATGAAATTTAGTAATTAATTTATTTATAATTGGTTGTGATCGTGTAATATCACATATTAATTCTTTATTTGAAGGTTTCTAACAATGATGAAATCTCCATTTTTTCTTTTGAAACCGAAATTCTTCCCGAACGTACAAATTGCATAATTCCGTATGGTTTGAATTTTTGGTATAAATCTTCAATTTCTGAGCGTCTTCCTGATTTTGAAATCACGAAGAAATCTCTTGAAACCGTTACAATCGTCGATTGGCTGTCTTTGATGATATTTTGAATTTGTTTTTCATCAAACAACAAACTTGAAGCGATTTTAAAAAGTGCATTTTCAAGATAAATGGTTTCTTCATCTGTATGATAAAATGCTTTTATAACTTCAATTTGTTTTTCAATCTGTCCCACAATATTCTGAACCCATTTCTCTGTTGTATTAACTACAATGATAAATCTTGAAACATTCTCTATTTCTGATTCTGAAACATTTAGGCTTAATATATTAATGTGACGCTTTAAGAATATTCCAGATATTCTATTTAATAAACCCACGTTATTTTCTGAGTATACCGATATGGTAAATGTTTTATCTTCCATTTTGTTTTTAGTTTTATTTGTTTCAGGTTTCAAGTTTCAAGTTCTGCTGAGAACGTGAAATCTGAAACTTAAAACTTGAAACTTTTTTCTTTAGCTTAATCTAATTTCTGATACACATGCTCCTGTTGGAATCATAGGGAAAACGTTGTTTTCCTTTTCGACCATGACTTCTAAGAAATAAGAATCTTTTGAAGCAAGCATTTCAGCAACTGCAGCATCTAAATCTTCACGATTTGTAACTTTCTTAGATTTAATATGATACCCTTCGGCAATTGCAGTAAAATTTGGATTAATCATTTTTGTTGATGCATATCTGTTGTCAAAGAATAATTCCTGCCATTGACGCACCATTCCTAAAAATTCATTGTTTAAAATAACAATTTTTACCGGAACCTGAGTCTGGAAAATTGTTCCTAATTCCTGAATAGTCATCTGGAATCCTCCATCACCAATAATAGCTACAACTTCACGATCAGGTCTTCCCATTTTAGCTCCAATTGCAGCCGGAAGCGCAAATCCCATTGTACCTAATCCGCCTGAAGTAATATTACTTTTTGTTGAATTGAATTTAGCATAACGACACGCAAACATTTGGTGCTGACCAACATCTGAAACTATAATCGCATCACCTTTTGAGTGTTTATTGATCATTTCGATAGTTTCTCCCATCGAAAGTCCCGGAGTTTCTGGATTTAATTCGTCTTTAATAACTGTATCATATTCTATTTTAGCCAATTCTTTAAACTCATTGTGCCATAAATCGTGTGATTTTGCATCCAATAATGGTAATAAAGCAGCTAAAGATTCTTTTACATCACCTAAAACAGCAACTTCTGTTTTAACGTTTTTATCAACCTCTGCAGGATCAATTTCGAAGTGAATTACTTTTGCCTGTTTTGCGTAAGTAGCTAATTTACCTGTAACACGGTCGTCAAAACGCATTCCAAAGGCAATTAAAACATCACATTCGTTTGTTAGTAAATTTGGTGCATAATTTCCGTGCATTCCCAACATACCTACATTTAAAGGGTGATCTGTTGGCAGAGCCGAAAGTCCTAAAATAGTCCAAGCTGCCGGAATTCCTGATTTTTCAAGAACTGCTTTAAACTCGGCTTCGGCCTGACCTAAAATAATTCCCTGTCCGAAAACTATAAAAGGTTTTTTTGCACTATTGATTAAGGCTGCAGCTTCGGCAACTTTATCTAATTTTAATTTCGGAACCGGAACATAACTTCTAATTCCTGTACATTTTTCATAACTAAAATCCAGCTCATCAAACTGAGCGTTTTTAGTAATATCGATTAATACAGGTCCCGGACGTCCGGAACGAGCAATATAAAATGCTTTTGCAATGATTTCAGGAATTTGAGAAGCCTCTGTTACCTGAAAATTCCATTTTGTAACCGGAGTCGAAATTCCGATAATATCTGTTTCCTGAAAAGCATCAGATCCTAATAAATGTCTTCCAACTTGTCCGGTAATACAAACCATTGGAGTTGAATCGATTTGAGCATCAGCAATTCCGGTCACTAAATTTGTTGCTCCCGGTCCAGAAGTAGCAATTGCAACTCCTACTTTTCCTGTTGCTCTCGCATAACCCTGAGCAGCATGCGTTGCACCTTGTTCGTGACGTACTAAAACATGGTGTAACTGATCCTGAAATTTATATAATTCGTCGTAAACCGGCATGATTGCTCCTCCCGGATAACCATAAATTAAGTCTACTCCTTCAGCTAATAAACATCTAATAACGGCTTCGGCGCCTGATATCCTAATTGTTCCCATTTGGTATATTTTTTTCTCTCTTATTTCTATTTTTAAAGAAATAGAGATTTACACTTTTATAGTTTATTCAAAAATCTTTTTCATTTTATTGAAATTGATTTTTGAAGTTGTAATTGAATGCTAGTTATCGGTAACACATCCTGTTGATGCGCTTGAAACCGATCTTGCGTATTTAAGTAAAACTCCTCTGTCAACTTTTAGCGCTGGTTGAACCCAAGCTGCTTTACGAGCTGCATATTCTTCGTCAGATATCTTCAGGTCGATTGTATTTTTCACAGCATCGATAGCAATTATATCTCCATCTTTTACTAGTGCAATACCACCACCATCATATGCTTCTGGTGTAACGTGTCCTACCACGAATCCGTGTGAACCTCCGGAGAACCTACCATCTGTAATTAGTGCACAGCTGCTTCCTAATCCAGCTCCAATAATAGCTGATGTCGGTTTTAGCATTTCAGGCATTCCCGGACCACCTTTTGGTCCACAACCCCTGATGACGACTACATTACCTGGTTTAATTTTTCCGGCCTGAAGACCTGGAATTACTTCAAATTCACCTTCAAAAACTACAGCCGGCCCTTCAAAATATTCTCCTTCTTTTCCGCTGATTTTTGCTACAGCACCTTCAGAAGCAAGATTTCCGTATAAAACCTGAATATTTCCTGTTGGTTTTAATGCTTTTTGAATTTCATGAATTACTTCTTGTCCGTCTTGTAAATCCGGAGTTGAAGCTAAATTCTCAGCTACTGTTTTTCCTGTTACAGTTAAACAATCTCCGTGAATCAATCCTACTTTTAATAGATATTTCATTACTCCCGGAATACCTCCAACTTCATGAATATCTTCCATCATATATTTACCACTTGGTTTCATGTCAGCAAGAACCGGAGTTCTGTCATTAATAGCCTGAAAATCATCCAAAGTAATTGTGATACCAACAGAATGTGCCATTGCAATTAAGTGCATAACAGCATTTGTAGAACCTCCTAAAACCGCTACAATTGTAATAGCATTTTCGAAAGCTTTACGAGTCATAATATCTCTTGGCTTAATATCTTTTTCTAATAAAATTTTAATTGCAGCTCCGGCAGCAAGACATTCGTCTCTTTTTTCCTGACTTAAAGCAGGATTAGAAGAACTGTATGGCATACTCATTCCTAATGCTTCAATTGCAGAAGACATTGTGTTTGCCGTATACATTCCGCCGCAGGCACCAGCTCCTGGGCAGGCATTTTGAATAACTCCTTTAAAATCTTCCGGAGTAATTTCTCCTTTTACTTTTTTTCCTAAAGCTTCAAAAGCAGAAACGATATTTAAAGATTCTCCTTTCCATTTTCCAGAGTGAATAGATCCTCCGTAAACCATCATTGACGGACGGTTTAATCTTCCCATTGCGATTAACGCTCCGGGCATATTTTTGTCACAGCCGGGAATTGCGATGATACTATCGTACCATTGTGCTCCTGCCACTGTTTCTATAGAATCTGCAATAACGTCACGTGATACTAATGAATAACGCATTCCTTCAGTACCGTTTGAAATTCCGTCACTTACACCAATGGTATTAAAAATAAGTCCGACCAGATCTGCATCCCAAACACCTTTTTTAACATCTTTTGCTAAATCATTCAGGTGCATGTTACACGTGTTACCATCGTAACCCATGCTCACAATCCCTACTTGTGCTTTTTTTAAATCTTCTTCAGTTAAACCAATACCGTATAACATCGCTTGCGCCGCTGGCTGAGTTTGATCTTGAGTGATGGTTTTGCTGTACTTATTTAATTCCATTATTGTATTATTTATTTTAATTTTTATTCAAAAAAAAACCTTCCAGTATTTGGAAGGTTTGTAATATAGTTTTTCAATTATATTTATACCATTCCCGATGCAGATGTGCGAAACACATTGACAACAACGACAGAAGTAATAATAATTGAGATTTGCATCTTTATTTTTTTAGTGTTACAAAAGTACGGAAACTTTAAGAACTAAAAAAATAAAATCTCAACATTTTCAATACTTCTTGTTATTTAATTCATAATTTTAATAAAAACTTTAAACTATTGTCGACTGTCCGATATGAACATTGTCATTTCTGAAATATAACAGGTCATCTTTGCTGAAAATGACATTTGAAACAAACTCCCCTACTTCATTTGTACCGAATTTTGAATCTGGTTTTAAATCAACTGTAACTACTTTATATTCAATTGCTTTTTCAATAGCTTTATAAATCACATTTGCTTCAGTAAACAATCCGAAATGTTCTAACAACATTGCTGCGGATAAAATGGAAGCAATTGGATTAGCAATATTTTTTCCTTTTGCCTGAGGATAAGATCCGTGGATTGGTTCGAAAAGCGCATTTTTTTCTCCTAAAGATGCTGAAGCCAATAAACCAATTGAACCTGTAATTACGCTTGCTTCATCTGATAAAATATCTCCAAATAAATTTTCTGTCAAAATCACATCAAATTGTTTCGGATTTAAGATAATCTGCATAGCTGCGTTATCAACAAATAAAAAGTCTAAAAGAACATCAGGATAACTTTCGCCCACTTTTTGAACTACTTTTCTCCATAATCTTGAAGTTTCCAAAACGTTAGCTTTGTCAACCATAGTTAACTTTTTGCGTCGGTTTTGTGCCGATTTAAAAGCTAAATGTGCGATTCTTGTAATTTCTTCTTCTGAATATTCACATAAATCAGAAGCGTGTGTTCCTTCTTCATTTAATGTTTTAGCTCCAAAATAAGCACCGCCAGTTAATTCTCTGAAAATAGTAAAGTCTGCACCTTCAATAATTTCTCTTTTTAAAGGAGATGCGTCAACCAATGCTTTATAAGGTTTTATTGGGCGAATATTAGCAAACAAACCTAATTCTTTACGAAGTTTCAACAATCCCTGCTCCGGACGAACTTTTGCATTTGGATTGTTATCGTATTTAGGATCTCCAATGGCACCAAATAAAACAGCATCTGTATTTAAACAAAGATTTAAAGTTTGTTCCGGCAGCGGGTTTCCAGTTTTGTCAATGGCGATAGCACCCATGAGTGCTTCTTCAAAAACAAATTCATGATTGTACACTTCGCCAATAGCATATAATGCTTTTTTGGCCTGTGCAATAACCTCTGGTCCAATTCCGTCTCCTGGTAAAACTGCTATTTTCAAATTCATAACGTCTCGTTCTTTATGATTTAAATCTTTGTTATTTCTCTTTTTTCTATTCTCTTTTAACTAGCTTCTGATTAAATCACCTTCAATTTTAGAAGCTTCGATAATTTGATGAATATCTGCATCTACAACTTCTTTTTTAATATCTGCAAATTTCAGAAACTCAATATATACAATGTCTAATTGTACTTTAGTCAACTCGTAACCTACTTTTTTAGCACGGTAAGCTAAAGCTGCTCTTCCGCTTCTTGCAGTCAAAATAATTGAAGATTCGTTTACACCAACATCAAGCGGATCCATGATTTCATAAGTCGCTCGGTTTTTGATAACACCATCCTGATGAATTCCAGAACTATGCGCAAAAGCATTTGCTCCTACAATCGCTTTATTTGGCTGTACAATCATTCCCATACTTTCAGAAACCAAACGGCTCATTTCGTTTAATTCTCTTGTATTAATGTTTGTATCTAAATTTAAGTAAGGATGTTGTTTGAAAATCATTACCACTTCTTCAAGTGCTGTATTTCCAGCTCTTTCTCCAATACCATTAATAGTACACTCGATTTGTCTTGCACCATTTATAGCACCTGCAATTGAGTTTGCAGTTGCCATTCCTAAATCATTATGACAGTGACATGAAAGGATTACGTTTTCGATTCCTTTTACGTTTTCTTTTAAATATTTAATTTTTGCCCCGTATTCTTCAGGAAGACAATATCCTGTTGTATCAGGAATATTTAATACCGTTGCACCAGATTTAATTACTTCTTCGCAAACTTTTGCAAGGAAAGCATTGTCTGTTCTACCAGCATCTTCTGCATAGAATTCAACATCTTCTACATATGTTTTTGCGTGAGCTACTGCAAATTTTGCTCTTGCAATAATATCTTCCGGGGTAGTTTGTAATTTATGGAGTATATGAGATTCTGAAGTTCCGATTCCGGTATGGATTCTAGGTCTTTTAGCGTGCTTTAAAGCAGCTGCAGCAACATCAATGTCGTTTTTTACGGCTCTTGTTAATCCGCAGACGGTTGCATTTTCTACAATTTTACAAATCTCAGAGACCGATAAAAAATCGCCCGGACTTGACACAGGAAAACCGGCTTCGATAATATCAACTCCCATTTTGTCTAGTCGTTCTGCGATAACTAATTTTTGCTTAGTATCTAACTTACATCCTGGAACTTGCTCACCGTCGCGTAATGTGGTGTCAAAAATTTGAACTTTCTCTCTATTCATATTCATTTATTTAATGTAATTTCACATCTTGATAACAAATATATATTGTACTTCTTCAGTACGAAATTCATTTTAATGAAATTATACTGTTCATAACACAATTTATAACGAGTTAAATATTTAATAATCAATAAGTTATATTATTATTTTTTACAATGGCTAACCATCAAAAAGATTTCTTATTTGTTCTGATAAAATCACTTTCCAAATCTGAAAAAAGGCAGTTTAAAATTTTTGCAAGCCGATTAGAAACAAGTTCGAATACTAAATTCATTGAATTATTCAATATTTTAGATAAGTCTGAAACCTATGATGAAAAGCTGATTTTGAAGAGCGGAATCATCAAGAAAGTACAGTTATCTAACTTAAAATCATACTTATACAAGCAAATTTTAGTAAGTATCCGTTTGAATATTCCGAGCCAGAACATTCGTTATCAATTGCGTGAACAAATTGATTTTGCTGTGATTCTATATAATAAAGGTTTGTATAAACAGAGTTTAAAAATTCTGGACAAAACAAAACAACAGGCTTTAGAAAATGACGAAAAATATATGGCGTATGAAATCGTTGAGTTCGAAAAACTGATAGAATCGCAATATATTACCCGAAGTATTCAGGGCCGCGCCGACGAACTTGTTATTCAGGCCAAGGAATTGAATTACCGAAATACAATTTCGAGTAAATTATCGAACTTATCGCTTCAATTATACGGAATCATGCTGAAAACGGGTTACGTAAAAAGCGATGAAGAGTATAAATATATTGACGATTATTTCAATAAACATATTGCGAAGCTAGACGAAACTAAATTTGGTTTCCGTGAAAAGTATTGGTTTTACAACGCTAATTTATGGCGCAGTTTCCTGGTTCAGGATTTTTTAGCGAGTTATAAATTTGCTTATAAATGGGTTCAGCTTTTTTATGATAATCCGAATATGATTTATCTGAATCCGGTATTTTTCTTAAAAGGAAATCATTATTTTCTGGAATCGCTTTACATGTTGAAATATACGTCGAATTTCAAAAGATATCTTTCGCTTTTAGAAGAAACAATTGAAGATCCAAAATTTCCCGTAAACGATAACATTGCATCACTATCATTTCTATACGTTTACAACAATAAGTTGAATTTACACATTCTGGAAGGTACTTTTGCCGAAAGCGAATATTTGATTCCGGAGATTTTAGAAAAAATAAAACTGCACAGCGAACATCTTGATGAACATCACGAAATGTTGTTTTTCTATAAAATTGCTTCGATTTATTTTGGAAATGAGAAGTACAATGAATGTATTCTTTATTTAGATAAAATCATCAACAACAAGAACTTAACCATGCGTGAAGATTTAATGTGCTTCGCGAGACTTTTGTCTTTAATTGCACATTATGAATTAGGGAAAGATTATTATTTAGAAAATCACCTGAAAAGCACGTATAAGTTCTTATTGAAAATGAATGACTTACATGAAGTTCAAAAGGAAATCATCAAGTTTTTAAGAAACCTGAACAACTTTTACCCTGCTGACATTAAAAAGGAATTCAAAAAAATGCACGCCCGTTTTGTAGAGCTTGAAAAGAATACTTACGAAAAAAGAGCATTTTTATACCTTGATATTATTTCATGGCTTGAAAGTAAAATTGAGAATAGAAAAATTGCGGATATTATTAAGGAAAAGGCGAAATTGAATAGCCGATGATTTAAATTTCAAATTTGAATAAAAAAGGGTGAAAGATTAAATCTTTCAGGCTTTTTTGTCATTTCGACCTAAGGGAGAAATCGCACTAGTATTTCCGCAGAGAATCGCCAATCTTTGTAGAGTTTCAAGTGCGATTTCTCCCTTCGGTCGAAATGACAAAGGTTTGCGCAAACAACAAACCCGACAGGTTTTTAAAACCTGTCGGGTTTACTAAACGCAAAAAATCCCAAACTCCAACAATTGGAGTTTGGGATTTTAAAAATTGAAATTTATCGAATTTTTATTCGATTATATTAGAAGTAGTAACATAAAAATCTTTATCAACTTCTACTTTTCTATCTTCATTAGTTGTTTTTTCAGACTGCCATTCTGTTGTTGGTTTCAACCAAGTTTCAACACCGTTTAATTTTACTCTTACCGGCATATCAAATTTAGCAACACAATTTGTCCAATGATATCCGAAAGTTCCGTTTTTAAACATATATTCAAAAACCGGAATCTGCGTTGTAGTCAAATATTGCGCGTAAACTCTGTTGAAGTTAATTCCAGATTGTTCGTTGATATAATCCTGAATCTGTTTCCCAGTAACCGTTTGGTGATAGAACGTTTTATTCATACCTCTCAAAATCGATTTCCATTTTGCATCATCATTAATTACCTGACGAATCATATGGAGCATTGAAGCACCTTTTGGATACATATCTCCAGAACCTTCATTGTTTACATCATAATGTCCGATAATTGGCGTATCGTTTTTAATGTTTTTTCTGCATCCAATTATGTATTCAGCTGCAGCGTCTTTTCCGTAATAATATTCAATGAAAAGGCTTTCAGAGTAATTTGTAAAACTCTCATGTACCCACATATCAGCGATATCTTTATAGGTAATATTGTTAGCAAACCATTCGTGGCCAGATTCGTGAATAATGATAAAATCAAATTTTAATCCCCAGCCAGTTCCGCTTAAATCACGTCCTAAATAACCGTTTTTATATTGGTTTCCGTACGTTACAGAACTTTGGTGCTCCATTCCTAAATACGGAACTTCAACTAATTTATAACTGTCTTCATACCAAGGATAAGGTCCAAACCAGTTTTCGAAAGCTTTTAGCATTTTTGGAGCATCTTTAAACTGCTCTTTTGCCAAAGTTAGATTATCTCTTAAAACATAATAATTACAATCTAAATCGCCTTTTTCTCCTTTGTAAACCTCAGAGAAATTAACGTAATCACCAATATTAATGTTTACTCCGTAATTATTAATTGGGTTCGAAACGTACCAATTAAATGTTTTTGTTCCGTCTTTTTCTTTTTTAACGCTTTGTAATCTTCCGTTAGAAACATCCGTTAAATCTCCCGGAACATTCACGCTGATTAACATATTTTCTACTTCATCATACATATGGTCTTTATTTGGCCACCAAACGCTGGCACCTAAACCTTGGCAAGATGTAGCAATAAAATCTTTTCCGTTTTTATCTTTTTTCCAAGAGAATCCACCATCCCACGGTGCTCTCACCGCTTCTTTTGGTTTTCCTTCAAAATAAACTACAATTTCTTTTGTATCGCCAACTTTCTGCTTTTCAGTTAAAGTGATGAAAAATGCGTTTCCGTCTCTTTCAAATTTTAATTCTTTCTTATCCTGCGTTACTTTCGTAATTTTCATAGGTTCCTGCAAATCAATCTGCATTCTGTTATTCTCTGTTAAAACAGTATAACGAACTGTGTTAGAACCCGAAATAGCTTTTTCTTTAGGATTAACTTTTACATCAAGATGATAGTATTTTAAATCCCACCAGGCTCTTTCTTTTGTAATGCTTCCGCGTAAAGTATCCTGATGTGTAAAAACTGTTTCTCCTTTATTAAGAAGTCCTTGAGCATTGGCAGTAAAACCAATTAAAAAAGCAGTAAAAATGCTTCCGAAGTAATTTTTCATTAGTAAAATGGTATTATTTTGAAATCAATCTGCAACAAATGTAAACATTCGGATTAAGATTTCTAAAATTTTATGATTTCTTCCTCAAAAAACAAACCCAATAAATAAGAATTTTATTGGGTTTCAATTTTTAATTATTTCCGAAGTTTAATTCGTGATATTAAACTCTGTCACGTAAAAGTTTTTGTCAACAACCAAAGTTGATTTGTCATCCTTTACATTTTCTGCTTTCCAGTCTGTTGTTGGTTTTAACCATGTTTCAACACCGTTTAAAGTAACTTTTAAAGGAAGATCAAAATTCTCTACACAATTGATCCAGTGATAAACCAATTTTTGATTTTTAATATAGTATTCAAAAGTTGGAACCTGAGCCGTTCTTAAATATTGATCAAAAACCGAACTAAAATTGATTCCGGATTCTTTACTTATATAGTCTTCAATTTGCTTTGTAGTAACTGTTTGATGGTAAAAAGTTTTATTCATTCCTCTCAAAATCGATTTGAATTTTGCATCATCGTTTATAACCTGACGAATCGTATGAATTATATTCGCACCTTTTGGATACATATCCCCAGATCCTTCAACGTTTACATCATAATAACCAATAATTGGTTTTTTATTGGTAATCACTTTTCTAATCCCTTTTATATATTCGTTTGCGGCGTCTTTTCCGTAATAATACTCAATAAAAAGTGATTCAGAATAAGTTGTAAAACTCTCATGAATCCACATATCTGCAATGTCTTTATAGGTAATGTTGTTTGCAAACCACTCATGTCCAGACTCATGAATAATAATATAATCAAATTTTAATCCCCAGCCTGTTCCGCTCATATCGTTTCCTTTATAACCATTTTGATAGTCATTTCCGTAAGTCACAGAACTTTGGTGCTCCATTCCTAAATACGGAACTTCGACTAATTTATAGCTGTCTTCGTAAAATGGATAAGGTCCAAACCAGCTTTCAAAAGCTTTTAGCATTTTTGGTGCATCCTGAAAATGTTTTTTAGCAATTTCAAGATTATCTCTCAAAACATAGTAATTACAATCTAAATCGCCTTTTTCTCCTTTAAATTTCTCAGAAAAATTAACATAATCTCCAATATTGATATTTATACCATAATTATTAATTGGGTTCGAAACATACCAATTAAAGGTTTTAGTTCCGTCTTTTTGTTTTTTTATGCTTTGTAATCTTCCGTTTGAAACATCTGTCAAGTGTCCCGGAACATTCACGCTAATCAACATATTTTCAACTTCATCATACATATGATCTTTACAGGGCCACCAAACGCTCGCGCCTAAACCCTGACAAGACGAAGCGATGAAATCTTTTCCGGTTTTATCTTTCTGCCATGTAATTCCTCCGTCCCACGGCGGTCTAACAGCTTCTTTAGGCACTCCGCCAAAAGAAACTATTATTTCTTTAGTTTCGCCAACTTTTTGATTTTCAGTTAAAGTGATGAAGAATGCATTACCGTCTCTTTCAAATTTTAATTCTTTTCCGTTTTGCGTTACTTTCGTAATCTTCATTGGTTCCTGCAAATCGATCTGCATTCTGTTATTTTCTGTTAAAACAGTATAACGTACCGTATTTGAACCTGTTATTGTTTTATCTGCAGGATTTACTTTTATATCCAGATGATAATATTTCAAATCCCACCAGGCTCTTTCTTTTGTAATGCTTCCGCGTAAAGTATCCTGATGTGTGAAAACGGTTTCAGACTTATTCATAAGTCCTTGAGCATTGGCAGAAAAACCAATTAGAAAAGCTGCTATAACACTTCCAACGTATTTTTTCATTATAAATTAAGTTTTTGAATTAGTTATAATATTAGTATATTATTTTAATTTATGTTACAGATTTGTATTCATAAACAGTATTGTTTTTTTATTTTAGCTAAAATTTACCAGTTTTATGAAATTTAGCTCGTTTTTATTCCTTTTGACATTCCTGTATTCAATACATACTTATTCACAGACATTTCCCGTTCATAAAACAAGCGATAAAATAACGGTTGACGGAGATTTAACCGATTGGAAAACATCATTTTTAGGTCCGTTTGTAATTCATAATTCCGGTGAAAAAGCTACTCAAAACACAATGGTTTCACTTTCGTGGAATGACGAAAACCTTTATATCGCCTATCATTCTATAGATTCGAAAATAGTTGGAAAGTCTCAGAAAAAAGATTCTAAAATCTATGAAGCTGATGATTTAGTAGAAGTTTTTATTGATCCGGATGGCGATGGAAAAAACTATCTTGAAATTGGTGTAAATGCTTTTTCTTCCAATTACGATATGCTTATAAAGTGTATTTCTCCTGAATGCGGAGGCTGGAAAACGGCAATGAAATTTGATATTGAAGGATTGGAAGCTGTCAGCAAAATAACTCCCGAAGGTTTTGATACCGAAATTAAAATCCCTTTTTCAAGTTTGGAAAAAATTGAAAACGGGAATTTCTCTAAACCAAAAAATGGTACAAAATGGAAAGCCAATACTTTTAGAATTGATTATGGTAATACAACCGAATATCTTGCTTTACAGGATTATAAAAGTTTAAAGTTTGGGTTTCATCATCCTGAAGAATTTGCGTTTTTTGAGTTTATGGAGTAAGTATTGCGAAATGGCACGCGGATGATACGGATTCGCTATACGAAAGCGCGGATTTATACGGATTTTATTCCTTTTTTGTAATCGCATTTTTTGTCAGACTGAGCGAAGTCGAAGTCCCGTTTGCTGAATCACTTTGCGGGACTTCGACTTCGCTCAGTCTGACATTCTTCCATTAAAATAATATTAATATTATTTCTGACGTTTCTTCAAAACATCAACAACATCATTCAGTTGAAAACCTTTTGCCTGCAATAAAATCAAATAATGAAAAAGTAAATCAGCGCTTTCGCTAAGGAATAAATCGTCGTTATCATCTTTTGCTTCGATGACAACTTCTACCGCTTCTTCGCCTACTTTTTGAGCAATTTTATTGATTCCTTTTTCGAATAAAGAAGCTACATAACTTTTCTCAGAATCTGCATTTTCTCTACGGGTTTTGATTGTATTCTCTAATTGAGAAATAAAACCGTAATTTTCTTTGTTTTCTTCCTGCCAGCAAGTATCTGCACCCGTGTGACATGTTGGCCCCACAGGTTTTGCCTGAATCAAAAGCGTATCGCCATCGCAGTCGTTTTTAATACTTACCAAGTTTAAAAAGTTTCCACTCTCCTCGCCTTTTGTCCAAAGTCTTTGTTTAGATCGGCTGAAAAAAGTTACTTTTTGTGTTTCTATTGTTTTTTGAAGCGATTCTTCGTTCATATAACCCAGCATTAAAACATTTTTTGTTTCTGAATCCTGAATTATCGCCGGAATTAATCCATGTGAGCTTTTTATATCTATGTTCATTTTTATTTTAGATTTTAGATTTTAGATTTTTGAGTTTAGATTTTAGATTCTTGACTCTTATATTAATTTTTTCTAGTTTTTACCTGCTTGAGTTTCTTCAAATTTTTGTATTAATATATCTTTCAAATCATTAAAAGATATTTTGAGTCCATTAACTGAAATACTAGCAGGAGAGCCTGATTGTTTTAAATTCATTTTCATCATATTCCTTTTCATCACATTAGTTTCTTTACTTATATAATCTTCAGGATTTTTAAGATAAATTTTAATGAATTTTTGATTTACAACTGTAATTTCTTTAATTGCATCAATGTCTTCCCATAAAATTCTCCCAAGCGATACTGCTGATGAATTATCTATAATTCCAATAGCATCAATAACAACCACTGGTTTTTTATCAAATAACTTTTTTGTAGTGAAATAGATCCCAAACAATCCAATGAATAGACCTAAAATTGAAGCAGCATTTTTTATTATAAAATTATTAACGATTACATTACGAACAGTAGGCTGATATACTAATATCCAAATGCTGACAATTAAAAATAAGATTGAAAAAAACAATAGTTTTATCAATTTACCCGTACTTCCAAAAATTTCTATACTTTCTTTATCTTCCATAAATATTATTATCTGACTTCCTAAAGTCTAACTTCAATACCATTATTCCTAAGCTCTTGTTTTAAAGATTTTATCTCAATTTCTTTAAAGTGAAAAACACTCGCTGCCAAAGCTGCATCTGCTTTTCCTTCTTTAAATGAATCTACGAAATGCTGTATGTTTCCGGCTCCGCCCGAAGCAATTATCGGAATATTAATTAAGGTTGATAATTTAGCCAAAGCTTCGTTTGCAAAACCATTTTTGGTTCCGTCGTTATCCATTGATGTGAATAATATTTCGCCGGCACCGCGTTCTGCAACTTCTACAGCCCAATCGAATAAATTTAGTTCTGTTGGTACTTTTCCACCGACTAAATGCACAATCCATTGTCCGTCAATTTGTTTGGCATCAATTGCCACTACAACACATTGACTTCCAAATTTCTGAGCCAAATCATTAATTAATTGCGGATTTTTTACTGCCGATGAATTAATCGAAACTTTATCGGCTCCGTTATTCAGTAGAATTTCTACATCTTCAACAGATGAAATTCCGCCCCCAACTGTAAACGGAATATTGATTTTTTCCGCCACACTTCGCACCATATTAACCAGCGTTTTACGTCGTTCTTCTGTTGCCGAAATATCCAGAAAAACCAATTCATCTGCACCTTCTGCTGAGTAAATTTCTGCTAATTCTACAGGATCTCCTGCATCACGCAAGTCAACAAAGTTAACGCCTTTTACGGTTCTTCCGTTTTTTATATCTAAGCAGGGTATGATTCTTTTTGCTAACATTTTTTTGTTGTTTCACAGAGATTCACAAAGATTCGCAGAGCTACGCAAAATTTTGTGAATCTTTGCGTTTTGCTTTGTGCATCTTTGCGGAATATCTACTTATTTAAAATATAATTCTCAAGTTGCTTTAATGTAATTCTTCCTTCGTAAATCGCTTTTCCAATAATAGTTCCTTCGCAGCCTAATTCTGCAAGTTTTGGCAATTCATCAAAAGTTGAAATTCCGCCCGAAGCAATTAGTTTTACTCCGTTTGCTTCTTCTAAAATTTTACCGTAAAGATCAAAACTCGGACCTTCAAGCATTCCGTCTTTGGCAATATCTGTACAAATAACATACTGAATTCCTTTAGTTTGATAATCCTGAATAAACGGAATCAAATCTTCATTTGATTCTTCTAACCAGCCTGAAACAGCAATTTTCTCCTCTTTTGCGTCAGCACCTAAAATAATTTTATCTGAACCATATTCTGAAATCCATTTTTCAAAAATAGCTCTGTTTTTTACCGCAATACTTCCGCCAGTAATTTGATTTGCACCGCTTTCAAAAGCAATTCTCAAATCATCATCCGATTTTAATCCACCGCCAAAATCAATTTTTAAAGTTGTTTGTGAAGCAATTTGTTCCAAAATCTTATAATTGACAATTTTGCTGGATTTTGCACCGTCTAAATCTACTAAATGCAGATGTTCAATTCCGTGTGCTTCAAATGATTTCGCTACTTCAAGCGGATTTTCATTATAAATTATTTTGGTATCATAATCACCTTTGGACAAACGAACACATTTTCCGTCAATGATATCTATGGCTGGTATTATTCTCATTTTTGATATTTTAGATTTAAGAGTTTAGATTTTAGATTATTTTCTAAACTGACATTTTGATTGAAATTGATTTTTGATATTGGAATTTGGGATTTAAGAAATTGGAATTTTAAAATTTACATTTTTAAAAAGTTTTCCAAAATCTTCTCCCCAACTGCACCGCTTTTTTCTGGGTGAAACTGAGTTCCGTAAAAATTATCTTTTTGCAAAGCCGATGCGTATTCTAAATCGTAATTCGTTGTTGCAATGGCTTCTATGCAGTTTGGTGCATAAAAACTATGAACCAAATACATAAATTCATTTTCAGGAATGGCTGTGAACAAATCTGATTTTAAGTTATAAATCTGATTCCAGCCCATTTGCGGCACTTTTACCTGATTAGAAAACTTTACAACATCAACATCAAAAATGCCTAAACCTTTTGTATTTCCTTCTTCAGATGAATTGCACATCAACTGCATTCCAAGACAAATTCCTAAAACCGGCTGTTTCAAAGTCGGAATCAAACTGTCTAAACCGCTTTCACGAAGTTTTGCCATTGCCGAACTTGCTTCACCAACACCAGGAAAAATCACTTTATCTGCCGCCTGAATTTCTTCTGAATTATTACTTAAAACAGCTTTAAAACCCAATCTTTCAATAGCAAACATAATGCTTTGAATATTTCCTGCTCCGTAATTTATAATTACTATTTTCATTATTTTTTTGTTTGTTTTGTTTCAGGTTTCATGTTTCAAGTTCTCTACTTAACGTGAAACCTGAAACTTTAAACTTGAAACAATTTTTATCCTACAGATCCGTATAATGAGCTATCATTTTGTTTACCAATCCGTTTTCATTAAAAAACATAACTTCAATTGCCATTTTGTTCATTACTGATTTGTAATAAAGTGCAACAGAATCAACTCCTGAAGTTACTTCAATCAATTCAAAATGCAAATCTGGAATTTTATGTAAAGCTTTCTCCCAATATGCTCTGACTTGCTCTTTTCCTTGCAGTGAACCACTTTCGATTCCGGCTGCCAGTTTTATCATTGGCGTCGTAATTTCAATATCTTCAGAATAATGCTTCATGATATCTTCTAAATCATGAGAATTCCAGGATTCTATCCAGGTTTTTGCAAATTTATCAGCGTTCATAGTTTTTGTTTTTTGTTTGTTTTGTTTCAAGTTTAAAGTTTCAGGTTTCACGTTCTGTTAAGTAACTTGAAACCTGAAACTTTAAACTTGAACAAAATTCATTACAACATACCCTTCGTCGAAGGTAAAATCATTTTTTCGGTATCTCTTTTTACGGCTACTTTTATGGCTTTTGCGAAAGCTTTAAAAATAGCTTCAATTTTATGATGTTCGTTGATTCCTTCAGCTTTAATATTTAAATTGGCTTTTGCGCCGTCAGAGAATGATTTAAAGAAATGATAGAACATTTCTGTTGGCATTTTCCCAACCATTTCGCGCTTAAATTCAGTTTCCCAAACTAACCAGTTTCTCCCGCCAAAATCAATCGCAGCCTGCGCTAAACAATCGTCCATTGGAAGACAGAATCCGTAACGCTCGATTCCTAGTTTATTTCCTAAAGCTTTCGCAAAAACTTCACCTAATGCAATTGCCGTGTCTTCGATTGTATGGTGTTCATCAACTTCTAGATCACCTTTTACCAAAATTTCCAAGTCCATTTGACCATGACGAGAAATTTGATCTAACATATGATCGAAAAAAGCAATTCCGGTTTCGATTTTACTTTTTCCAGTTCCGTCAAGGTTTAAGTTGATATAAATATCTGTTTCGTTTGTTTTACGGGTTATCGATGCTGAACGTGCTTCTAGTTTCAAAAACTCATAAATTCTTTTCCAATCTGTTGTTTGCAGAATAATTGTATCGTTTAATTCCTCACGTTTTGATGAAATTTCATTACTTCCAATTCCATCTGTCATATTCATGAAAATGGCTTTTGCGCCAAGATTTTTAGCCAATTCAACATCGGTTAAACGATCTCCTAAAACAAAAGAATTTTCTAAATCATATTCTGAATTATTTAAATATTTAGTCAATAATCCGGTTCTTGGTTTACGTGTTGGCGCATTTTCTTCTGGGAAAGTTCTGTCAACAAAAATTTCATCAAATACTACACCTTCATTTTCAAAAGCTTTTAAAATGAAATTCTGCGTTGGCCAAAACGTATTTTCAGGAAAACTATCTGTTCCTAAGCCATCCTGATTGGTTACCATTGCCAGTTCGTAATCTAATTCATTGGCAATTTTAGCCAGATATTGAAAGGCTTTTGGGTAAAACTCCAGTTTATCTAAACTGTCTAATTGGTAATTTTCAGGTTCTAAAACAATCGTTCCGTCACGATCGATAAAAAGTACTTTTTTCATGGTTTATATTTTTTCTGCCACAGATTACACAGATTAAAAATGATTTTTTTTTGTTTGCCACGAATTGCACTAATTTTCACTAATTCAATTCGTGTTAATTCGTGCAATTCGTGGCGAAAATCTAAAACAAACAAAATAAAAATAATCCGTTTAATCTGTGTAATCTGTGGCCTATATCTTTACTTCAATAACTTTAATTCTTTAATTACAACAGCATTTTCTTCTTTTGTCCCAATTGTAAAACGAAGACAATTTTCACATAAAGGCTGTGTTGTTCTGTTACGAATTACGATTCCTTTTTCAATTAATTGATTGTATCTTTTGTTCGCGTCATCCACTTTTGCTAGAATAAAATTAGCTTCTGTTGGATACACTTTTTCTACAAAATTAACTTCAAGTAAAACTTTAAGTAATTCTTCTCTTTGCTCAATAATTGAAGCTATTTCTTGTTTTATTTTTTCAGAATCCTTTAAACGTTCTTTTGCTCTTTGCTGTGTCAATTCGTTTACGTTATACGGCGGCTTTATTTTATTCAAAACCGAAATAACAGCTTCTGAGGCATAACAAATCCCTAAACGAATTCCAGCCAAACCGTACGCTTTTGAAAGTGTTTGTGTGATCACCAAATTTGGATATTCGTCAATTTCTGTAAGCCAGCTTTCTTTCTCCGAAAAGTCAATATATGCTTCATCAATAACCACTAATCCTTTAAAATTTTGAAGCAGTTTTACGACGCTTTCATCAGAAAAAGAATTTCCGGTTGGGTTATTTGGAGAACATAAAAAGATGATTTTTGTATTTTCATCAACGGCTTCGAGAATCTTTTCAACTTGTGGCTGAAAATCATTTGTCAGCAGAATTTCTCTGTTTTCGATTGCATTTATGTTCGCCAAAACGCTATACATTCCGTATGTTGGCGGAAGCGTGATAATATTATCGGTTTTTGGCTCACAGAAAGCTCTGAAAATCAAATCCAAAACTTCATCGCTTCCGTTTCCTAATAAAATCTGACTTTGATTTGTATTGTTATTTTTAGCTAAAATTGCTTTAACCGAATTCTGCTGCGGATCCGGATAGCGGTTTACGCCATTTTGAAACGGATTTTCATTGGCATCCAAAAAAATCATTTCGGCGGTATCAAAATCTTCAAACTCATCTCTTGCAGACGAATAGGGTTTTAAAGATTTTACGTTTTCACGTGTAATTGTATTTATATCGAAAGTGCTCATTTTGTTTTCTTTATTTTTTTTAAGAAGCAAGAACCAAGATTAAAGATGAAAGGCTTTGCAAAAATCTTGACTCTTTCTTCTATTCTCTAGCTTCTATTTTCTCTATTCTAAACTCTTCAACCTTAAAGTTACTGCATTTTTATGTGCCTGTAAACCTTCGGCTTCAGCCATAGTTTCAATTGCCTTTCCGATGTTTTGGATTCCTTTTTCAGATATTTTTTGAAATGTCATTGACTTCATGAAACTATCAAGGTTTACACCGCTGTAATTTTTCGCATAACCATTTGTCGGTAAAGTGTGATTTGTTCCAGAAGCATAATCTCCGGCACTTTCCGGTGTGTAATTTCCAATGAAAACCGAACCTGCATTTACGATTCCGTTGCAGTAAAAATCATCATATTCTGAACAGATAATAAAGTGTTCCGGTCCATATTCATTGATTAAATCTAAAGCGATCTGATCATTTTCGACATAAATTAATTTCGAATTTTCGATTGCTTTTATAGCGATTGCTTTTCTTGGAAGCACTTCAATTTGTGATTGAATTTCTTTTTCAACTTGGTCAATTAATTTTCTTGAAGTCGAAACTAAAATTACCTGACTGTCTGTTCCGTGTTCTGCCTGCGACAATAAATCAGATGCTACAAAGGCTGGAACTGCAGTATCATCGGCAACAATTAACAATTCTGATGGGCCGGCCGGCATATCGATTGCAACTCCAAATTGTGTTGCCAATTGTTTTGCCACCGTTACAAACTGATTTCCGGGACCGAAAATTTTATAAACTTTTGGTATTGATTTTGTTCCAAAGGTCATTCCTGCAATTGCCTGGATTCCGCCTACTTTTAAAATTTTAGTTACACCGCATAAATTGGCTGCGTACAAAATTGCGGGATTTATTTTTCCTGTTTTATCTGGAGGCGAGCATAATACAATTTCTTTACAGCCTGCAATTTCAGCCGGAACTGCCAGCATTAAAACTGTTGAAAACAAAGGCGCTGTTCCGCCCGGAATATATAATCCTATTTTTTGAATTGGTCTTTTTTCCTGCCAGCAATTTACGCCTTCAATAGTTTCAACTTCTATCCTTTCTGTTTTTTGAGCGCTGTGAAACTTGTAGATATTGTCTTTTGCTAATTGAATTGCTTCTTTTAATTCATTCGGAATCAATGCAATTGCTTCATTTACTTCTACTGCAGAAACTTCATAATTCTCTAAAGTTATTCCGTCAAAAATTGAAGTGTATTTTGCTACGGCTTCATCTCCTTTTTTCTGTACTTCTCTGAAGATTTCTTTTACCGTAACTTCAATATCATCAATCGTTTGTGTTGGTCTTTTTAATATTTCAGACCAGGTATCTGGTTTTGGATTGTCTATTTTATTCATTTTATTTTTTGCTTTAAGCTTTAAGCAGTAAGCTTTAGGCTTTATTAACGTTGTGTTTGTTTTTACCGCAAAGTTCGCAAGGTTTTTTCTGTTCTTTGGCTTAGAAAACGATAAGTTCGCAAAGCTGTTGTCGAGAATTGGAATTTAATATTTTTTTAAAGCTTAAAGCCTATTGCCTAAAGCCTACAGCGCGCGACAGCGCATTAAAGAACCATTTTCTCAATTGGGCAAACTAAAATTCCTTCGGCTCCAACTTCTTTTAATTGGTCGATTACGTCCCAAAAAGTGTCTTTATCAATTACAGAGTGAACACTGCTCCAGCCTTCCTGCGCTAATGGCAGAACGGTTAAACTCCTTAAAACCGGAAGGATTTTTCCAACTGCATCGATTTTCTCATTTGGAATGTTCATCAAAATGTATTTTGAATTTCTCGCTCTTAAAACCGATTGTATTCTGAATTTTAAGGTATCAATGTGTTTTTGAATTTCTGGAGAAACTTTTGGTGAAACGGCAAGAACTGCTTCACTTTTTAAAATCACTTCAACTTCTTTTAGGTTATTTTTGAATAAAGTGCTTCCGCTTGAAACGATATCGACGATAGCATCAGCAAGACCAATATTTGGTGCGATTTCTACAGAACCTGAAATTTGGTGAATATCTACTGTTAACCCGAAAGAATTGAAATATTCGTTAACTGTATTTGGATAAGAAGTTGCAATTCTTAAACCTGCTAAATCCTGAATTGAATTGTATTCGAAGGTTTTAGGAACGGCAACAGAAACTTTGCATTTTGAGAATCCTAATCGTTGTACAACTTCGATTTCTTTTCCTTTTTCTACTAAAAGGTTGTCGCCAACGATGGCTAAATCTACTACTCCGTCAATTAAATACTGCGGAATATCTGAATTTCTTAGGTATAAAACTTCAAGAGGAAAGTTTGAAGCTTCGGCTTTTAACTGATCGATTCCGTTGTTGATTGAAATACCGCAGTCTTTTAAGATTTGAATGCTGTCTTCGTTTAAACGACCCGATTTTTGAATTGCAATTTTTAAAGTACTCATTTTTCTTTTTTTGTTAGATTAATAGTTTGAGTACAAAGAATTGGTATAAAAAAACCCGTTTGATGTACTCAAACGGGTTTTAAAATATGATGATTTACATGCATACCATTAACACATCGCTTGAGAGCAATAATGAAAATGATGATGATGTAATTGATTTGAAATCATTGTTTGGTTTGTTTTATAATTCTTTGATTCGGTTGCAAATATACTAGTTAATTTCATAAAAAAGCAATTTTTAATATAACTTAACGATAGTTTATTGTTAAAAAAAATCTGAAGTGCCATTTTTATTGAAAATTTTTAATTCACGAAAACGTTTTCTAAATCTTTATTAAAAGATAAAATTACAGTGGTTCCTACTCCTATTTCGCTTTCAATTTTAAATTTAATATGAAGTAGTTCGGTAATTCTTTTTACAATAGAAAGACCTAAACCAACTCCTTTAATTTCTGGATGTTCTGTATAATTTGACCTAAAAAATGGATTAAAAATCATTTCCAGATCTTCTTTTACAATACCAATTCCGTTATCAGAAATTTTACAAACTATTTTACTATTTTCTTTAAATAATAAAATTGAAATTTCCCCGTCAGGATTTGTATACTTCACGGCATTCGAAATAATATTTCTAAGAATTGTAATGATTAAGAAATTATCTGACTGAATATAAAAATCTGTTCCGGCATCAAATTTTACATCGAGCTTTTTGTTTTTTATTTTCTCAGAATTTAGCGTTAAAACATCTAAAATTATTGCATTTAAATAGACTTTTTCTGCATTAATCTGCTGTTTTTGATTATCAAATCTTGCCATTGTTAAAAGCTGATCTACGAGCATATTTAAATGATCAACTTCGTTTATGCAATAGTTTATTTTATCTTCGTATTCCTTGTTATCTCTGGGTTTACGAATAAGTACTTCAAGTGTTCCTTTAATAACCGTTAATGGCGTTCTTAACTCGTGTGAAGCATCTGATGTGAATTGTTTTTCACGTTCAATAGCGTCTTCAATTCGGTTTAATAAATTGTTGATGGTTTTGGAAAGCGTATACAATTCGTCGCGCGTTTTAGGGAGCGGAATACGCGCTTTCAGATTGTCTTTTGTTATGATTTTTGAAGTATTAATTATAGCATTTATAGGCTTAATACTTCTGCCGGCAAAAAATCTGGCTAAAATGAATAACAGTATTAAAATCGCTAAAAACGATAAAAACATAATATCAAATAAATTGTTTAATACCAATTTAGAATCTGATAGTGACATTGCTACTATAATATATCCTATAGATTTATTATGAACATTTAATTTAACCTGAATTTGTCGAATGGCATGATCTCCCATTTTGGTATCAAACAATTCATAATCTCCAACAGAATCATGAAATTTGAGTGTTTGTGTTTTTAGATTTGGCGCTTTTTCAATAATTTTTTTATTCAAATCTAAAAACTCTACAAAAACAGGGTTTACATCAACGGTATTGTGTTCACGTTCCTCCCATTCTTCTTCATCAATAAGGATTACTTTTCCGTTTTGTACTTTAATTTCTTCTAAATGGTTCTTGATTTCAACTTTGATATTTTCGTCGATGTGGCTGTAAACGGTATGTTTTACGATAGAATATATAACCGAAAAAACCACAAGAATCAATAGACCTGTGGTTATGATATAGTTTAAGGCAATTCTGTTTTTAAAGGAAAGCTGGTTCATTTATAAGTCATTTGCAATGTAACCTACACTGCGGATGGTTTTGATATAATCTTCTTCTATTTTTAATTTGAGTTTTTTACGAATGGCATTCATAAAAACATCAATCACGCCGGTATCGTATTCAAAATTAATATCCCAAACGTCTTTTAAAATCTGATTTCGTGTGCAGACTTTTCCTTTGTTTCGTATTAGATAAGTCAAAAGTTCAAATTCTCTTTGTGTTAAAGCAATTTCTTCATCATTTTTTAAAACAATATGCTTAGTAAGATCTATTTTAATAGTTCCTAATGACAGCGTTTCACCGCCGCCTCTGTTTCTAAAATGGATTTTAACTCTTTCTACCAATTCTTCAAAACTAAAAGGCTTTTTTATATAATCATTTGCCCCCGCTTTCAGGCCTTCTATAGTTTCCTGAACCGTATCTTTTGCGGTTAAAAAGATTATTGGTGTTTTTTGGTCTTTGATTCTGATTGCTTTGCATAAATCCAAACCATTGATTTTAGGGATCATCCAATCGAGCAAAATCAAATCAAATTTATGATTCTGAGTTAATTCAAAAGCTTTTGAACCATCATTTGCGGTTGTAATTTTATATCCTTCTTCCCGCAGTCCCTGTTCTAAAAACTGAACAATTCCTAACTCATCTTCAACAATTAAAATATGCATATCGTATTATTTTGATCCAGGATTAATATCTCTTTTACTCTTCAAAGATAGAGATTTTAAGGCTTTTAACCACTTAAAATCATAACAATAGGTTAAAATTCGTGATCTTAAGCAAACATTAAGTGTAGACTAAGTAAGGTAAAAGGGTAACTTCATCTGTCGTTAATTATTCGAAATTAATTTTGCAGAAAATAAAATACCATGAGTTCTTTTAAAAAATTTTCCCCGTTTTATAATCTGGCCATTTTCTATTTTTCTGTAAGTTTTATATTGAGAATTGTTTTGATTTTTCATCCAATAACGCAAAGTTCTTTTAAATTTTTAGAAAGCTTGAAAATTTTTGGTTTAGGATTACTTTCAGATTTTTTTGTTTTCGTGATTGCCTCGATTTTTCTTTGGCTGTATCTTATTTTCCTTTCAGAATCTAAATATAGTAAGCCTTATGGTTATGTTATTTTAGGATTTTTGGGTTTGTTACTTTTATATACGGCTTCGGGAAAAAGTATATTTGACGAATACGGAGGCGCTTTACCCAGAATTATCTTGATTTTTATAGGGTTAAAAACAATATTATTTACAGTTTTTCTTTTGCTGCCAAAATATCGAACCAAACTTAGATTTTGGCTTTATTCGTTTGTCGTTTTTCTATATGTTTTATTAATTCTGCAAAACGGATTGAGTGAATATTTCTTTTGGAACGAATTTGGTGTAAAATACAATTTCATTGCGGTTAATTATCTCATTTATACTAACGAAGTTATTGGGAATATTATGCAGTCTTACCCTGTAATTCCTTTATTTTCGGCTTTATTTCTGGTTAGCGGGATTGTTACTTATTTTATAGTTAAAAGGTCTAAGGATTATCTTAACGAGATTCCTTCTTTTACTGAAAAAGTAAAAATATCTGGCGTTTACTGGCTTTTATTTGCGATTTCACTTGTTGCGATTCCAACTTTGGCGAAGACCGAAAACTCTAAAAATGTATTTGTAAATGAATTGCAGTCTAATGGATTATATAAGTTCTATCTGGCGTTTGAAAACAACAAATTAGATTATTTCAAATTTTACAAAACACTGCCGAATCAGGAAGCTTTTACTATTTTGAAGAAACAGTTTCCCACTATTTCCGGAGAAAATACATTTCAGAAAATTTCCAGTGATTCTATTGAAAGTCATAAAAATGTGGTTTTAATTACGGTTGAAAGTTTAAGTGCTGATTTTATGAAAACGTATGGAAATCAAGAAAATATAACGCCGTTTTTAGACAGTTTATCTCAAAAAAGCCTTCAGTTTACGAATTTGTATGCTGCCGGAAACCGCACTGTACGCGGACTTGAAGCTGTTACTTTATGTCTGCCGCCAACTGCTGGAGAAAGTGTTGTAAAACGTGAAGATAATAAGAACAAATTTTCTACCGGTTCTGTATTTAAACAGAAAGGTTATAACGTGAAATTTATGTACGGCGGGGATGCTTTTTTTGATAATATGCAGGATTTCTATTCTGGCAACGGTTATCAAATTGTAGATAAATCTAGTTTTACTCCAGAGGAAATCACGTTTTCAAACGTTTGGGGTGTTTGTGATGAGGATATGTACAACAAGGCGATTAAAGTAATGAATGCTGAAGCTGGACAAAATAAGCCTTTCTTTAATCATATTATGACGGTGAGTAATCACAGGCCTTTTACTTATCCAAACAATAAAATTGATATTCCGGGTGATATTAAATCTCGTGACGGCGGCGTAAAATATACTGATTATGCGCTTAAAAAATTCTTTGATATGGCCCGAAAACAGCCTTGGTTCAATAATACTGTTTTTGTAATTGTTGCTGATCATTGTGCTTCGAGTGCCGGAAAAACGGAACTTCCGCTTGACAAATACAGGATTCCGGCTTTTATTTATACGCCGAATGAAAAACCTGAAAAATGTAATAAATTAATGTCGCAAATTGATCTTATGCCTACGCTTTTTGGTTTATTGCATTTTGATTATGACAGTAAATTTTTCGGACAGGATGTTTTAAAACCTTCTTATAAACCAAGGGCGTTTATTGCTACTTATCAGGATTTAGGCTTAATAAAAGATAATGTTTTGACTATTTTATCGCCTAAACAAGAGGTAAAACAATTTGCTTTAAAATTAGATCCAAAAGATAGTGTTTCATCTGATTTTCAGGTTGAGTACGACGAAATGCCGTTGAAAAAGCAAAAAATGGATTTGGTTAATGAAACTATTTCTTATTATCAATCTGCTTCATTTTTGCTGAAGGAGAAGAAATATCAGAAGTAAAAATGCGGTTAATGGCCCGCAGATTTGGCGGATTTAAACAGATTTTTTATACCTAGGCGTGAAATACTGGGCGTAGACGCACTGCTGTGCGTCTCTACATAATATCGTTGTGTATAAAATATATTGAGATGGATTGATCGACATGAATTAATCGTAGAGACGCACAGCAGTGCGTCTACGCAATCTAAATCTACAATCTTAATTCAAATTTTTGAAATTCCAAATACCAACTAAAAACAAAAAGCCTCAAATTCATTTAGAATTTGAGGCTTTTTGTTGAAACTTGAAACTTTAAACCTGAAACAAAAATTTAATCATTCTGATTTTTCAATCCGAATAAATCTCCTTTTTTAAACAATAATAAATCGTCTTTTAAAGCTTGGTTATTTCTTTGTGTTACAGCTGATGAATCTAAATCGCTTAAATCAGGTTTTCCGGCATTTACCCAAGCTGTATACCAAAAACTTGCTGTTGCAGTAATGGCTTTTTTCATTTGGCTTTCCACCATTCCGTTTAGCTGATCGTTTAGTTTCTTTGCATATTCATCAGAGAAAATTGGAGTGTTGTATTTGCTTTTTAATACTTTTCCGTCAGCATCCATTTTAAAAACCTGATTCTCCGGCGTTGAAGTTCTTAGTTTTTTATCGATATCCAATAATGGCTGTGCTAAACTGTGTGTATCGTTGATCATGTCCCAAATTGCTTTATGAACATCTCCATAATATTGAGCCTGAGGAACATTTAATTTATAATTTTTAGCAAATAATTCAGGAAGTCTGCTTTCCCAAAGAGAATGAATTCCCTTTTGATCGCTTAATTGTCCATCATGATTTGCAGAAGTATGTAATGGCATATGCGCGTCACCAATATAATGACCTAAATCTGCAGCAAGAAATAAAATTTCTGCTCTGTTTTTATCTTTAAAAGCTTTAGTTAATTTCGCCATCATATCTTCAATATACCAAGGTAAAATTCCGTTATCGTTCAAGAATTTAGCATCGTATTTTTTCTTTGCGGCTTCTATTGACTGCGGAATACTGTCTGCAGAACCAAAGTTTTCCATGTCGAAATAATGTCTTGGATTTTCGTCTTTATAATTTAAAGCATATTTACGAATATCCGGAACAGAAGCTTCCTGCGTAATAAAATCAATGTGGTTGTAAAAGAAAACCTGAAGTTGTTGTGGTAAAGCCATTACAGCTGCTTTATTAATTCTCTCATGGCCTACAATTCCCCATGATAAAGTAAAAAAACCAATAATTAATGCGAAGAGTGCAATTAACTTTGGCCTCATTTTGAAGTTTTTCATTTTGTTTTTGTATTTGGAAGGCAAAGTTACCGTATTTAAAGATAATTTAAAAGATTACCCTTGAAGAATATGTTAATTTAACTTTTATAAGTTTTTGAACCATATAAGTGATATAAGTTCATGTTAAAGATTTTTATTTGTAAGTTTGTTAGTGACTTTAGTTTTATAAATATGCGCCATATACATTTATTTTTTTTGCTTCTTATTAGTTCTGTTTGTTTCGCTCAAGAAGCTGACATAGAGCTAAAAAACATTAACGATACTATCTTAAATACCAAGCGGGTTCTTAAAATGCAAGACCCAATTGACGGGGTAAAAACAATGCAAAAACTGTTTCCAGGAAAATTATACAATCTTTCTGATCATAATACATTTATAAGCTGGAAATGTAAAACTTGTAAACCTTTGCCTTTTACTGATGTGAATGGTGTTGAAGGTGATCAATTGTTTCCTTATTCTGAAGGTGTGGCAACAAGACTTCTTTCCAATATTGATTATGCTGATTCTAAAGGAAACCAATTCAAAATCTTGGCTTTTAATCATTCATATTATGATGCTGATGGTTTACAAACCGGACGTTTTTCTGGCGGTTTATTAGGTTTGGCAAAATTTGCTAAAAATGGTAATGCTTGGGAAATGAGATCTTTTCAGCCTGCAGTTGCTGCTTTTGGTGCTTTTTCACAATCACCAAAACCTAAACTTTTGCAAATTGGAGAAGATCAATATGCTTTTACTTTACTACATGTAAATGGCGGTGCAGGCGGACCTTTTGAAGGCTGGTTATACTTAGTTGCTGGTTTTGATGGTAAATATCAGCCCATTATGGAAGTACAAAAATATCAGTTAACAAATGTAGCGAGTGTTGAATGGTCTGGCTCTTATACTGTTGTGAACGATAATACTAAAAAACATTTTAGGGATATTATTATAAAAACGAACGGCTCTTTTAATAAAGCTGCTAAAGCCGAAGATGAATTTGAGGTTGATCTTCCTGAAGAAATCGCTGCAATGGCAAAAACTAAAAAATCATTTAATTTTGAAATTGAGAGGCGTTTTTCTTTTAAGGGAAAATCATATAAATTGATTGGTAAACCTGTTGTCAAATTTTCTAATGTGAAATAATCTAGCTTAGAAAAATAATTGACGCTAAACTTAAGCCTGCAATAAATACCCAAAGAAAAACTCCTTGGAGTAAAGGCTTTACTCCTACTGATTTTAAAGTGTTTACATTTAAAGTTGCTCCAATTAAAAACAATGTAATTGTTAAACCAATTTTAGCCAGATTTACTATGTGCGGTGCAACAATCGATACTTGCGGAATGTAAGAATTGATAAGCATTGCCAAAACAAACAATCCGATAAAATAAGGGATTTTTATTTTACTATTTTTATTTTTAAAAATAACGGCTGTTAAAAGTGAAATTGGAATAATCCATAAGGCTCTGGCCAGTTTTACGGTTGTTGCGATTTGCAAAGCTTCGGCTCCATATTTGTTTGCGGCTCCAACTACAGAACTTGTATCGTGAATAGCAATCGCGCACCATAATCCGAAATCTTTTTGAGACAAATCAAGCTGATGTCCGATGAATGGGAAAGCAAACAACGCAATTGAATTTAGTATAAATATTACACCCAAAGCGATTGATGTTTGGTTTTCGTTTGATTTTATTACGGGAGAAATTGATGCGATGGCGCTTCCACCGCAAATTGCCGTTCCGCATGAAATTAAATGTGATGTTTTTTTCTCGGTTTTAAGCCATTTTCCCAATAGAAAACCAAATATTAAGGTGCTGAAAATTGAAAATATAGTCAATACAAATCCTTCTTTACCTGCTGAGAATGCGCTTGCTGCGTTCATTCCGAAGCCTAAACCTACTACTGAAAACTGCAATAAAAAAGTTATGGCTTTGCTGTTGAATTCTACAAATGGATTTCCAAATACATTCACTATGATAACACCAAGTAATAATGCAACTGGTGGAGAAATTATCGAAAATAAACACAGTAATATTACCACAGCAAAAATTAACTGCTGTAAAAAATGATTTATTTCAAATAAATGTGACGCGGAATGTTGTTTCGTTTTCAAAATAGAGTAATTGATATTTACTCTGCAAAGTTCCGTTGATTAAATGGAATTCGCCAATCGTAAAATACAATCGACTATAACTTCAAGTTATAATGGTTTGCGATATTCTGAATAAACAACTCTGATAAAGGATCTGATTTTCCTAATAAAGTAATGATATAAAAATGTCTTTCTATTGCTAATTTCTCAACATCTAAAACAATTAATTCTTTGTTTTTCAATTCTTTGCTCACTGCATGAATGGACATAAAAGCAAAACAATCTGAATTTAATAAATATGATTTTATGCTTTCTGTACTTCCTAATTGCATTTCGATTTGCAAGTCTGAGAATTTTAAACCGACATTTTTAAGTGCAAATTCTATAACTTCAAGTGTTCCTGATCCGCGTTCGCGAGTTATGAATTTCATTGATTTTAAATCGTTTACCGAAATTTCATTTTGCTGTACAAATTGATTGTTGCTGTTACAGACTAAAACCAATTCGTCTTTTAAAAACGGAATGTATTTTATGGATTGATTTTTTGATTGTCCTTCGACAATTCCAATTTCGATTTCTTTATTGATTAAGGCGTTTTCGATTTGTTCTGTATTTCCGTTTAACAAATTGACTTTTATGTCTTTTTGCTTTTGGTGAAAACGTGCCAAAACTGGAGAAATGATATATTGTGAAATTGTGGTACTTGCGCCTAATCGCAATAATCCTTGACGTTCACTGATAAACGAACTCATTTCAAAATCGATTTCTCGGTAAATTTCGAAGATTTCTTTGGTATGTTTTAACAGAATTTGTCCGGCAGGAGTTAAAGCGATTTTAGAACCGTTTCGTTCAAAAAGTTTTGTTTTGTAGGTTTCTTCGAGTTCCTGAATATGCTTGGAAACCGCTGGCTGCGTTATATACAATTCGGTTGCCGCTTTAGTAAAATTAAGGCGGAGCGCAACGGTGTAGAAAACTTTTAGCCTGAAATCCATGTTTTATCTAATATTTACCAATTGCTTCAACTCCTGTTTCTGAAAATTTTAAAATTTCAGTTGTAATTGGATATCCTGACTTCTCATATTCTTCAAGCACTACAGAGCCAAGACGTTCTGAAAAATATTGAAAATCTTGTTCTGAAAAAACATAACAAAAGTCTCTCACCGGAATAACAGCATAAAAAGGGAAACCTATTTTGTTTTTAATTAAATCCTTAATTTTTAATGAAAAAAGGCAAGCACTCTTAAGCCACACATCCTCAATATTAATCATTCCAAGCTTATGCTCTTCGATATCTTCAACCTCAATCTGTACTTTATCTAGCAAAGTGTCTAAATTAAAATCAACTTGATTTTTTAGTTGTTCTAAGTTTAAGTTCCAGTCTAACAAATCATCATTGGAAATAAATGAAAAACCATTATCAGTATTTACAATGAAAGCTTTACTAAATTCATTTGTAACTTTTTCATTTATAAGATTTTCAAATTCGAAGTCATTAGGAAAAAACTGAACAAATACTTTGTCCTTTATATTTTCCCAATCTTCTTTTTTAAAAGAATGTGAAACGATTGTATTAATTAAATTGGTTATATGAATATCATCCGAATCTCTTTCATAATTGCGTCTAACATTATCCAAATTTACTTTTAAATCAGACTCATCTAAGTTTATATGAATGAAACCATCTTTATCAATAGAATCAATAGTTAGTCCTTTGCTTTCAAGCAGTAATTTAAACTTATTAAAAACAACATCATCTTTACTATTATTTTTAAAGAAATTAAACATATCAAGAAATTTAGGTTTTATATAAAACGATATTTAGAAGTTCTTACAACAGTCCATTATATTTCCTAACAAACCATTCCGTTGTCAACAAAGTAGCAATTAATATCAATAACCAAACCCAGTCAATTATTGGAGTTTTGGTTGACACGTTTTTCTCGATTGATTTGTATTCTTTGTTTTCTAAAAGTGTATTGATCAAATCTTGTGCTTGATTTTCGAAGAAAGCTTTTCCGTTGGTTTGTAAAGCCAATTGTTTCAGTTTTAAAACATCCGGATTTACAAATTGCTTTTCGATATCAAAATCTAAAATTTCAAAATGACTGGAATACGATGTGTTTGAATTTAATTCTTTTACGGTGAAATTATATTTTCCTGCTGTTAATCCTTCTAAATTTACGGAGAACGAATTATTTCCTTTTAATAAATCGTAGTTTTTAGCTTGTTTGGTTTCAGCATTTGTAACCGTGATTGTTAGTCTTGCTTTTTCGTCAAACTCATAATTTTTATTGAAGTATTGGGCGTTGATTACAATTTCTTCTCCAGAATTATAAAAGCTTTCGTGTGTTACTACTAATGATTTTTTTGAAGTTGATGTTGCTAAAAACTGAATTATCTTATCTACAAAAACATCATATTTTTCAAATGACTGATTGTCGATATGGCTTTGTAAACGCCATTTCCAGCTGTTTTCTCCTAAAAGAAAAGCGGTTCGTTTTCCTTGATTTTCGGCGAAAGCCAATAAAGGTGCATTGGTAGAAACGTTTCTAATTTTTGAAGAAAGCAAAACAGATACATTTCCGTTTGTAGAAATTGTTCCGAATGCATTTTGCAATGGCGGGAAATTTTCAAAACCAATATTATCGATTGCAAACAAATTAAACTGTGGTTGAAACTCTGATAAATAATCTTCAACCTGTCCGCTCATTTTGAAGATTAAATTGTTTTGCTGCTGATTTAGAAAATTAAAATCGGTGCTGTTTCCGGTTATGATAAAGGTATTTCTTCCGGCTGCTTTATTGTTGTCAAAAATTGGTTTGAAAGCATAAGTCGGCTGATATAAAACTAGAACTGAAGCTTCTTGTAACTGATTAATATCATTTGGTTTAACCAAGATCACTTTACGTTGTGCATTAACTTCTATGGAACGTTTTAAGGCCGCAATATCCGGGTGGTTTATTGCCGAAACAATTGCAATCGTTGATTTTTGATCGATGATTTCAACCGCAAAATTCTTGATATTATTATAGCTGTTTTTCTCTTTTGCGTTTGATGAAATATTGGCTCTAAAAATTTGTAATCCTACTTTATCAGCTGGTAAAAGTAAATTTAAAGTGGCCGTTTTTTTTGATGGAGAAAAAGAAACTTTCTCTTTTGCTACAATTGAATTTCCCTGCGAAATTGTAAAATCGGCAGTTGTGGTTTTGTCTCCGGCATATTGCAGGAATACTTCAACGGGAAATTTATTTTTGTGGAATGCATATTTGTTTACGTTAAGCTGATTTATTTTTAAATCAAAAAACGTAGTTGTATCTCCTACAACCAAAGGATAAACTTTATTAGCAGGATCGAATCTATAAACGTAGTCGTTTCCTGTAGTTTGATTTCCGTCGGTAATAATAACCGTTGGGAAAGTCAGGTTTTTGTTGATGCTTTTTAAATTCTTGGCAACTTCATCTAAATTGGTTTGTTTTCCTTTGAAATCAAATTTATCTGAAGTTTTAAATTCGTCGTCAAACTGATACGACTGAATTTCGAATTTTTCTTTTAATGCAGGATTTGAGATTAGCTTTTGATATAGTTCGACTGCTTTTTTATCTGATTTTAAAGCTGTTATTGAACTCGAATTATCGACTGCAATGGCTAATGGTGTTTTGGTTATTTCGAGCGAACTTTTAGAAATTATCGGGTTTATCAATAAAACCAATAATCCAAATATGGCCAGAAAACGTAAAAAAGCCAAAAACCAAATCAGATTTGATTTGTTTTTGGCTTTATAAAAGTATTGAAAGTACGACAAACCACCCGCTATTACTAAAGAAAGTAATAATAATAAAATCGTGTTTGTAGTCATATTTTTTTAGTATTCAGTAATCAGTTTTTAGTGATCAGCATTAGAAATCGAATTATAACAAATGTGTTCTCTTTATTATTTTTCAGATTATATATTTACTGAATACTTAAAACTGAACACTGCAAACTATTAAGTAAGCATTCCTCCACAAACATTAAGAACTTGTCCTGTAACGTATGCACTCATATCTGAAGCTAAGAAAAGACAAGCATTTGCAACATCTTCAGTAGTTCCGCCACGTTTCAACGGAATTCCGTCTCTCCATCCTTTTACTACATCTTCCGGTAATTTTGCAGTCATTTCAGTTTCGATAAAACCTGGAGCGATTGCGTTGCAGCGAATATTACGAGAACCTAATTCTAAAGCTACTGATTTTGTAAAACCAATTGCTCCGGCTTTTGAAGCTGCGTAGTTTGTTTGCCCTGCATTTCCAGAAACTCCAACTACAGAACTAATATTGATGATAGAACCTGCACGTTGTTTTAAGAAAGTTTTTTGGATTGCTTTTGTCATATTGAAAACTGATTTCAAGTTAACATCAATAACCTGGTCAAAATCAGCTTCAGACATACGCATAAGTAAGTTGTCTTTTGTGATTCCGGCGTTGTTAATTAAAATATCAACTGTTCCAAAATCTGCTAAAACAGCATCAACAAAAGCTTGTGCCTCATTAAAATCGGCTGCGTTAGATTGGTAACCTTTTGCTTTAACTCCTAAACTATTTAACTCAGCTTCAAGAGCTTCTGCAGATGCAGCAGATGAACTATATGTAAATGCTACGTTTGCTCCGTGTTTAGCAAAAACTTCTGCAATTCCTTTACCAATTCCGCGGCTCGCGCCAGTAATGATTGCTACTTTTCCTTCTAGTAATTTCATATTAAGGTATTCGTTTTTATTTTTCGAATTACAAATATAGAGTATTTGGGCATTTAATAAAATTTGTTTTATAAAAATTGGCTCAGAATTTTCTTTTATTACAAACAAAAAAACAGCTCAAAAAACTGAGCTGCTTCCACCAAAATAAATAAAACTAAAATCTTAACATCAATTTTTAAAGGATATTTTCTTTCTACTGATGCTGGTTTTCTTTTTTTCGTTTTAAACGATCATATATTATAGCAATAACTGCAAGAATTATAGAGATATATAAATAGTATCTTAAATACTCATAGTACATCTCATTTATAAATAAAAGCCCTATTCCCCAGATGAAAATGGAAATATTTGCTGGTGTTATATATTTTTTCATACTAATTATTCTTTAGGATATCTGATTTTAATAAAAAAACAGCTCAAATGAATGAGCTGCTTTCTCCAAAATAAAAATTAAAACTAAAAATTACTATAATTGATATGTTGTTGTTCTAAAGTTATTCGTAGGACTTGTAACTGTATAGATGTTGTTTGTAAACTGGATTTTAAATGCTTCTTTTTTCAGGTAAAGTCCTGCTGCGTTGAAGAATTCATCATCAAGATTTTTTAAGAAAGCCGGAGCCGGAATAAATGCTGATCCGTTATCCCATGAATCGTGAGTTAGAATAATACGTTTGTTTGTATCATCTGCACTTGTTGTAAAGTTGTGATAAACGCTTGGTCTTCCGCCTGCGAAACGATATTCTATATAGTTACCAAAAGCTGAATTGAAATAAATTTGAATTCTGGTTATTTTTTGGTTTGCCGGTAATGTAGCATTTGCAGCGTCAAATAACGTTTTAAAGTATGTTGATGTTGTTGGTGCTGTATAAAGGTTGGCAGTAATAAAACTAATAACCATTTGCGGCTGACCATTTAAGAAGTTCTTATAGTCATCTGTAATGATTAAAGGTTTACTAGAATATTTAATTTCAGCTTTAACTCCTCCTGTTCCTGTTGCTGTAAAACTTCCGTCAGCATCATTATACACAAAGTTTGATAATTTTTGCCCGCCTACTTCTACTGCAGGGCTTACTACAATTCCAGTTGGTGTGTACCCTACTCCCATGTTGTAGCTGATAGAATATCCGCTTTCGATAGAATTAGATTCTGCAAAACGCGTTATTTCGCTAAAAGAAAAATCAAATTTGTGCGTTGTTGTACCGTCTGTCGTTTCTAATAATCTAAAAAGCGGTCTTGCATCACTTCCAATAACGTTTTGCTCCATTACTAAATTCTGAGACAATTTTGTCCAATCATCAGCAGTTGCTTTTACAAAACGAATTTCTGTACCGTTTCTGTTTGCTTTAAAAATGATTTCTCCGTTTTCTTGTCCGTAGTATAAAAACTGAAAATCTCCTAAATATCCTTTAGCTCTTAATGCCGGAATTGGATAACTATCTGAGTCAGATAAAAGGTGAATTCTGTTATTTGTAGTAAATGTTAAACTTACTGTACTTCCAAGTTGTATTGCGTATTCACTTTTGTATACATTAGTATCAGCATCAAAATCTGAAGCCATTTCTACAGTTCCATCTTGTGCAAACTTAAACAAATGTGTGTATCCGCCTAAAACTGTATTATCTGTAAAATAAACCGCTTTCCAACCAAACTGTGATGAAAGTAATGCAGTATTAAGTTCAGATTTTTGATTGTTTAAACGTGTTGTAGGCGTTTCGTCAAATAATTGGTCGGCATCTGTATTGTTATTACAGCTGCTTAAATGCAGTATCAAAATAGCTGCAAATAAATACTTATATATGTTTTTTATTTTCATGATACTTGTGTTAGTTGTTTATTACAGCAGTTGTGTTTTTCTCAGCTTCATCTCTTAAAGCATAAAAATCCATGTTAAATGCTTCTTTGAAATATTTTACTACCAAGGCTTCTTTTGTTTTTAATGCCTGATATGCGAAAGGACTTTCGATACCATCTAAAAATGCTTCGTATTCTGCTTTTGTAAAAATTAAGATCGTTGAAGCTGTTTCTGCAAAGTCTTCATTAATATTTGATCTCGCATAAGATGTAATAAACCCGATTTCGTTTGATTCCGGAATATCATAATTATACCAGTCTGCTGTATATCCTACAGGTGTCACTGCAGCCCATGCTTTTTCGTCAAAAGGTTTGTTTTGATTCAAAATATGGATGTACTCGTGCTGAATTGTATGAATAAATTCTGAAACGTTTGCACGATCTGTCTGATCGATATAATCTGTTTCAAACAATGTAACACGTTGCCCTCCTTCAGCTATACCTAAGGTTCTTGTTCCTACACTGTTTAAGTTTACTCCTCCAACTAAAACAATTTCTCTTGGTGCGATTTTTTTAACGAAATCTGCACCACCAACTGTTGAGTAGCTTTTTAACCAAATTTCTTCAACAATTTCAAGTGCCGGCTGTACTTTTTCAACTGATGGTGGAAATAAATAACGGCTGTTATCTACTGTATTTTGGTTCCATTTGTATTGTACATTAATATTAAATGGGTTTAAATATGTAGTTGTGATCCAATTATCTAAGGCTGTTTTTGTTGGCTGTGTAAAGTCTAATTGGCTTTCTCCCGGCTGATCATCGCTTCCGCATGAAATTAAAGCTGCCGAAACCAAGGCCATAACGATAATTTTATTGTATTTGAATAGTTTCATAAGTTTTTAATTTTAAAGATTATCTAGGATTTAATTCAACACCTGTATTTGATGCGTGCAAAGGAATTTGTATTGCTCTGCGGTTGTCATCTTTTACTAAAGTGTTTACCGGTTTGTTTGTTGTTTCGTGATTCACTACGATGTTAAAACGTTTTACATCAAACCATCTCATTCCTTCGTGTATAAAATCTCTACGTCTTGTTTCTGCAATTGCTTTTACGTATGATGTTTGTACTGGTGTCATAGTGTAGAACGGCGTGTACTCATCTGCAATTACCGGATATTTAGCTACCACTTTTGCTTCTGTAAGTTTGTCTGTTGGTACATATCCTACAGTTCTTGTTGATAGAAAATATTCTAACTCGTCGTTTGCTGTTGCAATATCTCCTTTCATTACGTGAGCTTCGATTCTGTTTAAGAAAAACTCATCGTTGCTTAATAAAACTTCTGCAACATATGGATCTCCAATTCCTGCTGTTACATTTGAATATTTGAAATATTCATAAAATTTAGGAAGAAATACTGTAATACTGCTGTTTGATGAGTAAAAATTGTATAACCAAGGTTTATTAAACAAACTTGTTGCTGTACCAAAAATATCTGGATATCTAGCTCCCGAAAGGTAAAAACGGTTTGAATAATATGATCTGCTTACGATTGAATTTGCTGAAACGATTAATAAATTTGTTTCGGCATCGCTGCTTGCATAAGCTAATCTTTGATCAACGGCACTAAGTAAATCATAAGATGCAAAATCTCTTAATTTACCAACTGGTTTTGAACCTAAATCGCTTGTTAATTCTAGTACTCTGTCCCAGTCTCCTTTTATTAAATAAAATCTGCTGGCAAAAGCTTTTGAAGCGCTTACGTTGAAATGGAATTTTGGTTGTTTGTAATCGTTTGTTACGATTTTTAAACCATCTTCGATATCTTTTTCAATAAAGTCAAAAACTTCTTTTACCGTATTACGTTTGTATTTTGTAACTAATTCAGTTTCTGGTTTTGTAACGTAAGGAATTCCTAAATCTGATGCAGCAGTTGCAGGATTATAACGTTTTGACCAAAGTGAAACCAGCATAAAATGAGAATATGCTCTTGCAATTAATGCTTCTCCTTTTTGCGGGTTCAAACTTGCAGGGCTTCCTAAATCTTCAATTGCTTCTAATGCTTTATTTGCGTGTGCAATTGCAGTGTAGCAGGCATCCCAATAGTAAGCCTGAGTGTCTATATCTGTTGTTTCTGTTTGAATATCCCAGTTATAGCTTTGCTCATTTTTTCTTAATGTTTCAGGCATTCCGCTGTCAAAAACATTATCTGACATTGTTTCTGCAATATCAAAATAACTCATCTGCGGATAGGCTTCAACTAGTATTTCTGAAATTTTTGCAGGTGTGTCAATTTCTGTTCTGTTATCTGGTTTTTCCGAAAGGAAATCATCACAGCTAGTAATACTTATAAGTATTAATAGGGATAAAGCTATTTTTAAGTTTTTCATGTTTCTGACTATTATAATGAAAGGTTTAAAGTAAAGGTGTATTGAGATGTTACTGGTAAAGCAACTCCTCCAGAATTACGAAACTCAGGATCCTGACCGTTTAATCTTTTATCAGAGTAAAGTAACCAAGGATTAACTGCAGAACCTTTTAATGTAAAAGTGCTTAGTCCCAATTTTTTCTTGAAATCTTTAGGAAATTCCCAGCTTAATGAAATGTTTTTCAAACGAATGAAATCACCATCTGCAATACGAGCATCTGAATAGTTATAAGTATTGTAAGCTCTTGCAAGTGTACGTTCTCCACCATAATTAGCATTTAAACGTCTGTCTGCAATAACCGGAATGTTTGTAATATTCTCATCTCCAGGATTGATCCAACGGTTTGTAAAATCTTTTGTAAATACTGTTAAATCATCATAAGTACTATCATACACAGGGTTTAAACGAACTTTGTTTCCTCCTGATCCAACAAAAAACACATACAATGACCAGTTTTTATAGGTAAATGTATTTGATAAACCTATAGATTTGTTTGGCTCGATTGATCCTTCATATTTAAGATATTTCGTAACATTTAAATTATCCTGAAAGTTAGCATCTGTAATATTATTTTCTGCTCCGTCTTGTAAAATAAAGGTTGGAAGACCTTGATTATTTAAACCTGTAAATTGGTAAGAATACAATGAGTTTCTTGGATGTCCAACTGTGTTACCTCCGTTTGCATCAATTAAATCAAATGCAGTTGGTGTGTTTTCTAACTTTGTAATTTCCTGGTGGTATACAGAAAAGTTAAGTGTTGTAGACCATTTAAAATCTTTGTTGTCAAAGTTTTTAGTTGTGATACCTACCTCTAAACCTTTAGTTTCCATATCGGCATTGTTTCCTTGTCTGATTCTTTGTCCTCCAATTCCTGAAGTAATTACGTAATCAACTAAGTCAAATGCTTTACGACGGTAAACATCAGTTGTTAACTGTACTCTGTTATTGAACATTCCAAGGTCAAGACCAATGTTTGTTTCAAATTGCTTTTCCCAAGTTAAATCGCTGTTTTGTAATTCGTCAATTCTAATTCCAGTTTCTCTGTCATCAAGACCAAAACGATCTGTAACTGCACTTTTGTAGATTGCCAATGAGTTTGTTGCTGGTCCTGCAGTAGCTGTTAAACCATAAGAAGCTCTAACTGCTAAAGTATTTACTGATTCTACGTTTTTCATGAAGCTTTCTTCTGCAACGTTCCATTTTCCACTAAAAGTATAGGTTGGTAACCATCTTGAAGAATCACTGTTTCCTTGTCTGTTAGATCCATCATAACGTCCTGTTAATGAAGCAGTATAACGACGATCGTATGTATAACCTACTTTTCCGAAGAAACCAACTGTTCTTTCTTTTTCTTCATTAAATCCGTAGTAAGAATCTCCTCCGTTAATGATTTTTTCAATGATTCTTGGATCGGTAAAAGCTGTTAAACCTCTATCGTATTGTAAACCAGCAGCTGTAAATTGATCGCTTGTTCTGTCTACAACTCTCATCTCTGTTCCAAATAAACCTTCAACTTCGTGTTTATCTGCAAAAACATTTCTATAATTAACACTATTTCTTAAGTTATAAGATGTCATGTCGTTTGTAAATTTTCTTAAGAAACCTCCATTTGGTAAAACAGAAACTTTTGGCGCTGTTAAATCATTTGGATCTTGGTATAAGAAAATATTCTGATCTCTTACTAATGTGTTTACACCGTCTTCTCCATCTGGAGTTCCAGCTTTGTAAGCTCCCACTACGTTTGAGTTTTCTAAAATTTTATGTTCGCGGCTTGTGTTTGCGTAACGTGCTGAACCTGTTAAGTTATACGTTAAATGCGGCGTAATTTTATAATCAAGATCTAACTGGAAACGGATATCTTTTACTTCGATTTCCATGTAGTTGTTTTTCAACTCATTGATGATGTTCATCTTCGCCCAGTTGTTTCTGTAGTATTCTAAGTTTCCATTTTCGTCATAAGGACGTAATGTTCTACTTGTGTTTAATACATAGTTAAATGGGTTGATATCAAAATCACGGGTTACTTTTCCAAAAACTACGTCTTTTTCACTTTCGTAACTTCCAGGAGCGCCCTGATCACGAATAGAGGCCAATGTAGATAATGTAATATTCAATTTATCGTTTACATAAAATGTTCCTTTGATGTTACTTGAAATTTGTTTTACATCATCAGCAATTGTCCATCCCGGATCTGTGTAATATCCTAAAGATGCGTAGAATGTGTTGTTTTTTCCACCACCAGAAAAACTTAAAGAGTGGTTTTGTGTAATAGATGGTCTAAACAAAACGTTGAACCAGTCTGTATTTGCTAATTCGTATTTTTTCAAGAAATTGTTACGGCTTACAGGATCGTTATTTACTAAATATCCTCCAGTTTCCGGCACATAAGTATTGATTGCTCTTCCTAAAATGTTGTAAGCTCCACCGTATCTTCCGTTTACTGTTGAAGGTAAATCTAAATATCCTTTTTGTTCCATTTCTTTTAAAATACTCATAGATTCCTGAGAATTTAAAATATCATATTGGCTGTAGTTTGGCACCGCTCTAACAGTTTGCTCTAAACCGTAAGTAATTTTTAACGGAGCATCTCTACGTCCTTGTTTTGTTGTTACAACTACAACTCCGTTTAATGATCTTGAACCATAGATAGAAGTTGCCGATGCATCTTTAAGAATCTCAATACTTTGAATATCGTTTGCATTTAAACCTGCTACAGATGAACTTAATAATGTTTCTGAGTTTCCAGATGCTAAATCTGCAAATGACATATTGATGATATCTTCCTGAACCACACCATCAATAACCCATAATGGTTTTGTATCTCCAAAAATTGAAGATGATCCACGAACTGTAATTTTTGGAGCTGTACCAAATGTTCCTGTAACGTTTTGTACGGTAACCCCTGCTGCTTTACCTTCAATCATTCTGCTTACGTCAACAACACCGTCTACTTTTAATTCAGCACCAGAAATTTTACTGATAGCTCCTGTAAAAGTTCTTTTTGATGTTTTTTCGTAACCTGTTGTTACTACAACTTCTTTTAAGTTTTGTCCTACTTCACTAAGTACTACGGTTGGTGTAGTATTTTCTATACCAATTTCTTTCGTGTCCATACCTACGTAAGAAATGATAAGTCCTGTTGAATTTGCAGGCATTTCGATAGAAAAATTACCATCAAAATCTGTTAATACTGCTATTTTAGTACCTTTTGCCATAACTGTGGCTCCCGGAAGCGGGCTTCCCGACTGGTCTGTAACTTTACCTTTGATGATTGGACCTGCAGTTAATACTTCAAAAAGTGTATCATGATTATCAGCACTTGCAAATGGATCTGCGCTGGCAGTTTTTTGCAAAATAATCTGATTGCTTACTTCTGAAAATGTAATATTAAATGGAACCAGAACTCTGCTCAATATACTTGAAAGCGTTTCCTGATTGGCCTCTATACTTACTTTGTTACTCAACTGAGGAAGTCTTGAGTTATACGAAAACTTTACATGTGCAGACTTTTCAATTTTAGACAAAGCATTATCAAGAGTCAAATTTTCAACTGTAATTGTAACTTTGGTATCTAATTTCTTTTGCCCATTTACATTATTTGCCACTGCAAAGCTTGAAAACACAAGTGCTAAGACAAACTGAAATAGTGTTATTTTCATGATTCTATGGAGTAATCGTTGTTTAACAACTGGTTTTTTCATAATTTTGATTTGTTTTGATTAATACTGATTCGAGTGTATTTTAAGAAACGTATGAATAACTCTTTACAGAGAGAAATTCGATTTAATGAAGTGTCGATAATGTTACAGCATTTCGGCACTTTTTTTATGGTATTCACTTTTACATAGGCATTTAGTTATTTCTGGTTGAGTTTAGTTTTTGGTTATTATTTTGGTGAAATAAATTACATTTTCATCAGGAAATGAAAGGCTTTACTTCGAAAAATTAATTATTAGAAACAATGGTATTTTTGGTGTAATTACAGTTACACTAAAAAAGATTAATTACAACCGTCTGAGGTAATAATTATTTGGTTCCCATTCATTTCAAAACTGGTATTATTGCCTATGCTTTTACAGACAATTTTTAGCTTTTCTGTTAAAGGCTGATCACTTAATGATGTTGTTAAGTGACAGTCGGTTAATTTATTTTTTGGATAATCGATATTTACTAAGTAAGCCTGCTCTATTGTTTCAAAAATCTGCGAAACCGGAATATCATTAAATTCAAAACTCAACTGTTCTATGTTTCCAACACTTTGAGTTAAAGCAGCATCTTGGGTAATATTTGTAATTTTATTAAACTTTAAGTCGCTTCGCAAAAATCGTAGTGCCTGGTTAGGCAGTAATATAATTTCTTCTTCATCAGATTTAGAAACCAGCTCATTTGACTTTACCTTAACTTTACCGGTGCGAACAAGAATTTCTACATCAGGCTGGTCGGAATAAGCTTTAACTCTAAAACTAGTTCCAACAACCTTGGTAACAATTTCGTTTGCATAAACGAAGAATGGTTTGTGGGGATTTTTACTAATTTCAAAGAAACCTTCGCCGGATAAATACACCTTTCTTTCGTTTCCGGTAAAGATTTTAGGATAACTTAATTTACTGTTAGGCTGCAGTAATACAGAACTGCCGTCTGATAAGGTAATAATTTGAGGTTTGTCAGAATTATTAGTCTGTTCAACTAATCCTTCGCTGTTTTCATCAATAAGTTCTTTGTAGGTTACAACTGTGCTTTCTGTTTTAAAATAGCTGTTATAAAACCACACAGCCATAAAAGCAAAAAATAATGTTGCCGCTACGCCAGACAGAAATTGTCTGCGGAAAAACTTAACTTTTAAATTTTCTAAAGTTTTTTGATTTTCTTTATCTCGAACTTTGATCCAGGTATTGTGCAACGCCCTGTGAATATCAGAGCTTGAAAGATTGTTTTCAGGAACTTTCATTGCCAGAAGCAGTAATCGTGCATCTTCAACTAATTTAGCACGCTGGCGGCTTTCTAAAGTCCACTCTTCCCAGCCATCTTCATCAATTTTGGATAGAACCCACGATTGAAATGATTCGTCAGATAAAAAATCTTCTATTTCGGTATATTTATTACGTTTTTGCATCTAAAAAATAAGGTTACAAAAACATAGAGGACAGTTCTCTTATTATATACTCACCAAATTATGATTTTTTTTAAGTTTTTTTAACTTTTTTTAAAGAGTGCTTGAAAATAGTAGCGTGATTAAGGCAAAACTACCCTTCCATTCTTTGCGAAGAGTCAATAATCCGCGATGTAACAAATTACTTGCCGACTGATAATTGACATCCAGCATTTCTGCAATTTGTTCTACAGATAAACCTTGATGATAGCGTAAATAAAGGGCTTCTTTTTGTCTTGCAGGTAATTCGTTAAGTAATTTGTTTAGGTATGTTACTTTTTCTTTTGCAGCATAATCATCGTCCAAAAGTTCGTTTTCTACAGAAAATTCTAAAAGAAAAGCAATCGCATCTGTACTTGCCGTTTTTCTAAAAATATGATCGCGTTCATATAAACGTGCAATTCTTTTTCGAACGCTCGATAATAAATAAGCTTTTACCACTACAGATTCCTGCAGGGAATTACGATAAACCCAAATATCTGTAAAAACATCCTGAATACAATCTTGTACTTTTTCGGCATATGGAGAAAGGGAATTTCCATAATTTACAAGATCACTATAGTATCTTTCGAACAATAACGAAAATGATTTTTCATCTCCATTTATTAAATTATTCCAAAGTGTATTATCGTCAACAGCATTGACCGGTAGGATTCGCGTCTTCATATCTTGGGGGCTTATATTTCTGCAAAGGCAATGTTCCTTAATGCAGAGAATACATTATTTTAACATTATCATTTACTTTTGTTCGATAAATATATAAAAGCAAAAACTTAAAAACAATTATTTTACACAAAAGAGACAGTTTCCTAATATAGAAAACTGCCTCTTTTGGTTGATATAACTGGGTTCTTAAGGAAATGTTAAAATTATTATTTTCCCCAATAACAAATATATTTTTGAATGACTTTACTTACTTTACTAAAATTTTAGTATTTAATAAATTTAGAACTTGAATTTCCTTTATTTGTTTTAACCTGCAAAATATAATTTCCTGCCTGTAATCTGGAAACATCAATATTTGATGTTTTTTCTGCATTTGGAACCGTGATTATCAGCTGTCCTAAAATATCATAAATATTTATAGTCTTAAGTTCTATTGTATTATTTACAAAGATATTTAAAACATCTTTAACCGGATTTGGATATATATTAAAATAGTCCGAAAACTCGAAATCCTGAGTTCCTAATGTTTTAAAAGTTGAAGTAGCTTTATTGGTTAAAATTGGAAAATTATAATCGAAATAAATATTAGCTTCATTTGTAAAAGAATCTCCAACTTTTAAGGTTGGTAAGGTTTTAATTTTAAAAGCAATGTACCCATCATTATGAGCATCATCAAAAGGAAGATTTATTTTTTCAAATATGAATTCTACTTTATTTCCATTTGAAATTTTAGTGATATAAGAATGACTTGCTCCTGTTGGAACTAATGTAGAAATATCAAACTTAGACAAATCAATTAAATCCTTCACTACGATATTCTCAGCCGGATAAGTTCCCGTATTTTCAAAACGAATTAAATAATGAACATATTCTCCTATCAACTCTGGTTTTATAACGTCTCCTTCTAAACAGGTTTTATCATTCGGGTCAAAAGATCCAACTACTGTTTGGCGCAATGCAAAAGAGTTATCAACTGGTTTCTCATCATCTATAATTGGTGTAATTACAGCTGTAAAACTCAAACGATCATCAATATTTACCGCAGGAATTTCCATTGGAGAATTTACATTTAGAGTAATTAAGATCTCTCTGCTTTCAAAAGGTTGCAAATCGATATAATTCCATACCAGCTTATTTGTATTTTGACTAGTAATTGCAGGAACAGAAGTAACTAGATCTAAAACGGCATCATTAAAATCCAACGAAACTGATCCTGATTTTATTTGACTTCCTTTGTTTTTATAAATTATCTTGTATGTGGCATCGAAACCTGGTCTGGCTGGATTTATAGGTAAAATGCCAATTTCCAAATCTTGATGACTTCCGTTTGGAGTAATACAGAAATTTTGAGTAAATGGATTTGAATCTGCTGGAAAGGTAACTGAAACTGATTCAGGAGAAATTGCATAATAACTTGGATTTTCAATTATAGGTTTAATGGTATACGATCCATCTCCTACTAGTAAATTATAGTTACCCAATTCGTTAGTCATTATATTGCTTTTTATATTTCCATCAGTAACGTCAAATTTGATATTTGGAAATACGCTATCATATTCATCACAACCATTAGTATCGGCATCAATTTTTACCTGACCTTTAATTACAGAATAATTCCCTCCTGGACCAAAAGAACAATAGGAATTTTGATTTACATTAGTAAGATTGTAGTATTTAAGATATTTTTCGACATTTGAATCTTTAATTTCATCATTGCATATGTATTTTAAATTCAGACATCCTTCGATGTCAATAACTTCATCTTTACCATTTTTTAGATACAGCCATGTTAAAGGTTTATTGTTTTTGCACTCTACATTACTTAATTTAATAAATTTAGATAAATCTATAGTTGTAAAATTATTATCTGAAAGGCGAATAAAATCAATATTATTATAATCCTCGACATGAACAGAAGTCAATTTATTATTACCTAAACTCGCATTACCAATATTTTTTGGAGCAGTTAAATCAATTGTTTCTAAATTATTATTGTCTGCCCATAATTCAAATAGTTTAGGGCAACTTGATAGATCAAGACTATATAATTCGTTATTCTGAATCCACAAACGAGTAAGTTCACTACAATTTGTAAGGTTAACACTTTCAATTTTACTATCATTACAAATTAAATCTTCGAGTTTTGTTAATCCAGTTAAATCTAGTGCTTTTAAATTATTATAACCAAAATCAATATTTGTTAAATTTATCAGTCCTGATAAATCAACATATTCAAGCGAATTACGACTTAAATGTAAATGATGAAGTTTAGAAAGTCCTGTTAAATTAATTGAAGTAAGAAAACCTTGAGCACAAACTAAAGTTTCGAGATTTTTAAGTTGGCTGGCGTCTAATGCCGTTATTAAATTACCACTACAATCTAAATATACGAGCTCTTTTAAGGCACTTATATTTATAGTTTTTAGATAATTACTACTGCAAACAAGCTTTTTTAAATTTGTAAAATTTTCAATTTCGCTAATATCCTCAATATAGCGAGATGCCATATCTAATTCAAATACCTTAATAGCTTCTGATAATTGTATTTCTGTATCATCATTCTCATCTATTTTTATAGACTTTCCCTGAGAATCTTTCGCAATATTATTATCATAATTTGCTAATAACAATACCGTTTTAAACCCAGGAGATTTAAAATCAATAATCTGTGAATTAACTTTAAACAATATAAAAAATGAAAATAATAGAAAGTAATTTTTCTTCATAAAAATGTTTTTTGAAGAAGTAAATATAATATTTTAAGTAACTGTAAAATGTTTACCTAAATATTTTATTAAGAATTTATTAATAAAATTCAAATGTCTTCGTATGGTTAATTATATTTGCTTCAGCATCCCTATTCCTATAAAACATAAATGAAAAAAATACTTTTTGTACTTCTAATTACGCTATTTTCCAATTTTGCTAAAGCTCAATTAGTTATCTACAATACATCCTTAAATCCTGAACAATTAGTACAAAATACTCTTTTAGGACCAGGTGTAAATGTTTCAAATATTAAATTTAACGAAGCACCATCAAATATTATAAGCGATCAAATAGGAAGATTTGATAATGGTGCATCAACCAATATTGGATTAAATAAAGGGATTATTTTAAGTACTGGAAATGCGATAATAGCTGCCGGTCCAAATGATCGTTCACTAGCAACTCTTCCAACATCTAATCCACATGAAGGAGATTCTGATTTATCAATTCTAACAAACAATCAGCCTATTAAAAATGTAGCTGTTCTCGAATTTGATTTTGTTCCTGTAGGAAATAAATTATCCTTTAATTTTGTTTTTGCTTCAGATGAATATCCTGAATTTGTAAATGATCTATATAATGATAATTTTGGTTTTTTTATAAGCGGCCCCGGAATTACAGGTCCTTATTCTGGAAATGCAAAAAATATTGCTTTGATTCCAAACACTTCCCTCCCTGTTTCAATTAACAATTTGAATAATGGCAATACAAATAACGGGCCATGCGAATATTGTCAATACTATATTAATAATGAAGGCGGGTCTACAATTCAATACGATGGTTTTACAAAAGTTTTACAAGCAAGCTCGGATGTTCAGTGTGGGCAAACGTATCATATTAAACTTGCAATTGCTAATGTAGCCGACAACAATTATGACTCGGCAGTATTCATTGAAGAGGCAAGTTTTAGTAGTTCTGGGAGTATTTTAGGTGAAGATGTAAGAATTTGCTCTTCTTCCAATTACATTTTAAAAACAGGATTAGCCCCCTCAGTTGTACATGAATGGACACGCGATGGAGTGATAATTCCATCTCAAACCGGTCCTGAACTAACAATAAATCAATCGGGAACTTATGGTGTTAAAGCAAACGTAACTGGAACAGGGTGTCCAGTAGCAGATGAAATAAAAGTATCTTTTGCTATGGTTCAGGCACCTTATCTTTATTGTGGTACGAAATCAACAAATTCAATTACTTTTAATTGGCTGCCTTTAGGCTTTATAGATTATTCGGTTTCTTACAAAATAGGCTCTAACCCTACTGTAAATGTTGGTTTTATTGGTCATGTACAATCTTATACCGTTAGTAATGTTCCTCATGGAGAAACTGTAACTATAGAAGTTTTACCACTAGGACAACCATCAAATTGCTATAAGTCAAGTATACAATCATGTATACTCGATACTTGTATAACGACTCCAACATTAACCCGCAATCAAGGCCCTGCTTCACAGCAGGTTTGCGAAAACACAGCTATTAGCGATGTTACCTATACAATTGGCGGAGGAGCTATAAGTGCATCAATAACTTCTGGAAATTTGCCTGCTGGTGTGACAACAAGTTTGGTTGGAAATATATTTACAATTAGTGGAATCCCAACTTCTTCTGGGACATATAATTATACAATATCTACTTCGGGAGGATGTGGTGTAAATGCAAGCAGCAGCGGTTCTATAATTGTTAATAAAAAAGCTATTCCGCTCTTCACTCCTATCAGCGCAATATGTGAAGGCGAATCAATTTCACTTCCATTGCAATCAACTAATGGCATAAACGGAACATGGGCTCCTGCAATAAATAATTTCACAACTACAGAATATACCTTTACACCAAATTCCGGGCAATGCGCTATTGCTGCTAAACTAACAGTAACTGTAAATCAAAAGATAAATCCAACATTTAATGTTATTGCACCAATTTGCGAAGGTGAAACAATTTCACTTCCATTGCAATCAACTAATAGCATAAACGGAACATGGACACCTTCAATAAATAATTTAACGACTACAGAATATACTTTTACACCTAATCCTGGTCAATGTGCCAATACTACTAAATTAACAGTAACTGTAAATCAAAAAACAACACCAGTATTTAACCCTATTTTACCAATTTGTGAAGGTAAATCAATTTCTCTTCCGTTACAATCAAATAATGGAATTACAGGCACTTGGTTTCCAGCAATAAATAATCTCACAACTACAGAATATACGTTTACACCAAATTCAGGAGAATGTGCTAATACTGCTAAATTAACAGTAAATGTAAATCAAAAAACAACCCCAATATTTAATGCAATTGTGCCAATTTGTGAAAGCGAAATAATCTCACTTCCATTGCAGTCTAATAACGGAATTACCGGTACATGGTCACCAGCTATAAATAATCTCACAACTACTGAATACACTTTTACACCAAATAATGGTCAATGTGCAGCATCAACAAAATTGATAGTTGTAGTTTATCCTAAACCAGAGCCTAAAATTGAAGATGGAAAAATTTGTATTGAAAACATCACAAATAATCTTGTCCAGTCTTATCTCTTAAATTCTCAATTAAGTAGTTCGAGATACAATTTTGAATGGTTTTTAGACGGTAATAAAATAGTAAATCAAAGCAATAGTATATTAGAAGCAAAAGAAACTGGTCATTATGCTGTAATTGCAATTGATAAAAACACCAACTGCATTTCAGATATTATAGAAGCTGAAGTAACTAGTATTAATACTAACTCAGGAGAAATAACAATTAATCAATCTGAATCTTTTTCTGAAAATTCAACTATAACAATAAACGTAACAAATACGTCAGGATCTTTTGAATATCAAATAGACAATTCGGACTTTCAATTTTCAAATCAATTTACTAATGTCGCTTCCGGAAAGCATATAATAACCGTGAGAAGTATTAATGGATGCACTAATTTAACTAAAGAAATTATAGTAATTGGTTATCCAAAATTCTTCACTCCAAATGGTGACGGTCAAAATGATACTTGGAATATTATTGGCTTTGAGGGTATACAAAATGATCGAATTTTTATATTTGATCGTTATGGGAAATTAATAAAGCAGTTGAATTCTAAAACTTTAGGATGGGACGGAACTTACAACGGACATCAAATGCCTGCAACTGATTATTGGTTTAAAATACTATTTACAGAAAACAAAATCGAGAAAGAATTCAAATCTCATTTTAGTTTAAAAAGATAAAAAAGAGCCTGAAATGTTCAGGCTCTTTTTTTACAATTTAATAAACTTTGTGTTTGAACTTCCTTTGTCAGATTTTACTTTTAAGATATAATTCCCACTTCTTAATTTAGATACATCAATATTCGAAATATTCTGAATGTTTGGAATTGCTACAACCAATTGCCCTAATATATCGTAAATCGAAATAGATATAACCACTATATTATTCTGTAAAGAAATGTTTAAAATATCTTTTACCGGATTTGGATAAACATTGAAATATTTTGAAAACTCAAAATCTTCTGTCCCTAATGTTTTAAACGTAGACGTCGCTTTATTGGTTAAAATTGGAAAATTATAATCAAAATAAATATTGGCTTCGTTTGTAAAAGAATCTCCAACTTTTAGAGTTGGTAAAGTTTTAATTTTAAACGCAATGTATCCGTCATTGTGAGCATCATCAAAGGGAAGGTTTATTTTTTCGAAAATAAATTCTACTTTATTTCCTTCTGAAATTTTAGTTGTATAAGAATGACTAGAAATTGTTGGTACTAGTGTTGAAATATCAAATTTTGATAAGTCTATCAAATCTTTTACAACAATATTTTCGGCAGGATATGTTCCTGTATTTTCAAAACGAATTAAGTAGTGAACATATTCACCTATTAATTCTGGTGTAATAATATCGCCTTCTAAACAAGTTTTATCATTAGGATCATAAGATCCAACCACCGTTTGACGCATTGCAAAAGAGTTATCAACTGGTTTTTCATCTCCAGTTACCGGAGTAATTAATGCATTAAAACTCAAACGGTCATTAATATTTACGGCAGGAGTTTCCATTGGAGAATTTACATTTAGAGTCACAGCAATTTCTCTTACTTCATAAGGCTTTAAATCAACATATTCCCAAATTAATTTATTTGATAATTGATTTGTAACAATTGGAATAGAAGAAACATAATCTAAAACTGCATCATTAAAGTCGAATGTAACAGAACCTGAAACGGTTATGTTTGCTTTATTTTTGAAGACAATTTTATAGGATGCATCAAAACCAGGTCTTGCAGGTAAGATAGATAAAATTGAAACTTCAACATCTTGATGGTTCCCTTTCGGTACAATGCAAAAATTTTGAGTAAATGGACTCATTTCAGCTGGAAAAGTCACAGCAAAAGATTCTGGCGAAACTGAAAAATAATCTGGATTTTCTAAAACAGGAGTTATAGTATATTGGCCAGGTGCTACAGTAATTTTAAAATCGTTTGAAATATCTGAAAAAATATTTCCAGAAGTTATTCCATCTGTAATTTTAAAATTAATATTTTGAAAAGGTTTATCATTTAAATCACATCCATCATTATTCAAATCAAGTTTATGACTTCCTTTAATAACATAAAAATCTTTTCCGGGATCGAATGAACAATAGGTGTTAACTTCACAATCAACATAACCTAATTGATTTACCATATTTTTTGTAAACGCAAGTTTATTATCGTCAACACATATATATTTTAAAGTTGGATTATAATAAAACTCAAACTTAGTCAAAGGACTTCCTGTTTTTACAAATAAAGAAGTCAAAAGATTATTAAAACAATAAAAAGTATCAAGTTTTTTAGAATTGCTAAAATCTAATGTTTCAAGTTGATTATTAAAACACTGCACATAAGTAAGCTCTGTCAAATTCTTAACATTTAACTCTTTTAGTTTATTTTCTTCGCATCTAAAATAAGTTAAACTGGATAAATCATCTAAATATAATGCTGTCAGGTTGTTAGTATAACATTCAAAACGAAGAAGCTTTGATAGATTTCTAACATTTAATTCAGAAAGTTTACTTTCGGAACATATTAAAGTTTTTAAATTTTGACAACTGCTTACATCCAACGATGTAAGTTGATTTCTACCGCTGTCCAAATAGTTAAGATTACTTAATCCCGAAACGTTTAAATTTTCAACTTCATTTTGATGTAAATTTACATATCTAAGCTTTTTAAGAGTACTAATGTCAAGTGACTTAATTCTGTTGACACTAAGATCTAAGCTGTCAAGTTTTGCTAATTTATCTAAATTAACTTCAGAAATTGTATTATAAAAGCAGCCCAGATATTGAACGTTTACAAAATTCTCTATTCCATCTAAATTTGAAATACCATAATTTACAAGATCTAGAAAACTAACTTGAGCCGCTTCTTCAACTTGAATTTCTCCATCATTATTTGCATCAATTTTAAAAAAGACACCATCTAAGTTTTTAGCTGTATTGTTATCACTTTCAGATCGCAATAATCTGTTTTTAAAATTAACATCACTAAATTTTATAACCTGTGCTTGTGTTAGTGAAAATGTAAAAAATGTAAGTAAGAGAACATATAATTTTGTCATGTGAAAAACTTTATAGTTTAATAAACTTTGAACTTGAAGTTCCTTTAGCAGTTTTGATTTTTAAGATATAATTTCCACTTTGTAATTTAGAAACATCAATATTCGAAACATTTTGAATATTTGGAACAGCTATAACCAATTGTCCTAATACATCGTAAATTTCAATAGATTTAATTTCTATATTATTTTGTAAAGAAATATTTAAAATATCCTTTACCGGATTTGGATAAATATTAAAATATTGAGAAAACTCAAAATCTTGAGTTCCTAAGCTTTTAAAAGTCGAAGTCGCTTTATTAGTTATAATAGGAAAATTATAATCAAAATAAATATTGGCTTCGTTAGTAAAAGAATCTCCAACTTTTAGAGTTGGCAAAGTCTTAATTTTAAATGCAATATATCCGTCATTATGATCATCATCAAAAGGGAGGTTTATTTTTTCGAAAATGAATTCTACCTTATTTCCATCTGAAATTTTAGTTGTGTAAGAATGGCTTGAACTTGTTGGAACAAGTGTTGCCATATCAAATTTCGAAGAATCGATCAAATCTTTAACAACAATATTTTCTGCTGGGTATGTTCCTGTGTTTTCAAAACGAATTAAATAGTGAACATATTCACCAATTAATTCTGGTGTAATTACATCACCTTCTAAACAAGTTTTATCATTAGGGTCATAAGATCCAACCACAGTTTGGCGCATTGCAAAAGAATTGTCAACAGGTTTTTCATCGCCAGTTACCGGTGTAATTAAAGCGTTAAAACTCAATCTGTCATTAATGTTTACCGCGGGAGTTTCCATTGGTGAGTTTACGTTCAGAGTAACTAAAATTTCTCTTACTTCTAAAGGTTTTAAATCAACATAATCCCAAACTAATTTGTTTGTTGCTTGATTTGTAAAATTTGGAGTCGAAGAAATATAATCTAATACAGCATCATTAAAATCTAGGGTAACAGAACCCGAAATAGTTTTGTTTGCTTTGTTTTTGTAGATAATTTTATACGTTGCATCAAAACCTGGTCTTGCAGGAAGTATTGATAAAATACTGATTTCAACATCCTGATGAATTCCTTTTGGACTTATACAGAAATTTTGTTTAAATAGAGAACTTTCGTTAGGAAAAGTAACTGAAGCTGATTCAGGTATAACTGTAAAATAGTTAGGATTTTCGAGAATCGGAGTAATTATATGAATTCCCTCTCCTACTGGTAATGCATAATTTCCTGAAGTATCCGAAATGATATTTCCCTTTGCAGTCCCATTAGAAATACTAAAATTTAAATTAGTAAAACTTGAATCAGAATCATCACAGCCATTATTATCAGCATCAAATTTTTGATTTCCTTGAATCGTATAAAAAGTTCCACCAGGAGTAAATGAGCAATAAGAATTCACAGTGCAATTATTTATTCCGTACGAATTTAAAATATAATTAATATTGGACATCTCTGGAAGATTGTCGCTAAAATTTTCGTCAGAGCAAATAAATTTTAAATTTGGATTGTCGCTAAACTGTAAATATCTATCAAAATGCCCATTTTTAAGAAACAGAGATTCCAACTTATTTTTATTACAAATCAAGGTTTCTAATTTCTTTGAATTTGAAAAATCTAATGAAGTAAGCAGATTATTTTCGCAGCGAAAATCTGTTATACTCAAAAGTGTTTTTGTATTAATATCTGCAATCTGGTTATTATTAAAATAAAAGACAAGCAAATTAGATAGATCGCTAATATTTAAATTTATTAAATTATTATTGTCCAGATACAGAGATTCAAGCTTTTTTAAACCTGATAAATTTATGTCATTTAATTTATTATGACCAATACCTATAATTCTCATACTTTTAACCGAAGAAAAATCGATTGTTTCAAAATTATTATACGAGGCATTAAAAAGTTCCAATTTGTCCAATCCTGTAAAATTAAATTTAGTCAAATTATTATAGTCAAGCATTAAAAAACTAAGATCCTTTAAAGCACTTAAATCTGCATTTTCAATTAAATTATTACTTAAATTTAACTCTTTTACATTTGTAAAATATTGTATTCCTTCTATAGATGAAATTTTTCTATCATTGTAACAGCTGTTGCAAGGAATGCTTATTTTATATATTTTTTTTGCTTCTTCGATTTGAATTTCTCCATCATGATTAGAATCAATAAAAAATTGATCACCATTTATATCAAAAGCCTGACTTACATTTGTAGGTGTTCCACTTGCAGTTAATAACCACATTTTAAAATTAGCATCTGGAAAATTTATTATTTGCGAATTAGCAGAAGAAAATAGGCATAAAGCCAATAATAGCAAGTAGTTTTTCATCATATGTCAGAGTTGTTTTTAATGTGTTAAATATAAAACGTCGATAATTAAAAACCTAATACTTAATAAAAAAGCCTTACTAAATATTAGCAAGGCTTTTTAAGTTTTATAGACTGAAAATCAGCTTAAAAAGCCACATTCCATCTTGGTAATTTTGCATTTTCATCTAAGAAATTTTGCAAAACTTGTCCTTCAACTGCAGTTGGAATTGCTTTTACATCTGCATTAAAAGTTTCGTACCAAACTACTTCAAGAACAGAAATGTTCTCTAATTTCATTTGAGCCGGCCATGAATATTTTCTTCCTGTTTTAGCAAATTGATGTCCGTTTACGATTTTATCATATAATCCTCCATTTTTGCTTTTAAGAGTTCCATCGTTTTGAACAGTTCCAGTAGAACCAACCATGATTAATTCTTTTGCATCTCCGTCAATTTCATAAACTACAAAGATTCCAGCGCTTCCTTCCGGAGCGTTGCAAACTTCTTCTAAACTATCGTTTACAGTAAAAGTAAAACTATTACTTGCTTTAAACTTTTCTAATTCTTTACTCATCATTTCTTTTTTAAGTTTCTAAGATACTGAGGTACTAAGATTCTAAGTTTTTTCTTTTTACGCCTCAGTCTTTAAAATGTAAAAAAGTCTCAACAAAATATTGAGACTTTTTTGGAATTTGTTATTTTGAATATTTGGAGATTATCCTAATACTTCTTTTACTTTTTTACCAATTTCAGCTGGTGAATCAACAACGTAAATTCCGTTGTCTCTCATAATTTGTTTTTTAGCAGCAGCTGTATCGTCAGAACCACCAACAATAGCACCTGCGTGACCCATTGTTCTACCAGCAGGAGCAGTTTCTCCAGCGATAAAACCAATAACTGGTTTACGGTTACCATCAGCTTTTACCCATCTTGCAGCATCAGCTTCTAATTGACCTCCAATTTCACCAATCATAATGATTGCTTCAGTTTCCGGATCGTTCATTAATAATTCAACAGCTTCTTTAGTTGTAGTTCCAATGATTGGATCTCCACCAATACCAATAGCTGTAGTAATTCCTAAACCTTGTTTTACAACCTGGTCAGCAGCTTCGTAAGTTAAAGTTCCAGATTTAGAAACGATACCAACTGTTCCTTTTTTGAAAACGAAACCTGGCATAATACCAACTTTAGCTTCTCCCGGAGTGATAACACCTGGACAGTTTGGTCCAATTAATCTAGAATTTCTTTCTTTAACATAATTATTTGCTTTAATCATATCTGCTACAGGAATTCCTTCTGTAATAGCAATAATTACTTTAATTCCGGCATCAGCAGCTTCCATAATTGCATCAGCAGCAAAAGCTGGCGGAACAAAAATGATAGAAGTATCAGCTCCAGCTTGATCAACAGCATCTTTTACTGTATTAAAAACCGGACGGTCTAAATGGCTAGTTCCTCCTTTTCCCGGAGTAACACCACCAACAACATTAGTACCGTACTCAATCATTTGAGAAGCGTGGAAAGTACCTTCGCTTCCTGTAAATCCCTGAACAATTATTTTGGAATCTTTATTAACTAAAACACTCATGATATATATTTTATGTAGTTTTTAAAATTGTGTTGCAAAAATAAGGTTTTGTAATGTAATTTGCCTCTTTTATTGTCAAAAAAAAATTAAGAAAATTGGCTCATTTGATAACCTCTATAAAGCTTATCATCTTTTATTTGCCAAATCGTTGCAAAATGTGCCAATAACATTTCCTCGCGCGGATTCTCGATTGTTTTTACATAATGAGAATAACGTACTGAAACTAAGTCATCTTCGGCAAGAATGTGGCTGATTCTAACTTTAGAACGCACATAAGCTCTGCTGAGTTCATTTGTTAATTCAACTATAGCATTATGATCTAACTGAATAAAACCTTTTGTACTGTTCCATTCAATGATTACCTCAGGATGCAGATAAGTTTTTAAAATTTCACTATCAATTAAGGCATCCGACTTATAAAATTTTTGAACAAACTCTTTTATAGACATATTACTTCAATTTATTTAGAATTTCAGGAATCTTTTTGATATTGGCTAATTGTTTTAACTTTTCTCTTGATTCTTCAATTGGAGTTCCAAAATAGGACTTTCCTCCTTCAACCGATTTAGTAACTCCAGTTTGTCCCATAATAACAGCCTTCGCTCCTATTGTAATTCCGCTGGTTGTTCCAACTTGTCCCCAAATTGTAACTTCATCTTCAATAACAACACAGCCTGCAATACCAGTCTGTGAGGCAATTAGACATTTTTTTCCGATAACAGAATCGTGTCCTACATGCACCTGATTGTCGATTTTTGTACCTTCTTTAATTGTAGTGTCTCCGGTAACTCCTTTGTCAATTGTACAAAGGGCACCAATTCCAACATTATCTTCAATTACCACTCTTCCACCAGAAATTAACTGATCGAAGCCTTCCGGACGTTTTTTATAATAAAAAGCATCTGCTCCTAAAATAGTTCCGGCGTGAATAATAACATTATCACCAATAACGGTATGATCGTAAATAGAAACGTTCGAGTGAATCAAACAGTTCTTTCCGATTTTTACATGATTACCAATAAAACTATTAGGCTGAATTACAGTTCCTTCTCCAATACTAGCTGAAGATGAAATCGCAACATTTGCAAATTGAAATGGTTTAAAATGTCTGGTTAAAGTATTAAAATCTCTGAAAGGATCATCAGAAATTAAAAGAGCTTTACCTTCCGGGCATTCAACCTTTTTGTTTATTAAAACAATTGTTGCTGCAGATTGTAAAGCTTTGTCATAATATTTTGGGTGGTCAACAAAAACAATATCACCTGGTTCTACAACATGAATTTCGTTCATGCCTAAAACCTCAAAGTTTTTGTCACCAATAAATTCGCAGTTAAGCAAATTTGCAATTTCTTCTAAAGAGTGAACTTTTGGAAATTTCATATATCTATTTCGTTTTTAGTCTCAGTTTTCAGTCACAGTTTTCAATCAACAAACTGAAAAACTGTGACTGAAAACTGAAAACTTATAAAAACTACTCTTTTACACGCTCCATGTAAGAACCTGAAGCTGTATCGATTTTAATTTTATCACCTTCGTTGATGAACAACGGAACGTTTACAGATGCACCAGTTTCTACTGTAGCATTTTTTGTAGCGTTTGTAGCTGTATTTCCTTTTACTCCCGGCTCAGCGTAAGTAACTTCAAGAACTACTGATGCAGGCATATCTACAGATAAAGGTAAATCAGTTTCAGTATTAATCTGAACCATTACGTTTGTTCCTTCTTTTAATAAATCCGGAGCATCTAAGATATTTTTGTTTAAAGAAATCTGCTCAAATGTCTCTGCATTCATAAAGTGAAATTCATCACCTTCTGGATATAAAAACTGGAATGTATGTGTTTCAACTCTAATAACGTCAATTTTATGACCAGCAGAAAAAGTATTATCTAATACTTTACCTGAAGTTAAACTTTTTAATTTAGTTCTTACGAAAGCTGGACCTTTTCCTGGTTTAACGTGAAGAAATTCAATGATTTTATAGATATCGTGATTAAATTTAATACACAATCCGTTTCTAATATCTGATGTAGATGCCATTTGTTTTTTATTTTAGATTTTTGAATGTAGATTTTAGATTTAAAAACTGATCCACATTGTATTTTTATAATATGATTTAAATTTTATTTTACAGCTTAGAAATCTAAAATCAGAAATCTAAACTCTAAAATTAATAATTCCCTGAATAACCTTTCATAATTCCTCGTGATGAATTTCTGATAAAATCAAGAATTTCATCTCTCTCAGGAGTTGCTTCCATTTCAGCTTCAATAATACTTAAAGCTTGTGTTGTATTGTAATTCTTTTGATATAAAATTCTGTAAATTTCCTGAATTTCTCTAATTTTTTCAGTACTAAATCCTCTTCTTCTTAAACCAACTGAATTGATACCCACATATGATAATGGTTCTTTAGCCGCTTTTGTGTAAGGAGGAACATCTTTTCTTACCAAAGACCCACCAGAAATCATGGCGTGATCTCCAATATGAATAAATTGGTGAATTGCTGCCAAACCACCAATTACGGCGTGATTACCAACAACTACGTGTCCTGCTAATGCTACACCATTTACAATAATAGCGTTATTACCAATCTCACAATCGTGTGCAATGTGAGCATAAGCCATAACTAAACAATTGTTTCCAAGAATAGTTTGTCCAGAAGCTACTGTACCTCTATTAATAGTAACACATTCTCTAATAGTACAGTTATCTCCAATAATTGCAAGAGAATCTTCTCCTCCAAATTTTAAATCTTGCGGCACCGCAGAAATTACAGCTCCTGGAAAAATGTTGCAATTTTTACCAATACGAGCACCTTCCATGATGGTCACATTTGAACCAATCCAAGTACCGTCTCCAATAACAACATTATTGTGAATTGTTGTAAAAGGTTCAATTACAACATTTTTAGCGATTTTAGCGCCTGGATGAACATATGCTAATGGTTGATTCATCTATGTTTTATATTTTAATTAAAATAGTCTAATTTTTAGGGCAACAAACCTAAACAATAAATTTGATTAATTATTGTTTTCTTGCAATTTGTGCCATTAATTCTGCCTCAGTTACTAATTTTCCGTTTGCGTAGGCATTTGCCTGCATATGGCAGATTCCTCTTCTGATAGGAGAAATCAACTCACATTTGAAAATTAAGGTATCACCCGGCAATACTTTGTGTTTGAATTTAACATTGTCAATTTTCATGAAATATGTCAAATAATTTTCAGGATCCGGAACAGTGCTTAAAACTAAAATTCCGCCTGTTTGTGCCATTGCTTCAACAATTAAAACTCCCGGCATTACTGGAGCTTCAGGAAAATGTCCTACGAAGAAATTTTCGTTCATCGTAACATTTTTCAAACCAACCACATGACGATCAGACATTTCGATAATTCTGTCAATTAACAAAAATGGTGGTCTGTGAGGCAGCATTGACATGATTTTATGAATGTCCATCAATGGCTCTTGGTTTAAATCATAAACAGGAACATGATTTCTCTGCTCTATTTTAATGATTTTTGCCAGTTTTTTAGCAAACTGAGTGTTTACAAAGTGACCTGGTTTATTTGCAATAATTTTTCCTTGAATACGAACTCCAATTAAAGATAAATCTCCAATAACATCAAGTAATTTGTGTCTTGCAGCTTCATTTGGATAATGCAAAGTAAGGTTATCTAAAACTCCGTTTGGTTTAACTGAAATTTCTTCTTTACCAAAAGCTTTCTTTAAGTTAGCCATTGTAGATTCAGAGATTTCTTTGTCTACGTAAACAATAGCGTTATTTAAATCTCCACCTTTAATTAAACCGTGCTCTAACAAAGATTCTAGTTCATGTAAAAAACTAAAAGTTCTTGAACTTGCAATTTCTTGTTTAAAATCTGATAAACTTTTAAGCGTAGCATTTTGAGTACCTAAAACTTTTGTACCAAAATCTACCATTGTAGTTACTTGATACTCATCGCTTGGCATAACAAGGATTTCGCTTCCTGTAGCTTCATCAGTAAATGAAATAACTTCTTTTACTACATAAACATTACGGCTTGCTTCTTGTTCTTCGATTCCTGCTTTTTCAATTGCTTCAACAAAATATTTTGATGAACCATCCATAATAGGAAGTTCAGAGGCATCTAATTCAATAATAATATTATCCAAATCGCAGCCAACTACTGCCGCTAAAACGTGTTCCGGAGTTTGTATTTTAACACCTAATTTTTCTAAATTAGTTCCTCTTTGCGTATTAACAACATAATTAGCGTCAGCCTCAATGACTGGCTGGCCTTGCAAATCTACTCTTACAAAAGTGAAACCATTATTAATTGGAGCTGGTTTAAAAGTCATTGTAACTTCTTTTCCAGTGTGTAATCCAACGCCTTTTAGTGAAATTTCATTTTTGATGGTCTTCTGTTTAACCATTATTTCCATTTTTTGGGTTTATTATTTGTTTTTTTATTTCTTCAACTTCGGCAACTATTTTAGGAAGATTTTTGAAATGAACATACGATTTATTAAAATCAGTATATCCAAGCGATGGCGTTCCTTGCAGAATTTCATCATCTTTAATGTTTCTCGCCACTCCAGACTGCGCCTGAAGTCTCACATTATTTCCTATTGTTAAGTGACCTGCGATACCTACCTGTCCGCCAATCATACAGTTTTCGCCAATTTTAGTAGAACCTGCAACACCGCTTTGGGCAGCAATTACAGTGTTTTTACCAATTTCAACATTATGGGCGATTTGAATTTGATTGTCTAATTTAACTCCTTGTCTAATAATTGTAGACCCCAGAGTTGCTCTGTCAATTGTAGTATTTGCGCCAATATCTACATTATCTTCGATAATTACATTACCTATTTGCGGTACTTTACTATAAACTCCTTCTTCATTTGGTACAAAGCCAAAACCGTCTGCACCTATAATAGTACCTGAATGTATGGTGCAATTATTACCAATTATAGTCTCTGAATAAATTTTTGCACCGGCAAAAATAAACACATTATCGCCAATAACAACATTATCGCCAATAAAACTGTTTGGGTAAATTTTTACATTGTTTCCTAAAACTACATTTTGTCCTATATAACTAAAGCTTCCTAAATACAAATTTTCGCCATATTTAGTTCCTTCAGACATAAAAGACTGTGGTTCGATTCCGTTTTTATTCAATTTTACCTGATTGTAAAAATGCAAAAGTTTAGAAAAAGAAGCATAAGCATCTTCAACCTTTATTAATGTAGTAGTGATTTCCTGTTCAGGTATAAAGCTGTCGTTAACAATGGTAACAGTTGCTTTTGTAGTATATATATAGTTGATATATTTCGGGTTAGCCAAAAAAGTAAGAGATCCTTCCTCTCCTTCTTCTATCTTAGAAAGTCGAGAAACTTCGGCATTGGGATTCCCAACAACTTCTCCTTCTAAAATTCCTGCTATTTGTTCTGCTGTAAATTTCATCGCGACAAAAATATAAAAAATAGATTTTAAATGTTAATTTTAGATAAGTTGTTTTGGAAAACAGATATAATATTTTGTCACCAATTTAGATAACGATTTCAGATTCAACTGATCAGAAGCTTCGACAACATCCTCAATTGTTTTATCTTTTTTCAAAATTCGTATTGGTTCGGCAGCTTTACTATAAGCCTGATTCTTAATTTTACCTCTAAAAATAAAATAACCGGCATCCAGTGCCGAAATATTATGTGCTTCTGCAAATTCTTCTTTTAAAGATTGGGATTCTTCCATCGGAATTTTGTCTGCACTAAGTTTAATCTTTAATAAATCTCTGTTAATGATCATTTTACTTAAAGTAGAAAGTATAAAATCAGAATTTCTCTGCCACGCTTTTAAAGCACTGATGATATCAAAATCATCTAACTGAGAAAATAAATCCAGTTTTTCGGCATCAAAATCTTCAAGACTAATTTTGTTTTGCATAAAATACAAAAGCGGTTCACTACAAGGAAGTTTAACTCCTTTTAAAGTCAATTCTTTAGCACGTTTCAATACTTTCATTAAAATTAACTCAGCAACCAGACTTGTTTTATGCAAATAAGCCTGCCAGTACATTAATCTTCGCGAAAGCAGAAATTTTTCTACAGAATAAATACCTTTTTCCTCAATCACCAGAACATCGTCAACTACATTCATCATTTGAATCAAACGTTCTGAATTCACATTTCCTTCTGCAACTCCAGTATAAAAACTATCTCGTTTAAGATAATCCATTCTGTCCATATCTAATTGACTAGAAATCAACTGCAACATGAATTTTCTATGATATTCCCCTTTAAAAACCTGAATTGCAAGGCTTAATCTTCCGTCAAATTCATCATTAAGCCTGTTCATAAACAATAATGAAATAGCTTCATGATTTACATCTTCAACAATACTTTTTTCCATAGCATGCGAAAACGGCCCGTGCCCAATATCATGCAGTAAAATAGCAATTAATAAAGCACATTCTTCCTCATTTGAAATCGCAACGCCTTTAAAACGTAGACTTTCAACAGCCTTTTGCATTAAATGCATGCAGCCCAAAGCATGATGAAAACGAGTATGATTTGCTCCCGGATAAACTAAATACGATAATCCCATTTGCGAAATACGTCGCAAACGCTGAAAGTAAGGGTGTTGAATTAGGTCGTAGATGAGTTCGTTCGGTATAGTTATAAACCCGTATATTGGGTCATTGAATATTTTTAATTTGTTAATTTGAGTCACTCTTTGGTTATTTTTTGGTCAACAAATATAAGTAATTAAGTATAAATTCATTTCAGTTTTTAACTTAAAAAACAGATATTTACTATCAGTATTTTCTTAAACATTAAAAAGACGCAAAAAATAATTCTAAATAAATTTCAATTCGTCATCTCTAATTTTATACTATTTTTAATACTTTTTAAGTTCTATACCTTTAAATTGCATTAAAATTAAAATTGTTTATGGATAAGATCAAAATACTTTGGGTCGATGATGAGATCGATCTTTTAAAGCCACATATATTATTTCTGGAAAAAAAGAATTATGAAGTAACAACAAGCAATAACGGCCTTGATGCTATTGCTTTGTTTGAAGAAGAAAATTTCGATATTGTTTTCCTTGATGAAAATATGCCGGGAATGAGCGGACTTGAAACTCTTTCTGAAATGAAAGAGAAAAAATCAGCCATCCCGATGATTATGATTACTAAAAGCGAAGAAGAATATATAATGGAAGAAGCGATTGGTTCTAAAATCGCTGATTATTTGATAAAACCAGTAAATCCGAATCAAATTTTATTGAGTTTGAAGAAAAACCTGGACGATTCCAGATTAATTTCAGAAAAAACAACGCTCGATTATCAGAAAGAATTTCGCAAAATTTCAATGGAATTAGCGATGGTTAATTCTTATGAAGACTGGGTTGAATTGTATAAAAAATTGCTTTTCTGGGAATTAAAATTAGAGAATATTAATGATCAGGCAATGATCGAAATTCTTGAATCTCAAAAGGTTGAAGCCAATTCTCAATTCGGAAAATATATTGAAAGAAATTATGAAGACTGGTTTGCACCAAAAGCAGATAAACCTATTCAATCGCATAATTTATTTAAAGAATTAGTAGTTCCTGAAATTAAAAAGAAAGACAAACCAATCTTGTTTGTTGTAATTGATAATCTTCGCTACGATCAATGGAAATCTTTTGAAACCGTAATTTCTAATTACTATAAATTAGAAAAAGAAGTTCCATATTTCTCTATTCTTCCAACCGCTACGCAATATGCCAGAAATGCTATTTTCTCTGGTTTAACGCCTTTAGACATGGAAAAACAGTTTCCACAATATTGGAAAAATGATGTTGAAGACGGAGGAAAAAACCTTTACGAAGCCGAATTTCTTTCGGCACAAATAAAGCGTTTAGGATTAAATATTAAAGAAGATTATTTCAAAATCACCAATTATGCCGGAGGTAAAAAACTGGCAGAAAACTTTAAAGCCTTAAAAGGAAACGACTTAGTAACGGTTGTTTACAATTTTGTGGATATGCTTTCGCATGCTAAAACCGAAATGGAAGTAGTAAAAGAATTAGCTTCTGATGATAAAGCATATCGTTCCTTGACATTGAGCTGGTTTAAAAATTCTCCTTTACTGGAAATTATTCAACAAGCACAAGTTTTAGGTTTCAAATTGATTTTAACCACAGATCACGGAACAATTAATGTAAAAAATCCGTCGAAAGTTGTGGGAGATAAAAATACAAGTTTAAATTTGCGCTACAAAACAGGCCGCAGTTTAACATACGAACAAAAAGATGTTTACGTAGTTAAAGAACCTAAAACAATTGGTTTACCTGCCATAAATATGAGTAGTTCGTTTATTTTTGCCAAAAATGATTTTTTCCTGGCTTACGTAAACAACTATAATCATTATGTAAGTTATTATAAAAATACCTATCAACATGGTGGAATTTCGTTAGAAGAAATGATTATTCCGTTCTTGGTATTTAATCCGAAATAAAAATATATCGCCACGAATTTCACGAATTGACACTAATTTTTATTGAAATTGAAAAGAAAAACAACTTTTAATTCGTGAAAATTTGTGAAATTCGTGGCAAAAAAAATATAAAAATGACTATCGTTTTTTCATTAGATCAAATTCAGGACGTTGCACAGCAGATTTTAGATTCAAACCCTAAAAAAATCATTCTTTTTAATGGAGAAATGGGCGTTGGAAAAACTACTTTAATTAAGCAGTTATGCAAAAGTTTAGGAGTGCAGGATGCTACCAGCAGCCCGACTTTTTCTTTGGTAAATGAATATTATACATCTAATAATCAAACCGTTTATCATTTTGATTTCTACCGATTAAACAAAGAAACCGAAGCGCTCGATATGGGCGTTGATGATTATTTATATTCCGGAAACTGGTGTTTTATCGAATGGTCTGAAAAAATTGCGAATCTGCTTCCGGAAGAATATTCTACCATTAATATTGAATTATTGGCAGATGGAAAAAGAGAATTGAAATTAGCTTAGCCTAAAAGCTTTGCGAACCTCTGTGAATTCTTTGCGAATCTCTGCGGTAAAAATTTACACAGAGACACAAAAAATAACTTAACATTAGACTTTACTATTAGCAGAATTTTTGCACTAATTTTAAAACTTTTTACGTAATTTGTACCCTTAATATTTTGCACAATCCATGTCAATTACCTTAACTCCATTTACAAAACAACAATTGCTTCCCCAAGAAGAAAAACTTGAGGTTGGTCGTTTTAAAAGAGAACTTTTCATAGGAATTCCTAAGGAAACAAGCTATCAGGAACGTCGTATCTGTTTGACTCCCGATGCCGTAAATTCCCTTACTTATGAAGGTCATCGTGTTATGATTGAATCTGGAGCAGGAGAAAGTTCGAGTTATACCGATAAGGAATACTCAGATGCAGGTGCAGAAATTACAAAAGATACCAAAAGGGTTTTCGGTTGTCCACTTCTATTAAAAGTAGAACCGCCAACATTAGCTGAAATTGAAATGATAAATCCGGAAACGACAATCATTTCGGCCATTCAATTGAAAACCAAAAAGAAAGCTTATTTTGAAGCTTTGGCACAAAAAAAAATTACAGCTTTAGCTTTTGAATATATTAAAGATGAAGACGGTTCTTATCCTGCCGTAAAATCTCTAAGCGAAATTGCAGGAACTGCTTCTATCCTTATTGCAGCCGAATTAATGATTACCGATGAATTTGGAAAAGGGCTTTTATTCGGAAATATTACCGGTGTCCCTCCTACCGAAGTTGTAATTCTTGGAGCCGGAACAGTTGGTGAATTTGCTGCAAAAACAGCCATTGGATTAGGTGCAAACGTAAAAGTTTTTGATAATTCAATCACAAAATTACGTCGTTTACAAAACAATTTAAACCAGCGAATTTTTACTTCAACGATACAACAAAAAGGTTTATTAAAAGCTTTAAGACGTTGTGATGTTGCAATTGGAGCAATGAGAGGAAAAGAAAGATGCCCGATTGTTGTTAATGAAACTATGGTCGAACACATGAAAAAAGGCGCTGTAATTGTCGATGTGAGTATTGATACCGGAGGTTGTTTCGAAACATCAGAAGTTACAACTCACGAAAAACCTACTTTCATAAAAAGCAATGTTTTACACTATTGTGTACCAAATATACCTTCACGTTATTCCAAAACTGCCTCATTATCAATTAGTAACATTCTAACACCTTACCTGCATCAGATAGCCGAAGATGGTGGTTTAGAAAGTGCGATTCGATGCAATAAAGGACTTAAAAACGGAATTTATTTATATCATGGAATTCTAACAAATAAAGCTATTGGCGACTGGTTCGACCTGCCAGACAACGATATTAATTTACTTGTATTTTAAAGGAACTTTAATGTACCTTTGCCAAAATTTTATTTCATGAAGTTCGTACACCGTTTTGCATATTATTTGATTGGATTAATTATGGGATGCTTTTTTGTAGCCCTTGTATTTAGTGGTAAAGACACTCGCTGTAATTATTTTCCAAACGCCCGAGTTTTAAACAATCTAAGAACAAAACCTTTTAAATATTCCGATAAAGCAATTCAGACTTTAAACGAAAAATGGGTTGATACTGCCGATATTAAAAATACTTTAACTTACGGTGATGTTGATTTTGACCAAAGTAATGTTCCTTTTAACAAGGGAAAATTATATGTTATTGAAGGAAAAACAGTTAAAAATCAAGAGATTATTCTAAAAGTTACTAACTACGAAAACGAAGCTGTTTTAGAAGAAATTATTAAAAAATAATTTATCCCTATTTATTTTTGACTCATGAGCAATACCAATAGAATTTTCTTTCATGATAATCCATATCCATTGGGTCATACTTTAGAAGAATTTGTTTGGAGTGCAAGAGTCGATCCAGAAAGAGGTTTGTTATTTGATTTTCATTTAGTAACAAATTCTTATTATGCCGAAGATGATTCTGATGATAATGAAGATGTAGATTCAGATTGGAAATCTAAAACAGTTTGGGGTAATTATCATAATTGTATTTTGTCTTCAACCGAATGGCATTCTGGTGGAATTGTAATGGGAACTTCTGAAAATAAATTTGATTTTTCTAAATTCAATCACGAAACCCTTATTACTGATCAATTACCATTAGGAGATAAATTTGATTTTCAGGATTTAGCTTTTTATATTTATCTATTAGGACATGACAGCTGCTGCGATCATAAAATAGTTTTAAACAGAAACCCTGATAATACTTTTGAAATTTCCTGGACAGGAAAAATTGCCCGTACTTATTATGGTGATTATGAATTTAAACATTCTTTTGAAGCCAATATCAATAAAGTAAAATTTGACGGAATATATTTTTGTTATGGCCTTAGCGAAGAAGAAAATCTAAAAATCCTTCAAGACTGTACCGTAGATCCAAGTATTTTTAAAATAGCAGATAATAAATTTGAGGTTCTAAATTATTAGAATAAAATAGAACCTTTTATATTACCACTCTATTTCCTGAAGTCCTTTTGATTTTAGAAAAGCATTTGTCTGGCTGAAATGTTTATTTCCAAACCAAAAACCTCTATTAGCACTTAAAGGAGATGGGTGTCCTGATTTTAAAATATGATGTTTTGAAGCGTCGATTAATGTAGCTTTCTTTTGAGCAAAACCGCCCCAAAGTAAAAACACAACATTTTCAGATTCAGCAGAAATTTGTTTAATAACAGCGTCAGTAAATTTTTCCCAGCCTTTACCCTGATGACTTCCTGCCTCAGATTGTCTAACCGTTAAAGTAGCATTTAAAAGAAAAACACCCTGATCTGCCCAGCGTTCTAAATTTCCGGTTTTTGGAAGTGGTTTACCTAAATCAGTTTCGATTTCTTTGAAAATATTATGAAGTGAAGGCGGAAACGGAATTCCGTCATTTACAGAAAAACACAAACCATTTGCCTGATTAGGTCCGTGATAAGGATCCTGACCAATAATAACCACTTTAACCTGATCGAAATGACAATGATCAAAAGCTGAAAAAATCTGGCTTCCCTTTGGATAACAAACCTTCGTTGAATATTCTGATTTTACAAAATCAATCAATTCATTGAAATAAGGTTTTTCAAATTCTTCGTTTAAAACTGGTTTCCAGGAAGAATGCATTTTTACGTCCATAATTTTTTTATGCGAATTTCAGAAATTTTTAAGTTAAATCATACTTTAACAAACAATAAAATAACACAATAACTTTACAGTATTCAATGATACTATTTTTGTATTTTTGCCTGTACTTTCTTAAAGAAATTAAATGATTAGTATTACCGAAAAAACATTACAAGATTTACAATTTCCAACAGTGCTCGAAACCATTTCGGCTGGCTGTAATACAGATATTGGAAAAGAAAAAGCTTTACAAATAACACCATTCAGAGATAAAGAAACTTTAATGCAGTCTTTAATGCAGACTTCAGAATATGTTTCGTCTTTTGAAAATAACAACGCAATTCCAAATCATGGATTTGACGCTATAACGCACGAAATTAAGTTTTTAGCAATTGAAGACAGTTTTCTTGAAGTAGGCAGTTTTAGAAAAATTGCGAATCTTTCTGCGACAACAAATGTCTTATTGAATTTCTTAAAAAAATTCGATGATTATTATCCAAACTTAAATGCAAGAGCTTCTCGTGTAGAATTAACAAAAGATATCATAACTCATATTGATGCAATTGTTGATAAATACGGAGAAATTAAAGACAATGCTTCTCCTGCACTTTTGAGTATTCGTCAGAATATGAATTTAGTTCGCGGAAAAGTAAACCAAAGTTTTGGTGTAGCTTTAACGCAATATAACGGCTTAGGATATTTGGATGATATCAAAGAAAGTTTCGTTCAAAACCGACGTGTTTTGGCTGTACTTGCTATGTACAGACGTAAAGTAAAAGGCTCTATTTTAGGAAGTTCCAAAACCGGAAGCATTGCTTACATTGAACCTGAAGCAACTTTAAAATACTCAAGAGAATTAGCAAATCTTGAATATGAAGAGAAAGAAGAAATTACGCGAATTTTAAAGAATTTATCAAATATAATTCGTCCGTATTTACCTTTACTTATTGAATATCAAGACTTTTTAAGTGATATTGATGTCGTTGCCGGAAAAGCAAAATATGCAAACCGAATCAATGGAATCTTGCCAGCAATTACAGAAGAAAGAAGATTGTTTTTTAGAGAAGCATATCATCCTATTTTGTATTTGAACAACAAACAAAAAAATGAAGTTACGCATCCGCAGACAATTGAATTAAAACAAGAAAACAGAATTATTGTAATTTCTGGACCAAATGCAGGAGGAAAAACAATTTCCTTAAAAACTGTTGGTTTACTTCAATTAATGCTGCAGTCTGGAATTTTAATTCCGGTTCACGAACGAAGTGAAACTTTCTTGTTTGACAGAATTCTAACAGACATTGGAGATAATCAATCTATTGAAAATCACTTAAGTACATATAGTTATCGTTTAAAAAACATGAATTATTTCTTGAAGAAATGCAACAAGAAAACCATGTTTTTAATTGACGAATTCGGTACCGGTTCTGATCCTGAATTAGGTGGAGCTTTGGCTGAAATTTTCCTGGAAGAATTTTATCACCGTGAAGCTTTCGGAATTATTACAACACATTATTCAAACTTAAAAATTCTGGCTAACGAATTGCCTTTTGCTACAAATGCAAACATGATGTTTGATGAAAAGTCTTTAGAACCAATGTACAAATTGGCTTTAGGACAAGCAGGAAGTTCGTTTACATTTGAGGTTGCACAAAAAAATGGAATTCCGTTTGGATTGATTAATCGTGCGAAAAAGAAAATCGAAGTTGGAAAAGTTCGTTTTGATAAAACCATTGCAACGCTTCAAAAAGAAAGATCGAAGCTTGAGAAAACTTCTCTTAATTTAAAAGAAGAAGAGACCCGTGCTCGTGAGGAAAGTAAAAAGATGGAAAACATCAATACAAGAATCCAGCAGAAATTAGAAAGCTATCAGGAATTATATGACAGTAACCAGAAGATTATATATATAGGACAAAAAATTGATGATATTGCTGAGAAATATTTCAACAACAAAAACAAAAAAGAACTTATTGGAGAATTTTTGAAAATTGTTGAAATCGAAAACTCAAAACGTAAAAAAGCAACTCCAAAGGAAACTAAAGCGATAACCGAAAAGAAAAAAGAAGTTATTGCCGAAGTTCAAGTAAAAGTTGAAGAAATTCGAAAAGAGAAAAAAGAGAAGAAACTCAAACCAGTTATAGAAAAACCAAAACCAATTTTAAAAGTTGGTGACAGAGTTAGAATGCTCGACGGAAGATCTGTTGGAAGTATCGACTCTATCGAAAAAAACAAAGCAACAGTAAATTACGGAATTTTTACTTCGAAAGTAAGTTTGGATGAATTAGAGTTTGTCGAAGCTGGGAAGAAGTAAGTTTTTTTTAGTTTTCAATCGTAGTGGAAGTTTTCAGGATTAAAAATGTGAAAAATTAGTACAAAATTAAAATAAAGCGATTTAAGAAACGATCTTCAAAAAGGCAATTACGAAGATGAAAAAAATTCAAAAAGCGCTTAAAAATAATTTATGAAAGCTGTTTTTGATTTATAAAATTTATTGGTTTTATTATATCTATAAATAAAATAAATAGAGGTAAAAAATCTTACAATTTAATTTTATTTATAGTTTTGTCATTGCGAGGAACGAAGCAACCGCATTAAAACAATTAACTATCATACATTAAAACACACTAAAAAAAGCAGTTACTAAATATATGAAAACCAAAAATGAGATTGCTTCGTTCCTCGCAATGACAGCTCCTGATAAAAAAATAATCCTCTTCGATGGCGTTTGCAACTTATGCAACGGCGCAGTTCAGTTTATTATCATACACGATAAAAAAGATATTTTTCGTTTTGTGGCTTTACAGTCAGATTTGGGAAAAGAGATTTGCAATTATATTGGCGTTGATCAAACTAAAATTGACAGCATAATTTTGTATAATCCCGGTGTTGCTTATTATCATAAATCATCTGCAGTTATAGAAATTGCAAATGACTTAGGTGGAATTTACAGTTTACTTTCTGTTTTTAAAATTTTACCAGAAAAACTCCGAAATTATATTTACGATTATATTGCTAAAAACCGTTACAAATGGTATGGCAAAAAAGAAAGCTGCATGATTCCTACTCCGGAATTGAAGGCTAAGTTTTTGTAAAGATTGCCCACTGATTTTACTGATCAAACGGGTTTATACAGATTTTTATTTTGTCATTTCGAGGAACGAGAAATCGCACTAGTAATTCCGTATAGAATGTCGCCAATCTTTGTCGAGTTTCTTGTGCGATTTCTCGTTCCTCGAAATGACAAAAAACAAAAATCCCAAATTCACAACAATTGGAATTTGGGATTTTTTTATTGAAAATTTAGATTTTATTATCTAATCAATTTTCTGTATTTCAAACGTTTTGGAGTTAAGTCGCCACCAAGACGTTTCTTTTTGTTTTCTTCATAATCAGAGAAACTTCCTTCGAAGAAATAAACTTCAGAGTCTCCTTCAAAAGCTAAGATGTGTGTACAAATTCTGTCTAAGAACCATCTGTCGTGAGAAATAATTACGGCACAACCAGCGAAATTCTCTAAACCTTCTTCAAGTGCACGAAGTGTATTTACGTCAAGGTCATTCGTAGGCTCATCCAGTAAAAGTACGTTTCCTTCTTCTTTCAAAGTCATAGCTAAGTGTAAACGGTTACGTTCTCCACCAGACAACATTGAAACTTTTTTGTTTTGTTCACCACCGCCAAAATTGAAACGAGATAAGTAAGCTCTTGAATTAACTTGCTTTCCTCCCATCATTACTAATTCCTGACCGTCGGCAAAGTTTTCCCAAATAGATTTATTCGGATCTATATTAGAGTGTGACTGATCTACATAAGCGATCTTTACAGTTTCTCCAACTGAAAATTCTCCGCTGTCTGTAGCTTGCTCTCCCATAATCATTTTGAAAATAGTAGATTTACCAGCACCGTTTGGTCCAATAATTCCAACAATACCAGCTTGTGGCAAAGTAAAGTTCAAATTATCATATAATAATTTTTCACCAAAAGCTTTGGCAACATTTTTAGCTTCAATTACATTCGTGCCTAAACGTGGACCATTCGGAATATAGATTTCCAAGTTTTCGTCCAATTGTTTTTGGTCTTCATTTAATAATTTATCGTAATTCTGTAAACGTGCTTTTTGTTTTGTCTGACGTCCTTTTGCTCCTTGACGAACCCATTCTAACTCACGCTCTAAAGTTTTTCTACGTTTTGAAGCTACTTTTTCTTCCTGAGCCATACGGTTTGATTTTTGGTCTAACCAAGAAGAATAGTTTCCTTTCCATGGAATACCTTCTCCTCTATCTAACTCCAGAATCCAACCTGCCACATTATCAAGGAAATATCTATCGTGCGTTACCGCAATTACAGTTCCTGAATATTGTGCTAAATGCTGCTCTAACCAAAGTACAGATTCAGCATCAAGGTGGTTGGTAGGCTCATCAAGTAACAATACATCTGGCTGTTGTAATAACAAACGACATAAAGCTACACGACGACGCTCACCTCCAGAAAGGTTTTTAATAGGCGTATCACCTTCCGGCGTACGCAAAGCATCCATTGCAATTTCTAATTTGGTATCGATTTCCCAAGCACCAAGAGCATCAATTTTGTCTTGCAAAGCAGCCTGACGATCCATCAATTTATCCATTTTATCTGGATCTGAGTAATTTTCCTCAAGACCGAATAGATCATTAATTTGGTTATATTCTTCCAGAACAGCCATAGTTTCAGCAGCTCCTTCACGAACAATTTCGATAACAGTTTTAGAATCATCTAGGATTGGCTCCTGCTCTAAATAACCTACAGTATAACCTGGCTGAAAAACCACATCTCCCTGATAATTTTTATCAACTCCTGCAATAATTTTTAAAAGAGAAGATTTTCCAGAACCGTTAAGACCTAAAATACCAATTTTAGCTCCGTAAAAGAAACTTAAATAAATGTTTTTAAGTACTGGTTTGTCTGCTCCCTGATAGGTTTTACTCAATTTTTGCATTGAGAAAATTACTTTCTTATCGTCTGACATTTTCTATATTTTATTTTAATTATTTATTTTAATTATTTATTTTTTATTGAATTTATATTGCAATTGATTTTTGCAATTGATATTGAAAAGATTAAACTCTACCTTTTAAAGCGTTAAAAACCCAAGCATTAGCAAAAAAACCAACACCTGCCGCCGCAAATCCCCAGCCAGAAACGTCACTATATCTAAAAGCGCCAAGACCTATAAGCAACAATCCCATAAGTACCATTATAAAAGTAGCCCATCCTAAAACGGTATTTTTATTCATTCCCATAATTGTGTAATTATTATTTTTAAGTAGTAAAATTTTTAGAAAGGCAAATATCGTGAATTTTCACGGCTTAATTAAATATTTTATACAGCATTTCTTTTAACAAATCTGATTGCGGCAAAGCATTGGCTCCTACACCTTTACTTTTTACATCAATATCTCTTAACGCTCCAACAATCTGACTGACTTTTCGCATTGGATAATTTTTTACCGCCAAATCGTATTCTTTTAAAAAATATGGATTTACTCCAATTGCTGCTGCGACGTTCTTTGGATTTTTATCTTTAAGTCCGTGGTATTTTAAAAGCTGAACAAAAAATCCAAAAACTAAACCGGTTGTCATTACCAGCGGATACTCCTTTGGATTATGAGCAAAATTTTCGGCTATCTTATAAGCTTTCAACTGATTGCGTTCGCCAATTGCTTTTCGAAGTTCGAATACATTATAGTCTTTGCTAAAACCAATATTCTCTTCAATATGCTGAGGCGTAATCATTGTTTCCTTAGGTAAAATAATCTGCAGTTTTTCTAACTCATTATTTATTTTACTCAAATCAGTTCCCAAAAATTCAACAAGCATAGCATTTGCTTTTGGGTCAATTGTATATTTTTTTCCAGCCAAAACACGCTTAATCCAATCTCCAACCTGATTTTCGTATAGTTTTTTACTTTCGTAAACAATTCCTTTTTGCGCTAAAAGTTTGGTTACCTTTTTACGTTTATCAAGTGTTTTATATTTATAACAAAAAACCAAAACTGTTGATTGCATCGGATTATCTACATAAGATTCGATTTTATCAATTGTTCTGGATAAATCCTGTGCTTCTTTCACAATAACAACCTGACGATCAGCCATCATTGGATAACGTTTCGCTGTTGAAACAATATCTTCAATGGAAACATCTCTTCCGTATAAAACCGTTTGGTTAAATCCTTTTTCTTCTTCGGCCAGTACATTTTGTTCAATGTATTCAGACAATTTATCTATATAATAAGGTTCTTCGCCCATTAAAAAATAAATAGGTTTTATATCTCCTGCCTTGATATCATTGACAATTTTTACAACTTCGTCCATTCAAATATTTTTGTTTCAAATTTCAGGTTTCAGGTTCACGTTCCAAAACTTGAAACTTTAAACCTGAAACCTGAAACTATTTTATATTTTTGCTATATGTTAAAACTAAATTTCCCTACATATACTTTCCGATTCAAAAATAGCGAAAATAAAGTGTCTATTTTTGATGAAATCAGGAAAAAATTTATCATTCTTACTCCAGAAGAATGGGTTCGTCAGCATGTTGTTCATTATTTAATTAATGAAAAAAAATACCCAAAATCGCTTATCAATGTAGAGAAAGTTTTAACTGTCAATGGATTACGAAAAAGATATGATGTTGTTGTTTTTAATTCAGACGGTTCTATACATATATTAGTAGAGTGCAAAGCGCCTGAAGTAAAAATATCACAAGCAACTTTTGATCAAATTGCCCGTTATAACATGACCATGAAGGCACGGTTTTTGAATGTCACGAATGGGTTAAGTCATTTTTACTGTCAAATGGACTTTGAAAATGAAAAATATCAGTTTTTACAGAACTTACCAGATTACCATATTAATAAATAAAATAAAACACTTTTGGATAAAATAGCAGTTGTCATTTTAAATTGGAACGGAGTTAAATTGTTAGAACAATTTTTACCTTCAGTTTTACAATATTCAGAAGAAGCTACTATTTATGTAGCTGATAATGCATCAACAGATAGTTCTGTAAATTTTGTTAGAGAAAATTATCCTTCAATAAAAATCATTCAAAATAGCGGAAATCATGGCTTTGCAAAAGGTTATAATGATGCTCTTCAAAGTGTAGATGCTGAGATTTATGCTTTAGTTAATTCTGATATTGAAGTAACCGAAAATTGGCTAAAACCTATCATTGAAACTTTCGATAAAGAAAAAGAAACCGCTATTATTCAGCCAAAAATCCTTGATTTTAAAAACAAAGAATATTTTGAATATGCTGGAGCAGCCGGTGGATTTATTGATAAATATGGTTTTCCGTTTTGCCGGGGCCGAATCTTTGATACTATCGAAAAAGACAACGGTCAATATAATGACAACTGTAAACTTTTCTGGGCATCGGGCGCTTGCTTTTTTATCAGAAAAGAAGTGTATCATGTTTTAGGAGGTTTTGATGAAGCTTTTTTTGCACATCAGGAAGAAATTGATTTATGCTGGCGTGCCGCAAATGAAGGGCATATTATAAAATACAATTCAGAATCAGTTGTTTATCATGTTGGAGGTGCTACCTTACAACAGGGAAATCCTAAAAAAACGTATTTAAACTTTAGGAATTCCTTGTTAATGCTTGTCAAAAACCTGCCAAAAAAAGGATTGTTCTTTGTGATTTTCTTTAGAATGGTTTTAGATGGAATTGCCGGTATCCGTTTTCTTACACAAGGAAAGTTTGGACATACTTTTGCAATTTTAAAGGCGCATTTTTCATTTTATTGCCTATCTTTAAAATATCTAAACAAACGAAAAGATTTTCAAATACAGCAATACTATACCGTAAAAAGTATCGTTTTCCTTTATTATATAAAGAAATTAGAGGTTTTTAAAGAAATCTTTAACAGTAATCAAAATATTAAAAACTAAATTTGTAATCAACGTTTAATTAAATATAATACCTATGAGAAAAATAGTTATCGCACTATCAGTATTAATGGCCTTAACTTCGTGTGTATCTAAAAAGCAATATGCTGCATTAGAGGCTAAGCAAAAAGAGACACAAGATTTATTAAACTCTTGCACAGTTAAATTAAATTCTTGTCTGGAAGAAAAAGCAGGATTAGCAGCAACAGCTGAAAGCTATAAACAACACAATCAAGATTTAATCAACAGCTCTAAAGATTTAACAGTTTTAACTACTAAAGGTGCAGAAAACTTAGAAAAATCGTTAGAAAGCTTAAAAGAGAAAGATTTAAAAATATCTAGACTTCAAGATGCACTTACTAAAAAAGACAGTGTAACATTAGCATTAGTTACAAGTTTAAAAGGTGCAGTTGGAATCAACGATCCAGATATCGAAATCAATGTTGAAAAAGGAGTTGTATTTATCTCTATCGCTGACAAATTATTATTCAAAAGCGGAAGCTATGAAGTAAGTGATAAAGCAAAATCAGTTTTAGCTAAAGTTGCTAAAGTGGTAAATGACAAACCTGATTTTGAGTGTATGGTTGAAGGTCATACTGATGATGTTCCTTACAAAAGCAACGGAGTTTTGCTAGACAACTGGGATTTAAGTGTTAAACGTTCTACTTCTATCGTTCGTGTCTTGACAAATGACTTAAATGTTAACCCTGCAAAATTAATTGCTGCTGGTAGAAGTTCATACGTACCATTAGTTGCAAACGATTCTCCAGAGAACAAAGCTCGTAACAGAAGAACTCGTATTGTTGTTATGCCTAAAATTGATCAATTCTACGATATGATCGAGAAAGAAATGAAAAAACAGGCAAAATAATTTTAAAGTACACATACTTTATATACAGAAAAAGCAGGTCAATTGACCTGCTTTTTTTTGTATCCTTAATCTTTTTAACAACCAATTAAAAGAAATCAAGGACAACATTGCTTTTATTAACTAACTAAATTTTAACTATACTAAAGTTAGTTATAATTTTTTAAGTTTTATGCTATTTAAGTTTTTTTTTACAAAATATCAATATCTCCCTTTCCTTCCCTTACAACAACTGGCTCATGCTCTGATAAATCTATAATGGTTGACGGAATATTATCTCCATAACCGCCGTCAATTACCATATCGACCAGATTTTGCCACTTTTCAAAAATCAATTCAGGATCTGTAGTATATTCAATTACATCATCTTCATCACGAATCGAAGTCGAAACTATTGGATTTCCTAACTGACGAACAATTTCTAAAACAATATTATTATCCGGAACACGAATACCAACAGTAGTTTTCTTTTTAAACTCTTTTGGTAAATTATTGTTTCCAGGTAAAATAAATGTATAAGGTCCGGGCAAAGCTCTTTTTAATATTTTAAAAGTCGAAGTATCAATCTGGCGTACATAATCTGAAAGATTACTCAAATCGTGGCAAATGAAAGAGAAATTTGCTTTCTCTAATTTTACTCCTTTTATTTTCGCAATTTTTTCTAAAGCCCTCGAATTGGTAATATCACAGCCTAAACCGTAAACAGTATCTGTTGGATAAATTACCAAACCACCATTCTGAAGCACTTTTACAACCTTTGCAATTGCAGCTTCACTAGGTTTATCTGGATATATTTTTATGAATTCAGCCATAGTTTTTTGTTTCAAGTTTTTTTTTGTTTCAGGTTTCAAGTTTGTGCGCTCCAATAACTTGAAACTTTAAACCTGAAACCTGAAACTTTTGTTATCCTACAACATCTAATTTAGCAAATCTTAATAGAAGTTTTTTAATTCCTCCTACTTCAAATTTAATTTCGGCTTTTTTATCAGCTCCAACTCCTTCTAAATTAATCACTTCTCCTTTTCCGAAACGTTCGTGCATTACGACATTTCCAATTGTTAGTTTACTGTCAAACAAATTAGTATTAGAACTTTCCGGCGCATTTCCAGATACAGGTTTTAATTTACGAATATTTAAATCCGGTTTCGGATTATTATCTGTAATATGCTTTGGCGGCGTTCCTCCTACTGGTTTTGCTAATCGCAATTTTGACTTATCAATGTCTCCAAAAATATCGCCGTCAATTGGAGATTTATAACGATAATTACTTTCTGACGGAGTTAGATATTCTAGAAACTGCCCGTCTATTTCTTCAATAAAACGTGATGGTTCACTATCTGTCAATTTACCCCAACGATAACGTGACTGTGCATAAGTCAAATACGCCTGGTGTTCTGCACGAGTTAAAGCTACATAAAATAAACGACGTTCTTCTTCCAATTCACTTCTCGTACTCATACTCATCGCACTAGGAAACAAATCTTCTTCCATACCCACCACAAAAACATGAGGAAATTCTAATCCTTTTGCTAAGTGAATCGTCATCAAAGCAACACGATCTTCATCATTGGTATCTTTATCCAAATCTGTAGCCAAAGCCACATCTTCCATAAATTCAGAAAGTGCACCTCTAGCCCCGTCAATTTCTCTTTGTCCTTCTGTAAAGTCCTTAATACCGTTTAAAAGTTCTTCGATATTTTGGATTTTTGCCATTCCTTCCGGAGTTGCATCTTTCTTCAATTCCTGAACCAAACCGGTTTTCTTTGCAACGTGATCTGTTATATAAAAAGCGTCCTGATTTTGATCAATAACCTGGAAACTCTGAATCATCGTTACAAAATCTTTCAATTTGTTTTTAGTTCCAGCGTTTAGTTTAAGATCAATTTTATCGATGTTCACCATTACTTCCCAAATCGAACGTTTGTAATGATTTGCAGCAATAGTTAATTTTTCTACAGTTGTATCTCCAATTCCACGTGCCGGATAATTGATTACACGAATCAAAGCTTCTTCATCTTTCGGATTCAGAACCAAACGCAAATAACATAAAACATCTTTAATTTCCTTACGTTGGTAGAAAGATAATCCACCATAAATTCTATACGGAATATCACGTTTTCTCAACGCGTCTTCCATTGCACGCGACTGAGCATTAGTACGATACAAAATTGCAAAAGCTCCATTATGCAATTGATTCTGCATTTTCTGTTCAAAAATTGTACTGGCTACAAAACGACCTTCTTCGGCATCTGTCAAACTTCGGTGGACTTTAATTCTTGGACCAAAATCATTTGCAGTCCAAACTACTTTATCCAGTTTAGTTTTGTTGTGCTCCATAACCGTATTTGCAGCTTCCACAATATTTCGGGTTGAACGGTAATTCTGCTCTAAACGATACATTACTACACCTTCGTAATCCTTTTGGAAATTCAAAATATTATTGATATTCGCTCCACGGAAAGCATAAATACTCTGTGCATCATCTCCAACCACACAAATATTCTGAAATCTGTCTGACAAAGCCCTAACAATCAAATACTGAGAGTGGTTTGTATCCTGGTACTCATCAACCAAAATATAACGAAAACGATCCTGATATTTTGCTAAAACCTCTGGAAAACGAGTCAGTAACTCATTTGTTTTCAGCAATAAATCATCAAAATCCATTGCTCCAGCCTTAAAACAACGTTCTACATACTGCTGATAAATTTCTCCTAATCTCGGCCTTTTTGCCATGGCATCAGCTTCGACTAATTCCGGATTATTGAAATATGCTTTTACAGTAATTAAGCTGTTTTTATAACTAGATATACGACCTAAAATCTGTTTTGGTTTATAGATATCACGATCCAGCTGCATTTCTTTAATAATTGAAGAAATCAATCTGGCTGAATCCTGAGAATCGTAAATTGTAAAATTGGACGGATAACCTAAATGATCTGATTCTGATCGAAGAATACGAGCGAAAATCGAGTGAAAAGTTCCCATCCAAAGGTTTTTTGCCTCTGATGCTCCCACAATATCCGAAATCCTGTGCTTCATTTCTCGAGCTGCCTTATTGGTAAAAGTCAGCGACAAAATGTTGAATGCATCAACACCCTGAGCCATCAAATAGGCTATTCTAATTGTTAAAACACGGGTTTTCCCCGAACCTGCACCAGCAATAATAATCATTGGCCCGTCTTTTTGTAAAACAGGCGCTCTCTGTGCTTCGTTGAGCTGGTCAATATATTTCTGCATGTAATTTTTCTCCTTTATGCAAAAATAAGAATTAAAAAAGAAAGTTCCTAAGATACTAAGATTCTGAGATGCTAAGTTTTTTTTGAACCATATAAGTTATGTAAGTTCATTTAATTCTGTAACTTAAACAAAGTCAGTAACGCTCATATGATTTAAAATTTTAAAACTTATTGAGGTACAACTTATAATTTCTTATATCACTTATATGGTTTATAAAACTACTTGTAGAAAACGTCGTAGGCAAATCGAATCAAAGTTCCCACAACCACAATCAAAAAGAAAATTCTAATAAAACCATTTCCTTTATTGATTGCAAGTTTTGCGCCAAGCCAGCCGCCAAGTCCGTTGCTAACTGCCATCGGAATTGCTATTGTCCAGATGATTTTCCCTTTTATCATAAATAGACAAATCGAACCAAAATTCGTTGCCAGATTTACCATTTTCGCATTCGCGGAAGCGTGCAAAAAATCAAAGCCTAAAAGGGCAATAAATGCCACGACGAAAAAACTTCCCGTTCCGGGGCCAATAAATCCGTCATAAAAACCAACGATAATACTAATGACAACTGCATATATTATTTGAGTTGCTGCCGAATGATCTTTGGCAACATGCTGTCCGAAGTTTTTCTTTGCATAAGTATATATAAATAACAATGATAAAACTACAAGCAAAAGCGGTTTCATAAAATCATTGCTTACAAGTGTCAAAATAGTAGAACCTAAAAATGCGGATGGAACTGCTAAACACATCATAATCAAAAGCAATTTCCATTGAATAACTACTTTTTTCAGATATTGAAATGCAGCAAAGGCTGTTCCGCTGAAAGCTGGAATTTTTAAAGTTCCAATAACTGTTGAAACTGGTAGATTTGGCAATAAAATTAATCCCATTGGTGTTTGGATAAGTCCGCCGCCGCCCACTATTGCATCAATAAATCCTGCTGCAAAAGCTGCCAGGCAAAGAAAAAGTATTATGTATGAATCCATTAAAAGTGTATTAAAAAACAAGTAGCAAAAGTAAGTTTTACAATTTGTTTATTCGTGTAAATTTAAAGTGGATTTCTCGTCAAAAAGTATATTTTTGCTAAAAAAATTTACCCAAATGGATTTTACAAGAATTATAGAATTAGCAAGTTATACTTTACCTGCCATTGTTACCGGATTTGTAGCCTACAGTTTTTTTGAACTGCATATTAAAAACAATGATAAAAAGCGTGCTTTTTTATTAAACAGACAAGCGCATAAAGAATCGCTTCCGATACGTTTGCAAGCTTACGAACGTATGACTTTATTTTTAGAGCGTATCAATTTGACAAAATTATTAATCAGAATCACTCCTATTTCTCACGATAAACATGATTATGAAAACTTTGTAATCGACCAAATCGAACAAGAATTTGAACACAATTTAACGCAGCAAATTTATATGTCTGATGAATGTTGGACTATTATTACAACTGCAAAAAACTCAACAATTCAAATGATTCGTAAAGCTGCCATGAGCGACCGCGTTGACAGTGCAGATAAACTTCGTGAAGTTATTTTAAATGAATTATTAGAAAAACAATCTCCAAGCAATGCTGCTTTAGGATATATTAAAAATGAGGTTGCAGAACTTTGGTAGAAATTTAATTTTAGATTTTAGATTGCAGAGTTCAGATTTATGAACTTTCAATCTAAAATCTAAAATAACTTTAAATAATAAATAGGTTTTTATTTATTCCTTCTTCATAAAAATATTTTATTTAGTTTATTTGAATTTGCGCTCCAAAAAATTTAAATCATCATTAACTAAAGCTTTTACTATTTCTATAGTTTTTTCTTCATTCTGATCGAGTAATTCAGAAGTATAATTATTGTTCAATTTTTCAATTAAACCAAACCAGGTCTTTTGCATTTTTGGTCTTTTGAAAAACACATAAAATTCAAATTTTTCAGATGTACCTACAGCAGAAATTGATAAACCATTTTTGTTATTCAAATTTTCAAATTCAAGTGAAGGTGAATAATAAGGATCCTTTGTGTTTTCCATTTCTTGCAAATATTTCTTCCATGGGAAATTATTAATTAATTCCAATATTTCCGAAGAATCTATTTTTCCTTTTTCAATAATATTTGGATTTGTTGGTTCACAGATGCTATACCTAAATTGGCTCATTTATATTTTTTTTTATTTGTATCAATTACTACCTATTATCACTCATAACCTCAGACTTATTCTGAGCATATTCATAACCTTGTTTCCACCATTCTTTCATTATTTCCTTATTGAAAATTAATGCGTTGTCGGTCAATTTGGTTGGAGTGTAATATAAATTAAGCTTTACATCTTTAGTGTTTGCCATAAGTTTTCCTATAGCAATATCATGTTTTTCAACCTGATCTAAGGCAATTCGGAATAAATCAATCATTAACGAAAATGGATTTTTACCAATAACCATTTTGCTCGTATTGACTTCTGTTTCCAAAATAATAACATCGATTTCTGTTGCGCCTCGGTTAATGGCTTCACGAATTGGAACCAAACTTGAAAATCCGCCATCGCCGTATTCGGAATTGTTTTTTGAAACCAAACTCATAAACGGAACATAATTACTGGAGATCCATGACCATTCGCAAAACTCTTCATAACTACAGTCTTTTACTGATTTATATTCTGATTCGTTTTTAGTGAAATTGGTGACCGTAATAATTACGTCATTATTCATTTTTTTTAGTTTGTTGAAATCAGAGATTGAAAAATTATTCTGAATGTATTTTTTCAAACCTTTGCTTTCGCCAAAAGTTCTCTTTCCCTTAAAAAACTGACGAAGCACATTAAAGTGATTAATCGTCACAATATCCACTCCTTCTTTTACTTTTACTACAAATGGGCAGATATTAAAAATACTTGACATTGTAACATTTGTATAAACGGAATGTATTTTTTTGATATGACCGAGAGCTAAATGCGGAATAAGCAAACTTCCTGTAGATGTTCCTATAAATAAATCGTATTCATGATGTTTTTCTTCAATTAAATACTGTGCAACTCCTCCGGCGAAGGCTCCTTTACTTCCACCACCAGAAATAACTAATGCTCTCATAAAATATATAGTAGGTTTTGTTTTTGGTTAGAAAATAGAGGAAAGAAAATAGAATATAGACTTACTTACAAATCTATTTTCTTTCTTCTATTCTCTGTTTTCTATTCTTTCAATAAACGATTTAATTGAAACAGTTCATCGGGTGTCAAATTAGGTAAAATTCTATTAAATGAAGCACGCATTTCTGAATTTTTTAATAAAATCCTGATTGAGTCTCTTCCAAATTTTGAAAACTGCCACATATGGTGCGTTGTGGCATTAACTAAATTCGTTAAAACATCATCGTTAATAAATTTAAAAGCAATTAATTTCTCTAACGCGTTCTGGCGTGTAGTCGCTTCATATTTTGTTGTAGAAAAAGAAATTAATTCATTTATTAATTCCTCAGAATTACTACTGTAATCTGGGGTAGACAAAGCAAGCGAAAGCCACAATGTACGAAGGTTATAATCGTTAAAACCAATCCAGTTTTTCGATTTATCTAGATATTCTTTTCTATGGCTTGGGAAGTTATTCCATAAATAAAACAAAGCAGCTTCCTGTGTTTGATATGATTTATCGTCGAGAAGCGTTTCATATTCTGTTCTAAAATCTTCGGGGATTTTTGGTAAAGTTTCTGCTAAAGTCTGGCGCAGCTGCACATTTTTTTGATGCAATGCTTTTAGCAATAACTCTTTTTTATCTTCGTATTTTTCCGTTTGCAATTGTGAAATGATCGCTTCTTTTACTGAATGATGAATATCTGAATCCATGGTTTTGTTAAAGAAATCAATCTTTTCCTTTAAAGGTGTTTTCTTTAATTTATCAACTTCTAAACGCACTTTAATTGCATTGTTTTTACTTAATAAAGCATTAGCTGCCGGCGTATCAAAAGCGGTAGATTCCAACCAGGTTTTCTGAAACTGAACCAAATCAAAATCCGAAACTTTTTTAATTTCATCAAAGAAATTCTCTGTGTTTACATTCTTGAATGCATATTTATTCAAATAACTTTTTATTGCTTTTTTAAAGGCTTTGTCTCCAATAGATTCGTGTAAAACAAAAAGTGCCCACGCTCCTTTTTCATAAAAAGTCAGCGAACTGGCTTTTCCATTTAAAACCGGAATAGTGTCTGTTCTTGAAGCAAATTTTATCTGCTGTGCCGTATCGTATAACTTGGCGTAAAAATAATCATCGCCGAAAATATCTCTTTCAGCCAATAACGCATAATAAGTTGCAAAACCTTCCTGAAGCCAATGATGTGTACTGCTTTCGGCGGTAATTAAATCTCCAAACCAGTGATGTGCTAATTCGTGTGCATCAACATTGGTGTAATTTCGATCTGTAAAACCAGTATTATCGACTACATAACGTGTTGTAAAAAGTGTAGTTGTTGTATTCTCCATTCCGCCATATAAAAAATCCCGAACCGGAATCTGCCTGAAAACTTTCCACGGATATTTTACTCCAATTTCTTTTTCCAGAAAATCAAAAATTCGTTTTGAATAGCGGTATGTAGGTTCAAAACGAGATGCATCTTTGTTTTCAATATAATATTCTAACGGGATTTTAGATTTAGATGTAAATTGTTTTTTGTCATATTTTCCGACAGAAAGCACCAATAAATAAGAACTCATTGGGTTTTCCATTTGGTATTGCCAATGCACCAGATTATCTTTCTCCGTTTTACTTTTTAAAACTCCGTTTGAAACAACCTGATATTCTTTTTTATAAGTTATTCCAAGATTGAAAATTACCTTTTCATTCACATCATCAAAACTCGGAAACCAGTTGCTGGTATATCTTCCCTGCCCTTGCGTCCAGATTTGAATATCGTCATTTTCAATATTTACAAAATACAATGCCTGTTTTGGTTTTACGTTATAACTGAAAGTCAAATGGTTATTACCCTTTTGAAAATTATTGATAATTTGTAATTCTTTGTTTGTATTAATAAATTTTACATCTTTTCCATCGATTTGAACATTGGTAAACTGCATGTTTTTAGCATCGATTTTTATGGTATCGATAGGCTGTAAAACCTCAAAATAGTAATCTACTTGTCCATAAATTATTTTTTGAGAATCAACTATATTTAATTGTCCCGAAACCGATTTAAAATCAACATATTTGGTTTGCTGTGCAAAAATGAAAGTGGTTATAAAAAAGAAAATGTATTTCATTGCAATTGTGAATTTATAGAATCCGTATCCCAAGATATTGGATTATTTTTAATATAATCATAAATTGTTTCAAATGTTTTATAATTTCTAACAATATGATCGTGATAGTTTTGCTGCCAAATTGATTCAAAACCATTGATTTGTTTTATCGTAACCGATTTAAAAACAGCAACAAAAGATGAAATGGAATTTGGTTTGCGAGAGAATGTCTGCAAAGATTTGTTCTGTAGAGGCGCACAGCAGTGCGTCTCCGCAAAGGTTGTCGACAAAGATTGCGTTTCATTCGTTGTGGATATGCCGGACGTAGACGCACTGCTGTGCGTCTCTACAATATGCGACGTTTTAATTGGTACGTTTAAATTCGATTCGTTTGATGATTTCGACAAAGATTGGTTCTGTAGAGACGCACAGCAGTGCGTCTCCGCAAAGGTTGTCGACAAAGATTGCGGTTCATTCTTTGTGGATATGCCGGACGTAGACGCACTGCTGTGCGTCTCTACAATACGCGATGTTGAAATCTGCGACGTTTTAATATGTGGAGTTTCAATCCGTTTTTCCATATTTCCTTGAATTTCAATCAGCAAATGAATATGATTTGGCATTACAATCCAATTATGAAAAAACCAATTTTTACGAATTTTTATCGATTTCAAAAGCTCATTCTCTACAATCTTTCCATTTTCATTTAAAATCATTTTTCCATCTTCCACAGATCCAAAAATGCATTCTCTGTCTTTTGTAACCATTGTAATGAAATAAACTGCTTCACTAGAATAATCCCAATCTCTCAATCGATTGGAATCAATTTTTAATTTGTCCTTATATAATGTCATAAATTGGCGTGTAAAAACCCAAAGTTACAAAGGTTCCACCAACAAATCGAATGAAATTTGTAAGTTTACCACATAAAAATAATCCAACGTGTCTACACCAAAAAAAGCCTTATTTAACTGGAGCAGCGGAAAAGATTCTGCTTTAACATTATACAAGATTCTTCAAAATCCTGAATTTAAAATCGAATGTTTATTAACGAGCGTGAACCAGCAATATCAGCGAATTTCAATGCATGGCGTTCGTGTTGAATTATTACAGGCTCAAGCAGAAAGCATCGGAATCCCGTTAAAAATTATGCAGGTTCCGGAAATGCCAACAATGGAAGTTTATGAAACCGTAATGACAGAAACCTTGACGGAATTAAAAAACGAAGGAATTACGCATTCAGTTTTTGGAGATATTTTTTTGGAAGATTTACGAAAATATCGTGAAGAACAATTGGCAAGAATAGACTTTGAAGGTGTTTTCCCTATTTGGAAAATCCCAACTCATGATTTAATTCAGGAATTTATTTCTCTTGGATTTAAAACGATTGTGGTTTGCGTAAACGAAAGATATTTAGATAAAAGTTTTGTCGGCCGAATTATCGATCAGGATTTTATAAATGATTTACCAGAAAACGTAGATGTCTGCGGAGAAAATGGAGAATTTCATACTTTTACTTTTGACGGGCCAATTTTCTCTAAACCAATTGATTTTGAAATTGATGAAATTGTTTATCGAAAATATGAAAAACCAAAAAGTCAGGATTCTTCCGACAAAGCCTGCGATACAAATGCAACAGATGCTTTGGATTTTGGATTTTGGTATTGTGATCTTATTTAATTGTTCAATGTAAAAGCAAATTTATATGTCTTTGCAAGAAAGTTACGAAGTAAAAAAAGTACTTCAGTTTCTAAATGAAATTAACATCAATATAATTGAAAAAGAATTGGGTACAACTTTTTTACCCGGATTGGATTTAGGTCCAAATTGCATTTATATTGATTATACTAATTTACTATATCCCGGAGATATTTTACATGAAGCCGGACATCTGGCCGTTACAACTTCTGTAGAAAGAAAATTAATAGGCACAGGCGAAATTTCTTCTGAATGGCCCACTCACGGAGAGGAAATCGCAGCTATTCTATGGTCATTTGCCGCAGCCAAATATTTGAATTTACCTTTAGAATTTATATTTCATCCAAATGGATATAAAAATGATTCTGATTGGTTAATTTCAAATTTCAGCAATGAAAATTACATAGGTTTACCTCTTTTAGAATGGATGGGTTTATGTCTGGGAAATGAACTTGCAGCTAAAGAAGGAAAAGCGGCTTTTCCAGCAATGCTAAAATGGATGCGGGATTAATTCTGTTCCTCATACATTGCTAACAAATTCGTAACCGTATTCAAGTTTCGCATTGTGCCAATTACATTCAGTTTTTTCTCGATATATTTCAATTCCAGTCTTGTTTTACCTGCTCCAACAGCATATTTAATATAAATCCTGTTATCGTCAATAGCTGCTTCATCTGGTTTAAACTGACTGATTTTTAAATCATGTATACTTTCTTTTTTCAATGCAATCGCAACAAAAACAATATAAAGTTTTTTGATATCAATATCTTTTTCTTTCAAATAAAGATTGTTTGCAAAACACAATTCTAAATCTTTTTTTGAAATTACAATTGCAGGAACTTCATGTCCAAAAACTTTGAAAATTTCCTGTTTGATCATAAACCCCACTTTTGCAGCATCTTCTTCACTATCAATAAAAACATTTCCGGATTGCAGATAAGTGCGAACGTTTTGAAAACCAATATTTTCAAGCATTGTTTTCAAAGCATCCATTTTGATCATATTGTGACCAGAAACGTTGATTCCACGAAGAAGAGCTAAGTGTGTTGTCATTTTTAAAATTTTAGTCAAAGATAAATATTCATTGTATCAAAACTAGTCTTCATCTTCACCAATTTCTATATCGAACTTGGTTAAAAAATCATTGAGTTGTTTTTTATACTTCGCTTTTGCTTGATTTACAATTTCATCCGCTTCTTCGTTTGTTTCTATTGCGTTTAAATTAAATTCCTTTTTAACCCATTGCTGAAATTCCTCTTTATTTTCATTTTCTTCGTAATATTCTTCATCTTTATAAAAATAAGCATTGTCAAAATCGACTGAAACTTCGGTATCCAAAGTTAAAAGATGAATCAATTTTCGGGTATTTTCAGCTACAACATGAATTCCGCCTTCGTCGCCAAAAACTACTATTGGGCAATTATTTAAATCTTTATCAATAAGCCAGTACGCATAAGAACTTCCTGAACCGTTTGCGCCAGCAAATTCAATAAAACTATTATAAAATTCTTCTTCTTCAGACCATGTTTTTATTCCGGTTTTATCATCATAAATTAGTAAACCAAAACATTCTGAATAGCTTTCAGATCCATATTTTTGATCAAATTCATACAGTTTTACTAAATCTTCGGGTAAAGCATAATTGCCAAACTGAACCGAATATTCTTCTAAAGAAAAACTATTATCATATTCCTGATATTCCGTTTCTTCATCATCGTCTTCATCTTCTTCTTCTGAAGGTTCTGCTGTCAATACTTCAAAAGCTTCAAATGCAGCACATTTTACAGTAAACATTTCTATTCCAGGCGCAGTTTCATTATTTGCCCATTGGTATTTCGTGTTTCCATCTTCATCAAGATATTCTAAAACCAGCGTTATTTCTTCATCATCATGACACCATAAAGCACGCATTTTTATATTAAAACCATTTCCAATTTCTTCAGAAATCTGGCTGTATTTCTTTCCTTCATAAGTAAACGGAATAAAAGAATATTCGTTTGTTCCACTCTTTTTACTAATTCTGCCTATGTGTTTTACATATTCTAATTGAGATAAAACTTCCACCATATTTATAAACTGACTACGAAAATCAGTATACATATATTTTTCTTTTTTATCGTAATCAAGAATTGAAAGTCCTTCTTTAAAAACGTCTTCGTGGTAATTATTTCCTAGTATTTCCGTTCCGTATTCTGAATGTTCTATAAAAGAATCATCGACAATATCAGATAATTTATGTGTGGATGGAAAGTAGTTTTCAATTGTAATTATATTGCCGTCAGCATCACTGAGGTTGCTGCAAATCATTATATCCGGTCTGTTTACACTTACAATTGCGTGAATATCTGTAAAACGCTCAAAATGCATCAGCATATCGTCACTGTAAATTAACCAGGCAGTTACATCGCCTTTTACAAAAAGTTCTCCGTGATTGTATTCACCAATAATGGTATCACATTTTAAGCCTCCGCCTAAATAATGAACGCTTCCAAACAAAGTAATATTTACCGTTTTAGTTTCTCCTAAAACAATCAATGCAGGAGAATTATCTGTATCAAAAGAACTTATGAGCTTTGTAACATTCAAATTTCCTTTAAAAATAAACCCCAGAATAAAAATATCCTGATGTTCTTCTGTTGTGAAATCCATTTCAAAGGATTCCATTTCTACATCATCTTCTGCTAATAGAAATATTGGATTTTCTTCATAATCAGGAAAACGCCAGGTATCTTCAAAAACATTGTAGATTTTTTGACCGTTAAAATCGGTAAGATCTCCAATAATATTATGCGCTTCGTTTCGGGTAATAACTTTAAATGTAATACCTGCAAATTCAATAGTTTCAAAAGGAACTTTTTCTTCTTTACTCATTTTCTTAGTGGCTTATATTTGAAACAAATCTAAGAATTATCTTTATTTATTAAAATGGTAATCTCAATATTTCAGATTTTCAAATTATGTAATTTAAATCTATCTTCGCTTTTTGAAAGAAAAAAGAATATAGAATAAAGAAAATAGACAAAAAACCATAGTCTATTCTCTTGCTTCTAAAATCTAAAATCAACAATCTAAAGTCTAAATTTCATAAATGTCTAATAATCTCCTCGAAACTCCTATCGAATACTTAAAAGGTGTTGGCCCAAGTCGCGGTCAATTGCTTCGTAAGGAATTGGGAATTCATAAATATGGAGATTTAGTCAATTTTTATCCCAATCGATATATTGACAGGACACGTTATTATAAGATTAACGAACTGCAGAATACAGGAACTGAGGTTCAGATTGTTGGAAAAATCATCAACATAAAAACGGTTGAATTTGCCAAAAACAAAAAGCGTTTGGTTGCGAGTTTTGTTGATGAAACCGGAATGATTGAATTGAACTGGTTTCAAGGCCATAAATGGATTCGCGAAAGTTTAAAACTCAATGAACAGCTTGTTATTTTTGGAAAATGTTCTTTGTACGGAAGTCAATTCAGCATGGCGCATCCGGAAATTGAATTGTTAAGCGAGCACGAAAAAAGTCTTCGTTCTGCCATGCAGCCGGTTTATCCTTCTACAGAAACGTTGACAAACCGAGGAATTTCAAACCGAACGATCAATAAAATGATGGAACAATTGTTTATTGAAACTCAGGCTTTGTTTACCGAAACTTTCCCGCCTTATTTAATTGAAGAGTTAAAGCTGATTCCGAAAAGGGCGGCTTTGTTTAATATACATTTTCCAAAAAGTGCAGATGCTTTGGCGAAAGCCCAATTCCGATTAAAGTTTGAAGAATTGTTTTTTATTCAATTACAATTAATTACTAAAAACTTAATTAGAAAACATAAAATAAAAGGACATCCGTTTACAAAAGTGGGCGAACTTTTTAATCATTTTTATCAAAATCATCTTCCGTTTGATTTGACCAATGCTCAAAAAAGGGTTATAAAAGAAATCCGTTCAGATATGGGAAGCAACGCCCAAATGAACCGATTACTTCAGGGAGATGTTGGATCAGGAAAAACAATTGTGGCTTTTATGAGCATGCTTTTGGCGATAGATAATGGTTTTCAGGCGTGTTTAATGGCGCCGACAGAAATTCTGGCTAATCAGCATTTTATTGGATTGTCTGAATTTGCTAATACACTAAACATCAATATCAAAATATTAACGGGTTCGACTAAAACTTCTGAAAGGAAAATTATTCATGAAGAACTGGAAAACGGAAGTTTGCAGATTTTAATTGGAACTCACGCTTTGTTAGAAGATAAAGTAAAATTTCAAAGTTTAGGTCTGGCGGTTATTGACGAACAGCATCGTTTTGGTGTAGAACAACGATCAAAATTGTGGAAGAAAAATGATATTCCGCCGCACGTTTTGGTTATGACGGCAACGCCAATTCCGAGAACTTTGGCGATGAGTTTATACGGAGATTTGGATATTTCTGTAATCGATGAATTACCACCGGGAAGAAAACCTATTGAAACGGCGCATCGTTTTGATAGTAATCGCTTAAAAGTCTGGAAATTCCTGCGCGACGAAATTGCCAAAGGAAGACAAATTTATATTGTGTATCCGTTAATTCAGGAATCTGAAAAAATGGATTATAAGGATTTAATGGACGGTTACGAAAGTATTTCAAGAGATTTTCCACTTCCGCAATATTCGATTTCGATTCTGCACGGAAAAATGAAACCTGCGGATAAAGATGCCGAAATGAAGCGTTTTTCTGAAGGAAAAACCAATATTATGGTCGCAACAACTGTAATTGAGGTTGGTGTAAATGTCCCAAATGCCAGCGTTATGATTATCGAAAGTGCCGAACGTTTTGGTCTCTCACAGCTACACCAGCTACGCGGACGTGTGGGCCGTGGCGCGGAACAGAGTTATTGTATCTTAATGACAAGCCACAAATTAAGCACCGACAGTAAAACGAGAATGGAAACGATGGTGCAAACGAACGATGGTTTCGAAATCGCCGAAGTCGACCTAAAACTTCGCGGCCCCGGAGATTTAATGGGAACACAGCAAAGTGGTGTTTTAAATCTTCAAATAGCTGATATTGTCCGCGATCGCGATATTTTATCTTTGGCACGAAACTACGCCTTAAAAGTTTTAAAAGAAGATGCTCCTTTACAAAAACCGGAACACGCTATTTTAAAAATGGTTTTTATCGAATTGACGAAGAAGAAAAATATTTGGAATTATATCTCGTAAGGTTCAAAGTTACAAAGTAACAAAGATACAAAGTGACAAAGGTTTGTAGGTTTTAACTTGACGAATGTCATCCTGAGCGAAGTTGAAGGCTTATGAAACAAAAAAACTTTGTCACTTTGTCACTTTGAACCTTTGTACCTTCAAAAAATACACTCCACTGCATCAATAAGTTTTAAATATTCAGGTGATTAGATTTGTTGGGGAGCAAACTTTGAATTGAATATTACGTCGACGCAATGAAGTATATTTACTAAACTATTTCTTGGGCGGAGTTTTATCAAATAAACCGCTGAATAAGCCTTTGCTTACTTTATTTTTATCATCTTTTCCTGTAGCGATTAAATGGTCGATATATTCCATGTATGTTTTTTTTCGCTCTTCTAAAAAGCCAACCAAATATTCTTCGGAAGCGATTAGACCGCTGGCTTCTTCTATTTGTAAAAGCTTTTTGTAAAGTGGTTCAATAAATTTTGTGATCAGAGGCTCCGGAACTGATTTTCTGGTTCCAAAATAGCCTACAATATCTCCATCGGCATCGGCAATAATTTTAAAATCGGTTACAACCCAGTAATAACGACCGGTTTTTGCCATGTTTTTTATAATAACATGAATGTTTTCACTTGATTTAATGCTGTCCCACAAGAATTTAAAAATCACTTTTGGCATATCAGGATGCCTCACAATATTGTGAGGCTGTCCTACAAGTTCAAATTCATCATATCCTGAGACATCTATAAAATCTTCATTGGCATAAAGAATTGTTCCGTTTTTATCTGTTTTACTAAGTAATACTTTATTTTTATTCCAGTCGACTTCTCTGTCAGAAGGCGTTGGACGGTTAAATCTCGTATCCATAAATTTGCTGCTAATAATTAATAAATGGTTGATTGTGCGTGTAAAAATGTTTGCTGGGAAGTTGGTTTTTACAGTTTTTAATTTCTGGTATTAGTCGATTTTACATGAATATCATTTACTAAATCATCAATTTTTTTGGCACTTTCACGCATCATATCCAAATAGGTCAAAAGTTTATCATTATCTGTATGTCCTTTTGAAACATCTATTAATTTTAAAACAGAATTTACCGGAAGTTTTAAATCTAAAGTTGTTCTGTGAATAAAATCGTTGTATTCTTTTGTAGCCGTCAATGAACTGTATTTGGCAGAAGCCAGTTTCATGTTTTCTAATTCATATTCATCAGAAATTTTAGAAATGTGATTGTGGCTGTGTTCTTTAAAATAATAAGCCCAATAGCCATTCATAAAAAATACAACAGCAGCCAAAACAGTATGAATAATAAGCGTTTCTAAATCAAAATTTACCTGCGAAAAATAAACCTGAAGTCCGTTTGCATCATTATAAACAAAGTTTTGCAAATAAGCCAAACCAGCGTGATGAAGTACAACCAGAAGCGTTAACGGAATCTGCAGTTTCCAGTTTTGATAAATAATTAAAATGGTACTCGCAATGAAAACCGTAAAATGCATTTCGAATAAACCGTGCATTTGGTAAATATACTGCGCCATAAATATTGCCAGTACAACTGACAAGACATATTGGTAAAATTTAGAATTTTTCAGAAAAAACTTGGCCGAATAATAGGCCAAAAGGTTCAGCGTTCCAACTCCTACTCCAATTTCGAATGTATCGTATTTAAAGGATAATCCAATTCCGAGAAGAAAATAAACGGCTAGAACATAATTAATAATGATATCTGATTTTTGCGTCATAGTCGACATAAAACTATGCAGATAATCTTGCTCATTTAAACTGGCTTTTGTTTTCATAGGTTTAAAAATTTTAGTTAGTGATAGATTTTATTTAGTGCAATTTGGTAACGAACATCCGTAAGCTCTAAGAGCTAAAGCATTAAATGAGGGCGAATTATTTTGTTTTAACAGCGAATCGATCGCCATTTGGGCGTAATTACTTTCAGCATCTGTGCAATATCTTGTTTTATTGTAATTACCACGATAATATAAATTATGATCAGCATCCAGCAGAACTGCTTGCGGAGTCGAAATCACACCGCATTTTTGAGCGATGCCTTCATCAAAATAAACCGGGATTGCTGCTCCAAATTTTTGCTGGATTTCTTCGATAGAAAAAGTTTTCTTTTTGTTTAACACCACAATTTTAAAATTGACTTTATCGCCATATTTTTTAATCAAGTCACTTACATGCGGCACATTGAAGCGTGAACACGGACAATCGGGATTAAAAAAGTGAAAAAAAACAGGTTTATTATCAAATGCACAGCATTGCGACAAATCAACTTTGGAGCCCATTGCTATAGCATGATAATTCTTCGGAATTGGCGTTGGCAGACTATATTTGAATTCATTCTGCCAAAAAAGATAACCAACTGAAAATAGTAAAAGTGTAAACCATAAAGCTAAGAGTATTTTTTTCTTCATATATTATTTTTTTAGTAATTAAAAGCAAAAAATATAAACACTTGTTAATATAATTATTAAATAATTTCTGTAAAAACTCTAAAAAACTACACCTAACTCATTATTTTAACTAATAATCCTACATCACCTTATAGATATTATTGGATAAATTGACATTTTGTTTAACATAGTAATGTTACAAATAAATTCGATAAAGTGCAAAGAAAATCGGACAAAAGCATAAAAAAATTATTAAACGTGAGGAATCATTAGAGATAAAGAAGGAAAAAAATTAAAATCTTAAATTTTTATTATCACACTAACCAAAACACATCTAATTGATTACAAGACACATACATCAAAAAATCCTAAAACCGTTAAAAATTATTTAAAAAAGTAACTTTTACATTTAAACCTTTTCTTAAAAGCGATGTCTAAAAGCAAACTTTTGCAGTTACAGCTCAGAAAAACTATTTGAAATTATTGTAATCCAAGTGTTAAATAAAAGCTAACGCCTTTTGGTTTCAGCACAAAAAGTTAAATTTGCTAGTTGCATAAAAACATACAACAAAAAAACATTCACCTAAATTTTATGAAATTAAAACACCTAATCTACGCCTTGATCATCATCGTTTTAGGAGGATTTATTACTTACCGAATAATATCCAACAAAGGAAAAAATGACGAATCAAAAAAATTTGGCGATAAAGATAAGCCAACAACTGTAACTGGACTTGTAGTTAAAACTTCGACTTTTGATAACAACTTATCATTATCTGGTTCAATCGAAGCAAACGAACAAATTGAAATTCACAGTGAAGTTTCGGGAATTGTAGAAGGTATTTATTTTAATGAAGGAACTTACGTGAATAAAGGTCAGGTACTTTTTAAAGTAAACGACATTGAATTAAAAGCGCAATTAAGACAAGCTGTAACCAGAGAAGGTTTAGCAGCAGAAAACGAAAGAAGAGCAAAACTTTTACTTCAAAAAGAAGCCATCAGCCAGGAAGAAGCAGATGTTGCAAGAGCAGATTATGCTTCGGCACAAGCACAAAGTCAATTAATTAGAGCCCAAATATCTAAAACTTCTGTAAAAGCACCATTTTCAGGAAAAGTTGGTTTACGTTCTATTTCACCGGGAACTTATATTACACCAACAGTTGTAGTAGCTAAATTGGTCAATACAGGAAAATTAAAAATTACATTCTCAATTCCGGAGAAATATGCGGCGCAGGTAAAATCGGGTTCAATAATCGATTTTAATGTTTCGGGATCTGATAAAACCTATTCAGCAAAAATATATGCAATCGAGCCAGAAATTGCCGTTGCAACACGTACATTACAAATTCGCGCCATTGCAGATAATACAGATGGAAAACTTTTCCCTGGAACTTTTGCTGATGTAAAATTACCATTAAACATTATTAAAGATGCTATAGTTGTACCTTCTCAGGCTATCATACCTGTTCAGGACGGCAAAAAAGTGTTTATTGCAGATATGGGCAAAGCCAAAGAAGTTATGGTTGATGCCACAACAAGAACTGATGCATCTATTTTGATTTTGTCAGGATTAAAAGCCGGAGATACTTTAATAACAAGCGGTGTTATGTCTTTAAAAAATGAAGCACCAATAAAAGTTAAAGTTCAAAAATAAAAGTTATGAGTTATGGATTATGAGTTATGAGTTTATAAACACATACAATAATCTAAAATCTGAACTCTAAAATCTAAAATCACAAATGAGTTTATCAACTACAAGTATAAGAAGACCTGTTTTAACCATTGTACTGAATTTATTAATTATATTATTCGGTTTTATTGGTTATACATTTTTGGGTGTTCGTGAATTTCCTTCCATCGACCCTGCACAGGTTTCTATTAGAACCAATTATACAGGAGCCAATTCTGATATTATAGAATCACAAATTACAGAGCCTCTTGAAAAAGCAGTAAATGCAATTGACGGAATTCGAAACATAACATCATCCAGTAATCAGGGAAGCAGTAATATTACCATCGAATTTAATCTGGATAAAAACCTGGAAGAAGCAGCAAATGATGTTCGTGACAAAGTTTCGCAGGCTGTTCGAAGTTTACCTCAGGATATTGATGCGCCGCCGGTAGTTTCTAAAGCCGATGCAGATAGTGAATCTATTATTTCGATGACGGTTCAGAGTGATACCCGAAGTTCTTTAGAATTAAGTGATTATGCCGAAAATGTAATTTCACAGCGTTTAGAAACTATTCCCGGAGTAAGCGGGGTTCAAATTTGGGGACAAAAACGTTACGCCATGCGTTTATGGATTGATCCTATAAAATTAAATGCTTACAACTGTACGGTTTCTGATGTTAGGAATGCCTTAAATGCGCAAAACGTAGAATTACCTTCCGGAAAATTAACCGGAAACAATACCGAATTGACCGTAAAAACAATTGGAAATCTTTCAAAACCAGAAGAATTCAATAATATTATCATTCGAACAGATGGAGAGAAAATTGTTCGTTTGAGCGATGTGGGCGGTGCCGAACTAGGACCTGAAAATATCGAAACTTCTTTGACATCATCAGGACTTCCAATGATTGGTTTAGCCATTGTACCAATGCCGGGAGCCAATTATCTTGATATTTCGAAAGAATTCTATAAAAAATATGATGCTCTAAAAAAGGATCTCCCAAAGGATATAAAACTAAATATCGCACTTGACAATACGCTGTTCGTAAAAAAATCGGTACTTGAAGTTGTCGAAACTTTAGGAATTTCGATCATTCTGGTAATCATTATTATTTATCTTTTCTTTAGAGACTGGGCAATTGCGTTCAGACCTTTAATTGATATTCCCGTTTCATTAATTGCTACTTTCTTTATTATGTGGCTTTTTGGTTTCTCCATCAACGTATTGACTTTGTTAGCTATTGTTTTAGCGACAGGTTTAGTGGTCGATGACGGAATTGTAGTTACCGAAAATATCTTTAAAAAAGTCGAAGAAGGAATGTCACCAATTGAAGCGGCCATTAAAGGTTCAAATGAGATTTTCTATGCCGTAATTTCGATTTCGGTAACGCTTGCTGCGGTATTTTTGCCTGTAATTTTCTTAGAAGGTTTCGTAGGCCGACTCTTTAGGGAATTTGGTGTCGTTATTGGTGCGGCTGTATTAATTTCAGCCTTTGTATCCTTGACTTTAACACCAATGCTGAATGCTTATTTAATGAAGGGCGGAGAACAGAAAAAATCAAAATTCTACATTAAAACAGAACCATTTTTCGAAAAAATGAACAGCGGTTATGCTGAGTCTTTAACCAAATTCATGGATAAAAAATGGATCTCCTTCCCTATCCTTATTGCTTGTTTTGGATTGATCTATTTGTTTTTTACTATACTCCCAAAAGAAACTGCCCCTTATGATGACAGAAGTTCGGTAACCATGAGAATGACCACTCCTGAAGGTTCTTCTTATGAATATACCAACCGTTTTATGCAGGAGATATCAAAATTGGTTGATGACTCTATTCCGGAGAAAAAAGTCAGCTTGGTAATTACCGCAGGAGGTTCCGGAGGTTCTGCAACAAATTCCGGTTTTATCAGGCTTTCGCTGAAAGAACCAGACGAAAGAAACAAGTCTCAAAAAGATATTGCTGATCAATTATCAAAATGGACAAAAAAATATCCAGACGCTAAAACATCTGTGATTCAGCAGCCTACAATTGCCGTGAACCGACGTGGAGGCCTTCCGATTCAGTACATTATTCAGGCTCCAACTTTTGAAAAACTAAGAGAAAAAATCCCTGTTTTTATGAATGAAGTAGGTAAAAGCGATGTTTTCTCGACAACTGATGTCAATTTAAAGTTTAATAAACCTGAAATCAACGTAAGTATTGATCGTGAAAAAGCCGAAAGTTTAGGAATTTCAATTATTGATATTGCTCAGACTTTACAGCTTTCGTTAAGCGGACAGCGTTTTGGATATTTCATTAAAAACGGAAAACAATATCAGGTTATTGGTCAGTTTGATCAAAAAGACAGATCAAAACCTTTGGATTTAACTTCGATGTTTGTGAAGAACAAAAGCGGTCAATTAATTCAAATGGACAACGTGGTAAATGTTTCAGAGCAGAGTAATCCGCCGCAATTGTACCACAACAATCGTTATATGTCTGCAACTGTTTCTGCAGGTTTAGCACCGGGGAAAAGTATCAGCGACGGTATTGAGGAAATGGACAGAATTAAAGCTAAAGTTTTAAACGAAAGTTTTACAACAGATTTAAGTGGAGAATCGCGAGATTTTGTGGAGAGCAGCTCGAATACTTCTTTCGCATTTGGATTAGCTTTATTATTGATTTTCTTAATTCTTGCGGCACAATTCGAGAGTTTTATCGATCCGCTTATTATCATATTAACAGTACCAATGGCGGTTGCCGGTGCCTTATTTTCACTTTGGTTATTCAATCAGACCTGGAACATTTTCAGCCAGATTGGAACCGTAATGCTTATTGGTCTGGTTACGAAAAATGGTATTTTGATTGTCGAATTTGCCAATCAGTTACGCGAACAGGGCAAACCAAAAATGGAAGCTATTCTTGAAGCGTCAGAAGCACGTTTACGTCCTATTTTAATGACGAGTTTAGCGATTGCGTTAGGAGCGTTGCCAATTGCAATGTCTCTTGGAGCAGCTTCTACCAGTAGAATTGGTATGGGAGTTGTAATTGTGGGAGGAACTATTTTCTCGCTTGCTTTAACTCTTTTTGTAATTCCGGCGATCTATTTTATGTGGTCAAAAGCCAGAAAACATTATCCTGAATTTGATCGTATCGACGAGTACGAAAAAGAAAGTAAATAAATATTTATTGGCCGCGAATTCACAAATTGATTACTAAAATTTGTGAATTCGCGGCAAAAGAAAAATAATATGAATATTAAGAATATATACTGCACTTTAATAGTTCTGTTCTTTTGCATTGCTAAAACAAATGCACAGGAAGTTTTGACTATTGAAGAAGCTATGAAAATCGCTTTAGAAAATAATTTTGAGATTAAAATTGCCAAAAATAATTTGACAATAAGCGAAACAAACGTCACAACCGGAAACGCAGGCATACTGCCAACCGCTACAGCTAATATTGTAGACAACAACAGTGTTACCAACTCAACTCAGGTACGTCAGGACGGAACATCAACTACATTAAACAATGCAAAAAACAACAGTTTAACGTATGGAGTGAGTTTAGGATGGACAGTTTTTGACGGAATGAGAATGTTTGCCAGATATGATCAATTAAAAGAGCTTCAAAAATTAGGCGATTCAGAATTAAAAAGAACTATTCTCGTAAAAATTGGTCAGGTAAATGCTGCTTATTATGATTTAGTACAGCAACAGCATCAATTAGCGGCTTTAGACACTACAATTGTAATTTCTAAACAAAGAGTAGAATTAGCACAAAATCGTTTCACTATTGGTAAAGCTTCAAAATTAGAAGTTTTAAATGCGCAGGTTGATTTAAATACAGATCAGGTTACTTTATTGAGACAAAAAGAATCCTATGCGAATGCTAAAATATTATTGAACCAATATTTAGCGAGAGATCCTAAAATCAATTTCAAAGTAACTGATGTTGTTACCGTTGATGATAAACTGGTTTTAGCCGATTTAATGGATTTGGCACAAAAACAAAATCCGGCTTTAGAATCGCAAATCATCAATAAACGAATTGCCGAATTACAGCTGAAACAAGTAAAAGCAAGCAGGTATCCAACTGTAAATTTAACTTCTGGTTATAATTTTTCTGAAAGTCAGTCGAGTTTAGGATTTACAAGCGAAAACTCTTCAAGAGGTTTTACATATGGTTTTAATGCTTCGATGAATATTTTTGACGGATTTAATCAGCATCGAAATGAAAAAGTTGCCAAGCTTCAAATCGAAAATTCTCAAATTGCTATCGATCAGCAAAATATGGTTTTGAACACCCAATTAAGTACAGCTTTTCAAACGTATTTAACCAATTTAGAATTAATTGATTTAGAAGAAAATAACGAAGCAATCGCCAGACAAAATTTAGAAATTACTTTAGATAAATTCAGAATTGGAACTATCACAACCATTGATTTTAGAACGGCTCAGCTTAATTATGTAAACGCAAAAGTTCGCTACAGCAACGCGCAATACGAAGCAAAATTATCTGAAATTGCCTTAAAAGAATTAGCAGGAAATATTAATTTTTAAACTAATTTTGTTTTCAAAACAAACTTAGATGATCTCTTATAATACCAAAGAATGGTTTACGTTCATATTCCATTTTCATAAATCAGATACCGTTAGAAAACTATTTCCAATCATGCTTGCGATTGGTGCTTATGCCGCAGCCGTTGGATATCTGGAAGTTGAATATTTTAAAGTTGGCAAAAATGATTATATCCACAACATTCCTATTATGCACGGAATGCTTGGTTTTGTCATTTCGTTATTGCTGGTTTTTAGAACAAACACCGCTTATGACCGTTGGTGGGAAGGACGTAAACTTTGGGGAGGTTTAGTAAACAGCAGCCGTAATCTGGCTATAAAATTGTCTGCAATTTTGAAGGATGAAAACGACAGGAGTTTCTTTAGAAAATTTATCCCGTTATATGCTGATATTCTGCACAAACATTTAAAAGATGCTGACACCAGTAAACAGCTTTTTGAAGATGTTGATTTAGAAATTGACCATCATAAACACAAACCCAATCAGTTAAAAAGAATTATGTATCATAAAATCAATGATTTGTATGATGCAAAGAAAATTACAGGCGATCAATTAATCATTTTAAATGACGAATTGCAGTCGTTTACAGATATCTGCGGTGCGTGCGAGCGTATCAAAAACACGCCTATTCCCTACTCTTACAGCGCTTTTATCAAGAAATTTATCTTCTTTTATACCATGACGCTTCCGTTTGGATATTCTATTAGTTTGGGGTATTTTGTAGCGCCGGTAGTTGTTTTTATATTTTACGTTTTAGCGAGTTTAGAGCTTATTGCTGAGGAAATCGAAGATCCGTTTGGAGATGACGAAAATGATCTTCCAACAAAAAAGATTTCTGAAAACATCAAAAAACATATTGAAGAATTGATTTAAACCAGCTAGAATTCAAAAGAATAACACACAATTTTGAGTTTTACATACGTTTTAAGACAGAAAAACCAAATAAATTCTTTCTTACTACAATTCTCAATCCTTATATTTGTATCCTGATAAAAGAATAAAACTAACATGAAAATATCTTATAACTGGTTAAAACAATTCATTAAAACGGATTGGACTTCTGAGCAAACTTCTGAATTATTGACAGATCTGGGTCTTGAAGTTGAAGTTGTTGAGAAATACCAGTCTATTAAAGGCGGATTAGAAGGAGTTGTTGTAGGTCATGTACTTACCTGCGAAAAACATCCTGATGCAGACCGATTAAACATTACTACAGTAAATATTGGCTTAGAAGCTCCTGTGCAAATTGTATGCGGCGCTGCAAATGTGGCTGCGGGACAAAAAGTTCCTGTTGCAACTATTGGAACCGTTTTATATGACAAAGAAGGCGTTGAATTTACTATTAAAAAAGGTAAAATTCGCGGACAGGAAAGCCACGGAATGATTTGTGCCGAAGATGAATTAGGTCTTGGGAATGGTCACGACGGAATTATGGTTCTGGATGAAAATCTGGTTCCGGGAACTAAAGCTTCTGAAGTTTTTCAAATTGCAGATGATGAAGTTTTCGAAATTGGTTTAACGCCAAACCGTGCCGATGCAATGAGCCACTTTGGTACAGCACGTGATTTAAGAGCCGGAATGCTTCAAAGAGGTGTAAATGTAGAATTGATTACACCATCTGTAAGCAATTTTAGAGTTGATATGCGTACACTTAAAATTGATGTTAATGTTGAAGAACCAGCTTTAGCACCAAGATATTGCGGTGTAACAATTTCAGGAATTACGGTTCACGAATCTCCAAAATGGCTACAAGACCGTTTGAAAGCAATTGGTTTAACTCCAAAAAATAATATTGTTGATGTTACTAATTATGTTTTACATGAATTAGGACAGCCGCTTCATGCTTTTGATGCTGCAAAAATTACCGGAAAAGTAATTGTAAAAACATTGCCTGAAGGAACAAAATTCACTACGCTTGATGATGTTGAAAGAACATTGCATGCAGAGGATTTAATGATTTGCGACGAAAAAGGTCCACTTTGTATTGCAGGGGTTTTTGGAGGAAAAAAATCCGGAGTTACAGACGGAACAACTTCTATTTTCTTAGAAAGTGCTTATTTTGATGCTGTAAGCGTTCGTAAAACTGCAAAAAGACATCAATTGAATACCGATGCTTCTTTTAGATTTGAAAGAGGAATTGACCCAACTATTACAGAATATGCTTTAAAACGTGCAGCTATCTTAATTCAGGAAGTTGCAGGTGGAAAAATCACATCAGATGTTGTAGAAGTTTATCCTAAAAAAGTAGAAGATTTTTCTGTTTTATTAAATTTCAGCCACGTTTCTAAAATCATTGGACAGGAAATTCCAAAAGATACCATTAAAAAAATCCTGGTTTCTTTAGATATTAAAGTAAACAGCGTTTCTGATACTGGCTTAGGTTTAACTATTCCTGCATATCGTGTTGACGTACAAAGAGAAATTGATGTTATCGAAGAAATTCTAAGAGTTTATGGTTACAACAATATTGAGTTTTCTAAAAAATTCAATGCAACGGTAGCCAATTCTCCAAGAACAGAAGATTATAAAGTACAAAATGTTATCGCATCTCAATTAAACTCTCAAGGTTTTCATGAAATGATGGCAAACTCTTTAACAACAGCTGCGTATGCAAAATTATCGGCTGTTTTAAAAGAAGAACATAACGTTACGATGTTAAATCCTTTAAGCAGTGATTTATCGACAATGCGTCAATCGTTGTTGTTTTCTGCCCTTGAAGCGATTTCATACAATATTAATAGAAGAAATTCTGATTTAAAATTATTTGAATTCGGAAAATCCTATCACAAATACCTAAACGGTTACGAAGAGCACAAACATTTAACTTTGTCTATTTCTGGAAACAGAAACAAAGAAAGCTGGACAACGCCACAAAAAGGAACTGATTTCTTCTTATTGAAAGGATATGTAAAAGGTATTTTGGCTCGTTTGGGAATTGAGAAAATTTCGAATGCTCCGGTTCAGTCTGATGTTTTCTCAGAAGGAACTTCAATTTGCTACAACAACGATACATTGGTTGAAATGGGAGTTGTGAAGAAATCGATTTTAAAGCATTTCGGAATCAAACAAGATGTTTATTATGCTGATTTCAACTGGGATTTGATTTTAAAAATCATTACAGGAAAAATTAAGTATACTGAAATTCCTAAGTATCCGGAAGTTCGCAGAGATTTAGCTTTATTAATCGACGAGAAAACAACTTACGAAAGTATTTTTAACCTGGCGAGACAAACGGAAAAAGCGCTTTTAAAAGACATTAATTTATTTGATGTATATCAAGGCGATAAACTTCCAGCTGGTAAAAAATCGTATGCTTTAAGCTTTACAATCCAAGATAATACAAAAACGCTTACTGACGCTCAGATTGATAAAATCATGTCTAAATTACAACAGACTTTTGAAACTGAACTTGGCGCAAGCTTAAGATAAATTCTAAAAGTTATAAAAAAACAAACCCGACAGGTATTATACATGTCGGGTTTGTTTTTTGTTTCAAGTTTTTTTGCTTCAAGTTTCAGGTTTCAGGTGGTTGCCTGAGTATTATTTGCCATAAAACTCGCAAAGAATTTCACAAAGTGTATGAATATTTTTGTTGACCCACATCTTCAAAACATCTCTTTCTTTACGCAATTCTTTGCGGACTTTGCGGTTCATTAACAAGCTGCCGAGCCTGAAACCTTAAACACCAAAAAACAAAACACTAACTAATTAAATATCTATTCCAAATTTGATCCCCAAATCATAATTGTTAATTATTGATTATTAGTTATAATTTTTCATTCTGTCTTTTTTCTGCTAAAAAAATTTTTACTGCTGTTTACGCGTTTTTAGCATCGATTTTTATTCCTAAAAATTGACATCGTAAAATTATTTAATTACAAAATAGAATTAAGCGGTATTTTAACCCGTTTTTTTAGATAATTTTACCTGAAGAAAAAAGGGTATTTTTCCCCTTGTGTTGTTTTTAGGCATCAAATAATTTTGTCGTCTAGAATTAAAAAAACTGTAAACTAAACCAGTAACCAATTAAATTAAAAATAACAATGAAAAATCCTCCCGCAAAACCGAATCAGTTAATAACTAAAGAATTTGCAAAGCAATTAAATGTTAACTACAACAATAAAAAAGCAGCATCCTTAACAGGAAAACGTGCTAAAAAAGAAGATGCAAATGCCGTTTGGTACTCATTAGAAGCTTTAGAAAGTTATATACACTATATTAAAACCCATGGCGCACAAGACGGATATAACGTAGATGGAATACGTTTTTATTTTGGTGTATACCCAGATGATGAACAACACGGTGAAAAAGCCGGATTAACAACCCTATTCTTGGTTCCAACAGGAAAAAAAGTTGAAGATAGTACTGCACAAGTTCAAAGTTTCGCAAAAATTCAGGAATCAGCTCCTGCTGATATTCAAAGTCTTGATCCTATGAATTACGGTAATATCGGCAGACCGCCAAGCTTAATCTATTAATAAAAACTATGTTTGAATTTTTAAGATCGTATATCATTTATTTAGCTTTATTATCAGGAGGCATCGGATTAATTTCAATGCATAAATTACCTGGTAATAAAGCTAAATTTTTAGTAATTTTAATCTTTTTTTCTGCACTAATAGAATTAGTGGGATATTATTTTACCTATTTGACCGGCTTATTAAATTATTATGTCTATAATTTCTATATGTTTGTCAGCTTTTCTGCCTATATACTACTGCTCCGAAGTCTTTTGTCGAAGATAAATTACAGGATGACGGCAGTTTTCTTTTTAATTCTGTTTATTGTTTCTTTCTTTTTAAACATAATTTATTTTAAAGAAGATACAAATCGTTCCTTTACATACAGTTTTGCCATAGGAGTAATGTTAGTATTAATATTATCCTGCTTATATTTGGTGGAGATTTTTAATTCAGACAAAATTTTAAATTTCAAACGATCTGTTTTTTTCTGGTACATTTTAGGAATACTGGTTTTCCATGTTCCTTTTACGCCTTTTATGTTAGCCATCAATTGGTTTCTTATTAAACAAGACGAATCGGTATTTAGTTTAGTATTGTTCATCTTAAATTTTTTAGCACATAGTTGTTATATTATAGGTTTTTTATGGAGCGAAAAGAAATACAACTATTAGTAATTTCATTAGGTATTGTTTTTTTTACTTTACTGGCCGTTGTACTTGTACTTTTCTTTTATTTTTTAAAGAAGAAAAACAGCTATCTGGTCGAAAAAATGGAATCTGAGATGTATTTTCAATCTGAGTTGGTAAAAACCCGCATCGAAATTAAAGATCAGACGCTTTCTGAAATCAGTAAAGAACTTCATGATAATATTGGCCAGATTATATCGGTTGGAATTATGCAGCTCAATATGTCTATAAGCAGTAAAAGTATTCAGGTAGAGGAATTAAAAGATCTTAAAAATGTGCTTGCAAAAGCACTCGACGAACTCAGGATTTTATCACGCATTATTAATAAAGATAATTTACTGCAAAGCAATTTTATTGAAGCTATAAAACAGGATTTAATACGTATAAAAAAACTTAGAAAAATTCAGTATCGTTATAATTTGACAGGAGAAATTCCGAAGATAAGCGAAGAACACGATTTGTTTATTTACAGAATCTTTCAGGAAGCTTTACATAATAGTTTAAAACATTCTCGCAGCGATTTATACGAAGTAAATATTGTAACAACTGAAGATCTTTTTCAATTAAAATTAAAGGATTTCGGAATTGGCTATGATCCTCTTAAAGCAAATTCCGGACAAGGATTAACCAACATGAAACTGCGGGCCAAACTTATTGGAGCGCAATTGATCATGGAATCAGATTCATCAGGAACAACCGTAACTTTAGAATACCCTTTAACCACAACCAATGAAACCGAATACTAAAAGTAAAATTATTATTGTCGACGATCATCAGCTTTTTTCCCAATCATTAGAACTTTTAATTAAAAGTTTTGGAGACTACGATGTTATCGAGCGATTTGAAAACGGAAAGTTGTTTATTTCCTATCTTGAGGAAAATCCGGATACTAATATCGATTTGGTATTATTAGATGTTAATATGCCTGTTTTAGACGGTTTAAGCACGATGAAATGGGTTAAGGAAAACAGACCTAATTTAAAAGTAATTGCACTTTCTGTAAACGACGATGAAGAAATCATTATAAAAATGATTACAAACGGTGCAAAAGGCTATTTACTAAAAGATACATCTCCGGAAATTTTTAAGGAAGCTATTGAATCTGTTATCGAAAAAGGTTATTATTTTACCGAATTGGTTTCGGGAATGCTCGTTAACAAAGTCAACAGCGATAATAAAAAAATCAGTTTAAAGGAAAAAGAACTGGTTTTTATAAAACATGCCTGTACTGAGATGACGTATAAAGAAATCGCCTCAGAAATGTGTTTAAGCCCTAAAACCATTGACGGTTACAGGGAATCTTTATTTGATAAATTAGAGATAAAAACGAGAATAGGTTTAGTTTTGTACGCTGTTAAAAATAAAATTGTATTTGTTTAGTAAGACAATGCTGCAAAGATTGGAAACTCTTTGATTTTTTCTCTTCCGTTAAGGAAAGTCAGTTCCATTAAAAAATTACATTGTACAATTTCACCGCCTAGTTTTTCAACTAGTTCGCAGACTGCTTTTGCAGTTCCGCCAGTTGCCAAAACATCATCGTGAATTAAAATGCGATCTCCTTTTTGAATGGCATCGGTATGCATTTCAAGACTATCAGTTCCATATTCTAATGCGTAAGAAGCCGAAATAGTTTCATAAGGCAGCTTTTTAGGTTTCCTTACCGGAATAAATCCTGCATTTAGTTCTTGTGCCAATAACATTCCGAAGAAAAAACCACGACTTTCTGCCCCTACTACCTTATCAATTTTCTGTCCTTTTAGAGAATTTACCAAAATAGATAAGCATTCTTGCCTCGCTTCAACGTCATTTAACAGCGGAGTGATATCTTTAAATAAAATTCCTTCTTTAGGAAAGTCCTGAATATCACGTATATAATTTTCAATCTTCATTTTTTTTAAATTTTCTGTGTTTTTTTGCTTGTTTATCTCACATTTATCTCTATATTTGCACCCGCAAACAGCGTTCAACAAAGCTACGAAAATTAGGTGAACCAAGCAAAAAGGCCTCGTGGCGCAACTGAATAGCGCATCTGATTACGGCTCAGAAGGTTACTGGTTTGAATCCAGTCGAGGTCACGATAATATAGAACGAATAGTTCTAAAAGCAAACTAAAACCCGCTAATAGCGGGTTTTTTATTGGACATTATTAGACTTTAATGGACAATAATAGACACATTTCCTTCCCCTATAGTTCCCCCTTTCGATTTCTTGAGAAATTATGTAAATCTACCTAGTCTATTTTTAATTAATAATAGCTACATTTGGATAATTCCTACTTTTAAACTAGGGAAATCTTAAATCAAAAAATTTTAATAAATGATAACTAAAATTGAGGTACAAGGACTATATGAAGTCTTTAATCACAGTATTTCTTTAAAGGATGAATCTATTACATTAATTCTTGGTGAAAACGGGCTAGGTAAAACATTAATTTTAAAAATGATAAAAGCTTTTTTTGATAAAGATTTCTTTGAATTAAACTCCTATCATTTTACAAAATTTATATTAAACTTTGATGATGAATCAATTATTACAGTAAGTAAGGGAGTAAAAAACAATCTTTCTGAGAATTTTAATATTGCCTATAAAAGAAAAAGTAAAAATCTGGAAAAATATGTTTTAAACTTAAACAGTTATAAAACTACATCTGGAAGGATCAATATAAATACAAAACATTTTTATGGCGGTGGAAACGGTTATGATAAAAGTGGCAATTTAGTCTATTACAACGATTTTAATAGTACTGAATTCAGCTTAGGCATTTACTTACCTCCTTTTGTAGAAAAAGTTGGTAAAAATAAATGGCTGGACGAAAGTAGGGGTGTTTTAATGTCAACGGATGACGTTTTAGACTATTATCAAGAATACTTACCTAAACATCTTATTAAAGATTTTAATATTAATTCGGGCTTACCAAAATGGTTAACTGATAAAACAGATTCTGTAAATACAAAATTTATAGAAACTCAGAGGCTTTTAACTAAGATAAAAGCTGGAGAATCTGAATATCATTCATCTGTTTCTCGTTATTCAAAAGAATTAGTAGAGGCTATAAAAAATAGAACGGTAGCTGCAACAGATTTAGCTTCAAAGTTAGATAGAAGTTATCCTAATCGAGTAATCCATGAAATAACTAAAATAAAAAAAATAAGTGATCAAGAAATTGAAGTAGGATTATCTAATCTTAATAAAAGGAGAGAGGTATTAAATAAGGTAGGACTACTTGATACAGAAGAAGAAAATTTACAACCAATTAATAATGCTATCAACAGGCAACAAGCTGAAAATAAAGAACTACTAAAAGATGTCCTTCAAATTTATCTTGAAGATAGTAATCAAAAATTAGAAATATATTCGGACTTAGCGTCTAAATTAGAATTATTTATCGATTTAATAAATAAACGTTTCTTATACAAAACAATATCTATTGATAAAAAAGCAGGCTTTGTTTTTACATCCTCAATCACTAATAAAAATATACCACTTTCTGGTTTATCTTCGGGAGAACAACATGAATTAGTACTATTTTATCAACTATTATTTAATACAGAGCCAAATTCGTTATTATTAATTGATGAACCCGAAATTTCACTCCATATCTCTTGGCAAAATCATTTCATAAACGATTTAAGAGATGTTATAAAACTAACGAATTTCTCCGCAATTATAGCAACACATTCTCCTGATATTATTAATAGTAACTGGGATTTAACTGTACAATTAAAAGGTATTAATTAATGACACAGTATATTACTCCTGATAGAATTGCGAATTCTATATTACAGAAGAATTTAGATTGCAACTATCTAATAGTTGAAGGAAAAACGGACTATAGACTTTTTAATAAGTTTATAGACAGAAGAAATTCAAGCATTGAAATTGCCTTTGGAAATTTAAATGTTATTGATGTAGTAAACGAACTAAAAAGAAGAAACTTTAATAATGTAATTGGTATAATAGATTCTGATTTCAGAATTCTAGATGAAGAAATTGAAATAGAAGATATTTTAATGACTGACTACCATGACTTAGAAATTTCATTTTTAAACTCCCCTACTTTCGAAACCATAATATCTAATTATTACCAAGAAAATAAATTACAAGAATTATTTAACAATGATTTCTCCGAATTAAAAAGTTATTACTTTGATATATCAAAAAACATTGGATATCTTAAATGGTTAAATAAAATAGATCATCTTGGATTGACATTTAAACCTGCAAATCCTGACGGAAAAACTATTGATTACAATGTGTTTATTTCTGCTAATGACCTTAAATACAAGGGAGATGATAAATTAGTTGATGCAATTTTAAATTTTTGCAATGGAAAAGTTAAAGTCGAAATTAAAAAAGAACAAATATTAGAAAGATTAAATAAGTTTAAAAAAAATGTTGACCTAAATCAATTATGTAATGGACATGATATTATGAATATAATTTCAATTTCCTTACGACAACATATTTCAAATCTTAATTCTAAAGCCATTCCAGCTGATCAGTTAGAAAAAGAATTTTCACTAGCATATGAGTCAAGATATTTCATGGAAACCAATCTTTACAAAAAAATAAAGAGGATTGAGGAAACCAAAGAATTTACCATATTAACTTTTTAAATCTTTTAAATTTAAAAAAAGTATAAGGAAATTTACGAATTTATTTAGTTGTAATTTTTCATCTTTTCGAAATTAGCAATTGAATCATCAATCAACCATTGTAAAGAAACAAATTCTGCACATGATCGAAAAAAATAGTGATCGGATAATTTAACCATTACGGATGGATCATCACTCCATTGTGGCGCTAACGCTACGATAAATCGCTCATCACCTGTAAAGAAAAAATTGTACTTTTTTAAAGAACAGTAGTTTTTTATTTCCTCTAAATCAATGATTATAAAAATAACGAAACTACCATCAATGAAATCTAAATAATCATCAGAATCTAAAATACTTAAAGAGAAAGGAAAATAACCTTGGCCTGTAAATTTGTAATCATTTAGCGAGACCATTATCGGATTCTTAAATTGTTTTAAATTTTGTTCCATGAAATTTTCATCAAATTCCCTTGATATAAAATAAGAAATACCTTTTTCAACTTCAGAAATTGCATTTCTAGTACTTCGCGAGGTTCGAATCAACATATTTAGTGCTTCAATATAATTTATTTCTGTACTATTTAAATCAACACGTATTGTTTCACCTTGGGTCTCATATAAATTATCCGTTTTATCTGTTTTTAAATACTTAACAATTTTATCTGCATTTTCTTTTTGCCTACGAATTCTTGAATTTTCAAATTCACTTGACTTAATTTCAATAAGGCTAAAACCTCCTGGATAAACAACCGTTAAATCACAATATTTCAAGACACTAGTAATATCATTGAAAACAGCAATCATTCCTTCGTGATATATTTTTTTAAAAGAGTCTATTTCTTTTTTTAAGCCCTCCTTTTCAGAAATAAAACCTGCAGATTTTTTAAAATTCTGAGGTTTAATATCAAGTTTACTAATAAAAGTAAAAGCGACTGCATCACCAATGCTACGATAGACATCAATAACAAATCTTATTTTCTCGAGCTTTTCTTCTAAAAATTTGATTTTTGTTTTAATTTTTATAGACTCTTCTTTAGTCAACTTTTGCGAAGGATTTTTTCTAAAAATATTCAAGTCTTTTATTTCCGTTTTTTTTACTCGAACTTTATTTTCTAAGGAAATAATTTTTTTTATAACAGTTAATTGTACATCTTTCCATATTTCTGCATTTAAATACGGTTCTTTACTTGCAAACTTTACTTGGTTCAAAAGTTTCTTTAGAGTAATTCGATGGTATCTTATCATTGTATTTTAATTAATTATTAAGAATGTTCTCTATCCTCTTTTTTTAGTATTACAACGAATAAAATCTACCTAAGACGCATGTTCTGTAGAATTTTTATTTAGATTTTTCTTAGCTATATTTCTCATAGCATAATCAGCTCTATCTAGCAACGTTTTAACTGTATCAGTTTCTTTTAACTGTGCTAAACCACAACAAACAGTAATTTTAAAAACTTCATTGTCAATTAAAAAATTATGATTAGCAATAAATTCTCGCTTTCTATCTGCTGGAATTTTCACTTGCGTAATATTTGTATCTGTATTAACTACTACAAATTCATCTCCTGTTTCATAACGACGAAATGTTTGGTCGGTAATACGAGTATCATCAAGCAATAACTTTCCAACCTCTGAGAGTATTCTGTCTCCAATTGTAGGTGTATGGGACTCATTGAATTTTTTAAAATCATCAATATCAATTAAAATAACTGAAAGAGACTTTCCTGATTTTTTCGATTCATTAATTTTTCCTTCCAAATATTCATCAAGAAGCCGATGACTTTTTAATCCTGTTTTTTCGTCGGTATAAGTTATCTTCTTCAATTTCTCTACCTTTCTTTTGAACACCCTATTCAAAAAAATATAAGTAATTATGATTAAAACTATTCCAGCAAGAATTACTTGGTAAATTCCCAATGAAACTTGTTGATCAAGAAATTTTTCAATATCAATCCTTAACTTAAAAAGTTTATATATGAAAAAGAAAAATGCTCCACCACCAATAAATTTGATTATTATATCATAATATAATTTGGGTAAAAGGTCACTCAAAAACTTCTTATAAGCATCTTCAAATATTGTTATTTTCATATTATTCTTTAGTATTCTTTATTGAGGGTGATGTAATCTGAAAAAAAACTTTCATCAAAAATACAATTAAAACGTTGAAATAATTTTAAAAAAATGCGTCATAGACCTTTAAAAAAATCCTCCAAAGATATTTCATGAATTTCCAAAACCTTAAGTAACGTTTTTAAAGTGATATTACTCCCCGATTCAATACGCCAGTATTGTACCCTATTCAAATTATGGTCAAAAGCGAAAGTTTCGTAGCTCGTGTAACCCTTTGACAATCTGATTTCTTTTAGCTTTTTGGAAATCTGATTGATTTTTAATTCGATATTTTTCTCTGAATTTTCCATAAACGGAAAATTCTCACTAAAACCGCATATATTTTACCGCATATAATATACAAATTACTATTTTAGCTGAAAAATTATTCTCTAACTGTAATATTGTAAAAATGAATGAACCTGAAATTTACATAGAATGGAAACCATTACTTATGTGTCTGGTAGCAATAGCAATTGTAACTCTAATAATTCTATCCATTGTCATTCCTGTAAAAATGGCAAAAAAAAGAGGCAGAAGTGGCTTTGGTTGGTTTATCTTCTGTTTATTTTTTTCTCCATTCTTAGCTATAATCATAATCGCTCTTCTAGGTGAAACTGATGAAAAAAGAAGAGAACGAATTATTGAAGAAGAAAAACTAAGAAATCAATACAGAGACCCTGCTCCTGCAAATTCTCAAAACAATCTTGAAAAATGGTTTCAAGAAAATCCAGGAAAAAATTTAAATGATTATTACAATAAGCGATGAAAACAAAACTACTATTAGCCTTCTTAATTGCAGTCAATACTATTCCTGTTATTTCCCAAACTTTAAACACTAAAGTTGGAGACCAAATACAAGGAGATTTTAATGGCGATGGAAAACTCGAATATGCTTTTCGGGCACAAGTTACAAAGGGACACGGAAATTCTGTTGAAGATGGTATTTCTGACAATTACGAAATACAATTTAGTGATAAAACAATAAAATCTATAAAAGCGAATTGTTGTTGGTTCAAACTTATAAATGAAGGAGATTTAGATAAAGATGGAACTGACGAGTTTTCAATCATACAAGCTCCCGAAAATGGTTGTATCGGCACTGTAACTACTTATACTATAAAAACTAAGAAAAGTTATAAATTATTCCCTAGCTTCTCTATTTTTTGGTGCGCTGAACTTTCTGATTTGGAATTACAAAAATTAGTTGTGCGAGAGAATAACACAATTTACTATTACCTAGCTGATCCTAATGATACAAACTTGCTAAACGAAACTGGCGATAGAATACGTTTTGAAAGACTTAAGAAAACAAAAGCATTTACATTAAAAATTTAGAAAAAAACAATCCTGTAAAAAAAGCGACTTCAAATGGTCGCTTTTTTCATACCCAAAATCCAAATGTTACCAAATTGTAAATTTAACACCAACAAATCGTTAAATAAATCAAAATAAAGATTTTTCACAAAAAAAAGTAAGCCATCCTGATATTACCTAATAAAGCACAATTACAATAAAAAAAATATTAACCAAAAATCCCAACTATGAGAAACTCTTTTTCGGTAAAAACTATCCTAAGAAAAGATAAGTGGAAGTCCGATGACATTAATAGACACCCACTCTATTACCAGATAATTTTTAAAACTGGCAAAACAAAATTACCCTCTGGCAAATATGTGAACATAAATCAATGGGATGAAAAAAAGAAATGCGTTAAAGATTCTTTGCTTAAAAACATTTTAATCAGAGAAGAAAATAGAATTTACAATATTCTTCTAGGAATGGAAAATAACGACGAACTATTTTCTTTAGAAAATGTAAAAAACAGAATTAAAGGTAATGTTGAGGAAAAAATTAATCCTGATTTTTACTTTCATTTAGACGAGATACTAAAGAATAAATTTGCTATCGAAGATTTAGCAAAAGGAACTAAAGACCATTATGACCATCTAATAAAAAGACTAAAATCTTTCAGACCCAAACTTACATTGAATGAAATCAATCCAAGATTTATAGATGATTTTGTTTATTACTTAAAAGTAGATTTAGATTCTGGTAACTCTGGAACTAACAATGTAATTAAGTGTTTAAACACTGTTTTGAAAAAATTTGTAATTGAGAAAAAAATTACTGAAAACCCCTGCATTCATTATAAAAAATTCCCTGAAGAATCTAGTATTATATTTCTAAATCCTGATGAATTAAAAAGATTAATAGATGCCGATTTAAAGTTAGGAAACCTAACAAAAGGCTTAGAACATACCCGAAATCTTTTTTTGTTTAGCTGTTATACAGGACTGAGAGATTCTGATATAAAAACGCTTAAGAAAAAGCACATTGTTGAAAATAAAAAGATTGTAAAAAGGCAGGTAAAAACTAAAGATATTGTAGAAATTCCTTTTAATGAATATTGGTTTGAAATTTTAAAGAAAAATGACTTTGATAAAAAAAAGGATGACGATTTAGTCCTAAAATATACTTGTAATGCCGCTATTAATCGAAATCTAAAATTAATTGCCAAAATCTCTAAAATTAAAAAGAGATTACATTTCCATGCTGGTCGACATACTTTCGGTTCTTTACTTGCTTTACAAGGCATTCCAATTCACTTAATTGCTAAATACATGGGACACAGAGATATAAAGAGCACACAAATATATATGAACTCGGACGAAGAGACCTTATCGAATGTAATGAAAAAAGTAAAATTTTAATTTATGGAATCTATTGTAAAAATCAACCAAAAGCTGATCAAACGAAAATTACTTGAATTAGCTAAAACAAAAAGATTGTTGGAAGCAGAAAAAAACAAAGACAGAGATGTTATTGTAAATGCACTCACACCTAAACTTTCAACAGATATATTAAACTTAAAAACCATAAAAAATGACTATGGTTTTAGTTCAAGAACAATTTACAGATACAGAGCAAAAGGGTTAAAATTTGCAAAAAACTCTTCGAAAGGGTTTGTATATGTAACAAGAGGCGATTTAGAAAACTTTATAAAACAAAATTTATATGATAGATAGAATTAAACTGATGGCGAAAGATATCGATGCAAATTTTTTATTAAATAATTTCCAATGGGAATATAAAAAAATCGATGATGCTCCTTTTAAAGAAGGTAAACAAGCTAATTTAAATAATAAATCTAGTAGATATGGCTTGAGAATGTTATTGTCCAAAAACTTAAATACTAAGACATATACTCTTACAATTGATGGAAGTATTCGAAAATGGTATTTGAATGAAAATGATCGAAGAGATTTGAATTTTGTACAATTTGAAGACTGTATAGAATTATTGGGTAAAAAAATCGGCTTAAAGCAAGGGGAAGTTTGGAAAATATTCAAAGTAACAGCTTTAGAAGTTGGAGTAACTTTATTATTAAAATCCTGTTTCCGAAATATTATGGATTGTTTTGTAAAATATCGAAACGCTAGCAGATCTGATGAATTCAAAACAACTATATATTTTCAATTTAAAAATTACGACATATTACTTTACGATAAATTCTGTGAAATGAAAGGAAATAAAATTTGGACAAAAAAAGAAACCAATGTTTTCAATAAATTTCACTTTTTACGTTTCGAAATAAGCGCTACAAAAGTATCCAATACAACTTTTGCTAAGAAATTTGATACTCTCGAATTAATAAAAAACAATTGGTCTCAATTGTCAATTATTTTAAATGAATACCTTAACAAGATGGAATTTATTGATTTAATTTCTGATGAAAATCTAAATGAATCAAAGACAATATCGGAAATTAATCGACAAATCAAATTCTCTGGAATGAAATCTATAGGCATTCTTAATATCATTGAAGCTTTTAAAAAAATTGAACAGAAAAATAATAAAAGTAAACATCTTAGTGAATTACTTAATATCTACAGATCATTTATTTCGACTGACAGGGATTATAAAAGCGAGCTAATCTTTGCTTTGAAAAAGAAAACCGACAGGCTTCTCTAATAAGATACATATTAGATATATTTATAACCTATTTATAGCCAAATAGCTTAAAGAGGAGAACAAGTATAACTGTTAATTTTACATAAGAGCAGTTACATAAATAAACAAGCGGATTTAGAAACTACAAGTAAAGTTATCTATATCCGCTTTGTTTGTTATTATTTTAAAAGAAATTAAGCATATTGTAATAACTCGATGATCTTAAAATTAACATTTAAAAACAAAATATTAAATTAAGCGATTTAAAGCGTTAAATTATAGTCGCAGACCGAAAAATAACAGCCAATATAAATTTGCTTTAAAACAAGCGAAACCATACTAACTGACAATAAAAACACAATAACCTGCCATTGTTTGCATTTTATTTAATAATATTCTTAAAAGAAGCCATATTGTCATATTTTAAACAATTGTTAAAATGGCACGGATTTTGTAAAAATTTTACTTAATAAAAAAAGTCCTAACCTCTGACCGATAGGACTTTGAATTACAATTATCTATTTAGAATGGTCATTAGAATAGGATACCATTCTGGTTTTGCGAGGCGAAAATACTATTTTATTTCTCTTTTGCAAACTATTACTTCCCTTTCTCGGTAAACGTAGCGCCGAATGCTACTAATTAAAACAAAATAACAATGAAGAATTTTCATTTAGTCCAAGAGGACGGAAAGTACAAGCTGAAAAAAGAGAATGCTGAAAGAGCATCTAAAGTCATTGATACCAATAAAATCGATGCCATTAAACAATCTAAGGATTTTATCCAGAGTCAAGGTGGAGGTTCTTTGAAAATCCATAAAAACGGAGGGGGTTTTCAAGAAGAAAGAACTTATCCTAAATTCCATGACCCAAAAAAAAGTAAAGGATAGAGCTATGATGGACCAATTACAAAAAAGAGAACTTAACGAATTTTTAGATGAATTAAGTAAAGAGCTTGATATAACTAAATCAGAGTATGAGGCTATTGTAAAAAGTTATGAAGCTGTTGGCGATTGGCTTTCCAAAGATACATCTTCGTTAATAAATTACGAACCAAAAATATTACCTCAAGGTTCATTTATGCTAGGAACTATTGTAAAACCAATTTGTGACGAAGATGACATAGACATTGATTTGGTCTGTAAACTTGTAAAAAAACCTAATTCTTGGACACAAAAAGACTTAAAGCAAAGTGTCGGTCAGAGATTAAAAGAAAATGGTGATTATGATAGAATGTTATATGGCTATAAAGATGGTGAATATTATAAAGATGGTGGACGAAGATGCTGGACTTTAAAATATTCAGATGTCGCAGGATATCATATGGACATACTGCCCTCTTTCGCTGATACTAATCTAACTCTTTTACTAGAAAGAAAATTTAGCTCAGGAATTGAATTAGATAGAAATGAACTAAACCGATTAGCTATTAGAATTTCTGATACAGAAAAAGATAATTACAATACAGACACTAATATTGAAAACTGGCATAAAAGTAATCCTTTTGGCTATGCACAATGGTTTTTATTTAAAGCGCAAATAAGTCGTACCAAACTTTTATCATTAAATGAATCTATTGATCCAGTTAGAGTCTATGAAAATGAAAAGCTTCCTCTTCAAAGAGTTGTACAATTATTGAAGAGACATAGAGACATTATGTTTTCTTCTGAAGATTATAATAGTGAAAACAAACCCATTTCAGTAATAATTACAACACTAGCAACTAGAGCATATAATCAAAGCGAAAATCTTATTGATGCCTACACAAATATTGTAAAAAAAATGAGAAGTTTTATTGAAGATAGAACAAATGATAAAACTGGGAAGAACGAAAAATGGGTACCTAATCCTGTCAATCCTGATGAAAATTTTGCGGATAAATGGAGCGAGGTAAAACAAAAAGAAGATTATTTTTACTTATGGCTTAATAAACTTGAAGAAGATTTATTTAAACTAAATGATGGCGCAGGAAAGGGTTTACAATCTTTAAACGAAAATTTTTCCAATATGTTTGGAGACCGTATTTCAAAAAAGGTGTTTTCAAATATTGGAGAAAGAAAAAGGCATTTACGTGAAACTGGAAATCTTAGTATGGCGACAGGAACTGGTTTACTGGGAAATGAAGGAATTAAAGTTAAAGACCATGATTTCTTTGGAGATATAAATAATGGGGAGTAAATATTTTAAAAGAAAAAAGGAATCGAAAAATTTAAAGACTAAAATTGAAATAATTTCGATTAAATCTCAGTTAGAAAGATTAAAAGCTAGCTTCCCAGATTTATTAATTGAAGAATTGAGCAAAACTAAATTTATTGTTTTACTCAAGCTTAGACCCGACGTTTTTAGCAAAACATACGATGTAAAAATTGTTTATGAAATTGGTAAAGTTGTTTCTGTTTTTGTGGTGAATCAAAAACTGAAAGTAGTAGAAAACAGAAAAAAACTGCCTCATGTATATGATAACGATTTACAAAAAATATGTTTGTATTCAAAAGATGGAGGAAATTGGACTGCTGAAAAATCAATCGTTTCTACTATTGTTCCTTGGGCTTCTGAATGGCTTTATTATTATGAAATGTGGTTAATAGACGGAATATGGCACGGTGGTGGTCATAATGAATATGCTAACGAAAACGTATTAAAAGATGAGCAATAATAAATTTAAAATTTTATCTATAGATGGCGGTGGAATAAAGGGTGTTTTTCCTGCATTTTATTTAGCATTAGTAGAACAAGAATTAGCAAAAAGAGACGATGGTAAAACTAAAATAAAAGACCACTTCCATTTGATTACGGGAACTTCAACGGGTGGAATAATCGCATTAGCCTTATCCCTTGGAATCCCAGCAAAAGAAATTTATGAACTCTATCTTAATAATGCTGAAAATATCTTTGGTAATAAAAGAAGTTGTTGGGGAAGATTAAGATATTCTTCTCATAAAAGAGATTTTTTGGAAAAATTAGTGCGAGATAAATTTAAAGAGTATTTTAAAGAAGAAGACCCCAGAATAAAAGATTGTTTAACTGATGTTGCAATTCCTATTTATGATTTAATTAAGGGGAATCCGAGTGTAATAAAGTCACCATATCATCCTAATTTTAAGCGTGACTTGCACATTCCCGCCTATCAGGTGGCAATGGCTACATCTGCGGCTCCAACCTATTTTGACCCTTATTCAGCTGATTATATAGATTTAGAAGGAATGGAAAGACCTTTTAGAAATAAAGCTGATGGAGGTATGATGGCGAATAATCCAACTATTGTTGGGCTCTTAGAAGCTATTAAGGCATTTGGTAAAGATATTAAAGATTTAGAAATATTATCTTTGGGTACTGGATATAAGAAATTCACTGAAGGCGACTCAAAGAGAAATAAATGGGGATTGATTTATTGGATGTTCAAAAATGACCGAAAGAGATTAATTGAGCTATTTATGCAAAGCCAATCCCAACTTGTCGAAAACTATATTAGTTTATTACATAAAGGTATTGATAAAACAGAACAAGATAATCCAAACTTTGTATATGATAGAGTGAATATTTTATTATGTGAAGACGATTTAATCGAGATGGATGAAAGCGACTCTAATAGGATAAAAAACTTTGCTGAATTAGCGATGGCAGAATATCATGAAAAAGGCAGTGGTGTTATGAAAAATCATTTTTATTAAACTTTAATTAATTCTGTAAACATTCCCCCTATAATTCCCCCTTTACAAAATTAGCATTTAAAATTCTTTGTAAATAAAGGATTAGCAACTAAAGTTACGACCCAGTCGAGGTCACGAAATTGAAGAATGAATAATTCTCAAAACAAACAGAAACCCGCTTTTAGCGGGTTTTTTATTGAACATTGTTTGACTTTAATGGACAATAATAGACACTTTTCTTTCCCCTATTGTAAAACTCAGTGATATTGACCACTGTTTTCCAATTTAAAGTGACCACTTCGTTTCGGTTTAAAGTGACCATCTAATTTCGGTGCAAAGTGAGC
>NZ_JAVDTG010000009.1:0-244856 GCF_031455715.1 Flavobacterium sp. 2755
TCCATGGTTTAACAACATGAAAAGAAGTAGTGTTTGGTGGTCAATTTGAACCGAAACAAGGTGGTCAGTTTAAATTGAAAAGGGGTGGTCAGTTTGACCCGAAATCGGTGGTCACTTTATATTGAAAAAGCGTGGTCAAGTTGACCGTTTTTTCCATTAGCAAGCTTATCTAAATTTTTCAAAAAAAAGTTGATTTCTTTATGAACTAAATTAAGTTCAGTTAAAAAAGTATCGAAAGTACCTTTGCGAAAATCTTTGTAAATCGCATCGTATAGTTGTTGTTCGTTTCCTTTCAAAATATCTTTCAACTTTAGTAAAGTTTCCTTTCTAAACGCTACATCTTTTGTTTGATGAGTGTTGAAGAACTCCTTCTGCGATTGAAATATTTTAGCGAATTCCATTTCCTTAATTTTTAAAAATGAGTTGAATTATTTATTGTTTTCAGTCACTAATTCAGGTGTGTATAAAGCTGCTTGAAATTCCGGTTGGTAATCATAGCGAACTAATTTTTTAAGTTCCAATGATTTGATAAAGGCTGATAACGGACCATCTGAAAGATTAAATTGAATATCTTCAGCCTTTTTGCTTGCTGCTTTTTTTATTGCTCTTACATCACTGTAACCGTGTGTTAACTGTCCTTTTGTATTAAGATTGATAAAATTCGAACGGTTAATTTCAGGTATTGAATTGGTAACCTCTAATTTTTTACCTGTCATTGAAAAATCTAAATTCCCTTTTTCATCGTAATAAGTGAAAGTTACATTGTTTCCATCAGTATTATAATCAATAGGGATTAACCATTTTGGTAAATTATATCCAACTTTTCCACGAACTCTTGCTAATTCAGTATTAACAGGTAATTTTAATACATAGCCCCATAAACTTTTATCATTCACTTCACCCATTAAAGAAATTAGTCCCCAATTACTTTTATTTGGTTTAGTGGTTACAATAGAGATAGAGAGTTCATTGTATGAATCATTATCACAAAAATGGTAAGCATAGGAAGTAATAGCGATCAATCCTCTACCGGGTGTATAAGAAATCGGTTTGACCAATTCGTTTACTTCCGCAGGAAGCAGCTCTTTTATTCTGCTCATATCTGCTGTATAAATAGCAGTAATACTACTATTGCTGTAATAAAAGTTCGGTGAATATGTGATAAAGCCAACATCTTTTTTTTCTTTGTGAAGGGTTTTGAACCAGCTTAAATCTATATCAGGTCTTTCCTCTGCGACTACGGAAAGGGGTGAGTTGGAATGGAATCTGTCAAACATACCGCCCTTTAAAACAGGTAGTTGATGACCTGCCAATTCAATAATGGTATCGTTTTTAGCTATTGAATCGTTGTTTATTGCTTTCAGATTTGAATTTGCAGATGCTGTATTAATGATGGCACTGCTTAGAAAGAAGCCTGGTATAAAAAGTAGAATTACACCAAGGGCTGCTACAAAAAATATGATTTTTATTTTTTTCACTGTGTTATAGTTTTATTTAGTATCTGAGTTTGTTTTAATTTTTTCAAGTTCTTTCATTACTACTCTTGCCATTTCTTTAGAGCTAAAAGGATTTTGACCAGTAATTAAATTACCGTCAACAACTACTTTTGAAGTCATAGGAATGAAAGCTTTTCTATAATCGGAGTTTCTTTCCTTTAATGCTGCTTCAAGATTAAATGGAACTTTCTTTTTTCGTCCGGCAAGACTTTCTTCAAACCAATTAACTCCAGTTATCTTTTTGCCTTTTATCAAATAGTCGCCATTGGAAAGTTTAACATTCAACAATCCGCCTACACCGTGACAAATCGCAGCCACTTTTTTATTGTTCTCAAAATGATCTTTAATGATTTTTTGTAGAATAGTATCATTTGGAAAATCATACATAGTCCCATGTCCACCTGCTAAATAAACACAATCAAATTCTTGTTTTGATACTTCTATTAAACTTTTGGTGTGCTTTAATTCTTTTCTAAATTGAATATTATTCCAATATCCTTTAGATACTTTATCCAAAACTAAAGGTCTTAAACTTTCAGGATCAATCGGAGTATCTCCACCGTTTGGACTTGCTATGGTAATTTCAAACCCTTGCTCTTTAGCTTTATCAAAGATATGGGTAAGTTCACTGAGCCATAGACCAGTTGGCAGTTTGCCATCGTCATACATATTAATCCCGGTAACAATAATTAATAATTTCAATGTGTTCATAATATCTCTTTTTGATGATACAAAGTTCCGTCTTAAATGCAAAGCAGAAGTAACCTAATCAACTGAAATTATAACATAATCTCTGTTGTTGTTGAAATTTTAATTATAAAAAACGAGTCAGAAAGTAATTTGCTCGTAATATGAGGAACATTAATATTTGGATATACAAACGAAAATTGCAGATAATGATAAGGGCATATTTTTAAATCCGTAACTTTTTTAAATGCCTTTTTCGAATTCAAGAATTTCACAAAAGAATGTTACAACTTAATAACTTTAAAAATGTATGTGTATTAAAATGTTTTAAAATTTTTTAACGTTTAACCCCTACAATACATACAAACCGTCTCTTATTTAGATATCAGGTTAATTATCTTACAAAACAACCTCAGAATAAGCCAATTTCTTTAAATCGTTCATAAAATGATTTGTGAATTGTGTAGTAAGAGTCACTTCTTAAGAAAAAAGTTAAAACGAAAGTTTTAGCTTTTTTTTGGTCTTTCCTTATTTAATCAGTTAATACCTCTAAAAAGAAATATTTTGGGTGTCCTATAGTGTTGACCTTATTGAATTCAAACCGTTTCTAAAGTCTGTAAATATGATACTTGCAGTAATTCCTTGTCTTTATATTAACAATAGTTTATGGAATCTGAAGAAGAAAAGGTTAGACATTTTCAAACATAAAACTTACTTCAGTAAAGTTATTTACTCTACATAAATAAAGCAGGATATTATTGAATGTGTTAGCTTATCTTGTACTCCGAATTTTGCTTGAAAATTCAGTTAGGAATTTTTATTTGTCATCTTTTATTATAAATTTACGCAACTGTCACAAAGGGCAAACCGTTAGTTAGAATTCAATAAAAAACAAAAAAAAATGAAATCCATTCAATCAATCACCTTTATTTTATTATTTATAACACAATTAGGTTTTGCACAAAGTAAGAAAGAAAAATTAGAACAACTTTTTGATTTTTACAATCAACAAAATCTATTTAACGGTTCTGTTTTTATTTCTGAAAAAGGAGAAACTTTACTAAATAAAGGTTATGGATCATCAAATGTAGATTTAAAAAAAGAAAATAAAGCTAACAGCATTTTTCAAATATATTCTATTACAAAAACTTTTACAGCAACGGTAATTTTAAAATTAGTCGAAGAAAAAAAACTTTCATTACAGGATAAACTTTCAAAGTTCTATCCAGATTATCCCGATGCAAGTACTATTTCAATTGAAAGTTTGTTAACCCATACCTCTGGAGTTTATGACTATACCAGAGGAAATGATATGAAAGACCAAACGGAAAAATCATTTATTGAATTTCAAAAAACAAAACCTTTGGATTTTCCAGTTGGAACAGATTGGAGCTATTCCAACTCGGGATATTATTTTCTAGGTTATGTAATTCAAAAAGTTACTGGAATAAGTTACGAAAAAGCAGTTGAAAAATACATATTTAAACCATTGAAAATGAAGCAAAGTGGTTTTGCTTTTAAAAATCTAAAAAGCGAAAATAAAGTCACTGGCTATGAGATTTTTTCTGAAAAAGAACAAAAACCATCGATTGTCTATGATCCACCTATGCCTTTTGCCGCTGGTGGAATATACTCAACTGTTGAAGATTTAAACAAATATTATAATGGCCTAAAAAATTACAAAATTATCTCCAAACAAAGTTTAGAAAAAGCATATACCCCATTCAAAAACAATTATGGCTATGGTTGGATTACAAGACCAATGTTTCGAAAAATGACAGTTGGTCATAGTGGTTATGGAGCTGGTTTTTGCAGCAATTTTGTTCAAATTCCCGAAGATGATATCTGCATTATACTGCTTACAAATACAGAAAGAGGTTTAGACACTGCCACTTATGCTATTATAAAAACTTTATATAATTTATACAATAAAGATTATAAAATTCCAACTGTAGCCAACATGAGCTCAGAGACTTTAAAACAATATGAGGGAACTTATCAAGTAGAAGACAATTTTGTAATTTACCTTACAACTGAAAACAATAAATTAAAATTGCAAAGTGGAAACGGACCCACAACTATTCTATATCCAGTAAAAGAAAATTTATTTTTCGCTGAAGAATTAATGGGTGATGTAATTTTTGAAAGAGACAAGACTTCACAAATAGAGTCATTAAGTTTTCATGTAGGAAATCAAGTAAAAAAAGCAACAAAAATATTTCCTTCTTGGGGAATTGTAGGAAGTGCCACAGAAAAAGGCTGGGAAGGTCCTGATGCAAAACTTTTTGAAACGGAAACAAAAGGAATTTGGGAAATTAAAAATGTGACTTTAAAAACAGGAGAGCTTAAATTTCGTTTTAATGACGATTGGACTTTAAATTATGGAAAAGATATGAGCGACGGAATAATGCCAAAAGGAGATAGTATAGAAATTTTAACAGGCGTTTATGATATTATTTTGGACATAACTGATTACGAAAAACCAAAATACAAAATTTACAAGAAAAGTTAAAAAACCGTAACAAGGGGTAAAAAATAAAATTATCATCAAAACATTTATCCCCTACGATACATACAAACCGCTCATAAATTAAAATATAAAATAATTATCTTATAAATTCACTTAAAAATAGGCTAATTTCTTTAAATCATTCATAAAATGATTTGTGAATTGTGAAGTAAACGTCACAAAGCCAAATGGCGCCAATTGAAGACAATTGGCGCCATTTTTTTATTTAACCCTATCAATAAATGAGTTTGACTCGTTTTTGCTTTATTTTCTTCATAAAGAAACAAACTTCAGAAAAACAGTATTTATATGAAAAACAAGATAAATTTAAATTTTAGCGTTCGATAACTTAACAGGATTCGAACACTAAGAACAGAGCTGAAATTAAGTTTTACATTTTCAAAATTTGATAATTTCCTGTCTTCCCTTATCAATCTTTTTCAAGAAAAAAAGCCAGCAGTCTAAAACACGCTGCCGGCTTTAAAAATTATCTTAATTTCAAAAAAAATCTTTTCTCTCTTCTTACATCTTTTCAATACTAGGAGGAATCAATTTATACATCACAGGCGTTACAATTCGTGATAATATTGTAGAACTGATTAAACCGCCAATTAACACAATTGCCAATGGTGCAATCAAAGGATTTGAGTTTAATGCAATCGGAATCAAACCGCAGATTGCAGTAATTGAAGTCAGTACTACAGGCAGAAAACGCGTTTCTCCTGCAATTGCAATAGCTTCATCAATCGAATATCCTTCCTGTCTTAGCTGATTGGTAAAATCTACCAGCAGCAAAGAGTTCTTTACCTGAATTCCCGAAAGACCAATAAAACCGATTATAGCAACCAAAGACATCGGGCTTCCATTGAGAAGCAATAATAGCACGCCGCCTAAAATCCCCAGCGGAATAATAGATAATACAATAATAATTCCTTTGAAAGTCTTAAACTGCAGCAGTAAAACCGCCACAAATAAAAAAGTGCTTAAAATGATTACGGCCAGAAAGTTACCGCCCAGCGCATCGCCTTCGGATTCTTTTTCACCTGATAATTTATAGTAATATCCTTTTGGCATTTTCAATTGATCCAGTTTTGGAACAATGTGCGTCAATAAATCATTGGCATAATACCCTTTTGCCGATAAAGCGGTTACTTTTGAAAAGCGTGATTTATTAAAATGGTTAATCGCCGTTGGAGAAGTTTCAAACGAAATTTCAGCAATCTGGTTTAGGGCAATCGGAGTTCCCTGAAGATTATTTACGTACAAGTTTTTCAAAGCGTCAAGGTTCGAAAATTTATCTCGGGGCAATGTCAGCGTAACATTTCTGGCATCTCCCCTATCATCTATATAATCACCGACTGTTAATCCTGCTACCGAAAGACGGATTACCTTATCTACATCGCTGGTCAATACGCCCAATGTTCTGGCTTTTTCTTTATTGATTTTAACTTTAACATCAGTTTTATACGTATTCAGTTCATTGTTGATATAAACAGTTCCTTCCTGCTTTCTCAGAATAGTTTCTACCTGTGAGGAAAGCTTGCGTAACACTTCCTGATCTTCACCAAATAATCTTACGACAATATTAGCTTCTAATGGTGTTCCCTGTTCAAAATCTTTGACCTCCACTTTTGCGTAAGGCATCGTTTTAAATTTATTCCGAAGTTCTTCAATCAAGGCTGTTTTCTCTGATGGCTTAGCTTCATCTTCGAGCTGGACAAAAATCTGCGCAAAATCGGGTTTTCTGTCCTGGGGATGCACATTGTAATAAATCTGCGGATTTCCTTTACCAACGTTCGAAGTGTAATACACAATTTCCTTATGATTTTTAAGCTCTGCTTCTACAATTTTGGTCACACGGTCACTTTCTGAAATATTGGCCTGAAGGGGCATTTTTATATTGATAAGAAACATCGGTTTTTCTGAAGTTGGAAATAATTTAAAACCCGTTACTTTAAACAATCCAAAAGCAGTGATGCTTAAAACTATAGAAATAGCAATAGTTGTTCTAGGATATTTTAATGCTTTGGGCATAATATCACGATACGCTCTGGTCAGGAATTTTTGCAGATACTGAAGAAAAATATTTCCTCCCGCATGATCGTGCGTTTTTAAAAATCGGCTTCCTAAAAACGGCACCAATGTTAAAGCTACAATCATCGATGCCAGTACACTGGTAATAACTGCCATTGGAAGACTTCTGATAAATTCTCCCGAAACATCCGGCAGGAAAGCCAGCGGTAAAAATGCAATTACAAGTGTTGCAGTACAGCCTACAACGGCAATTCCGATTTGTTTGGTACCTTTAAGGACTGCATCCATTTTAGAATGTCCTTCCCGCAGCCATCGCTCTATGTTTTCGACTACCACAATACTGTCATCCACCAACAATCCTAAAGCTACCACAAGACCAACAATACTCAACTGATTTAAAGAAAAGCCAAAAGCATTCATTGCAATTAATCCTAATGCGAGGGATAACGGAATGGAAATCATCACAATTCCCGAAGCTCTTAAACCTAATGGAAGTAATGTCACAATTACCAAAACAATTGCCAGCGTAAAATCAAAACCTAAATGTCCCAAACGCTGCGATACCATATTCGCCTGATCGAAATTTTTTACTAATTTGATGTTTGACGGCAATTCTTTAGAAAATTCATCTACAATTGGCAGGAATTCTTTCTGCACATCTGTAATGTTTACATTGTCTTTCATACCAGCTGTAACCAGTACACATCGGTGTCCGTTGATGCGGGTAATATGATCGACAACTTGCGACTTATAGCCTACTTCGGCTACATCTTTCATATAGATTATTTTACCGTTAGCATTGTAAATTACTGTATTGGATACGTCATCCGCATTTTTAAATTTACCGCTGGTTTTTACATTAAATACCTTGCTGCCTAAATCAATACTTCCTCCCGGAATATCCGCTGCTTCGCTCTGCAGGCTTCCCATGACCACGTTTAACGGAATTTTTAATTGTGCCAGTTTTTCAAGCTGTAAATCGATACGAATTTCCTGCTCTGGAATTCCCGCATACTTTACATCTTTCAGATTGGTGATTTTTTCAATTTTAGATTTAAGTTTATCTGCTTCATCACGAAGTTTTTTGTCTGATGCATTTTCTGAGACCAACGCTATCTGAAGGATTTTCACATCAGAAGAAGCAATTTTTTCTGTTTTTATCTGATAAATATCTTTTGGAAGCTCGCTGTTTTTAAGCGCATTCATTTCCGTAGAAATCTCCTGATATTTATTGTCAACATCTACTCCATATTTAAATTTTACCTGAAAAGCAGCAACACCGTCTTCTACTGTGGTTAATATTTTTTCGATGTTTTCGAGTCCGTAAATTTTATTCTCGATTGGTTTTACAACCTGCTCCTCCATATCCTTCGGACTTGTGCCGGGATAAATTACTGTAATTAAATATTGCGGAGGATGTGTTGAAGGATCTTCCGCCCTGGGCATGGTAAACAGAGTAAGATACCCTACCACAGCAACCAGCAGAAATATAATCAGCGTAAACTGATAATTTTTAACAGCAAAGTTTGTTATTTTCATAATACTGATTATTTAATGATCTTGATAGTTGATTGTTCGTTGAGATAAGCACTGTTGGAGATCACAATCTGATCTGTTTTCTGAAGACCTTCTTTTATGAATACTTTATTGTTCTCAAATTTATTAATGGTCACGGACTGGCGTTTTACTTTGTTGTTTTCCACAATAAAAACAAACGCTTTATTTCCGTCAGCTTCAATAAGCGAATTGTACGGAATGATGATGAAATCTTCTGATTTTTCTGCCTTTATTTCGGCTTTTCCAAACATTCCCACCGCTGGTTTGCTTTTTTTAAGGCTCAGTTTTAATTCGACTTGAAAGGAGCCCAATGCCGCATCTGCCGCCTGAGATTTTCTAAAAATAAAGGCATCGAATTTTTCATCAGGATAACCGTCAAGCGTCACAGTGGCTTTCTGCCCTACTTTTACTGCAGCCCATTCTTTGTCTGTCAATCCTACTTTTAGCAGATAATTATTGTTTTGGCTGGTTTCATTTATAGCCAGAATTGGCGATCCTGCGCCAACTACTTCTCCTTCGTTTGCTATTTTTTTCGAAACAAAACCATCTGCAGCAGCATAAATTTTAGAATAACGAGCATTAAAAGCAACCGCATCTTTCTGCTTTTTAGCAATGTCAAGACCCGTTTTGGTATTCTGAAGCTGTTCTAATGTATACACACTGTCTTTGTATAAATTACTCGCACGTTTATAATCACGCTCGTATTTTTTTAGATTTAAATCGGTTTGGTTCAATCCAGCATTAATTTCTGTTTCGTCTAATGATGCCAGAAGCTGTCCTTTCTTAAAAAACTGGCCTTCTTCAACATAAATACGACTGATGATCCCTCCTATTTTAAATCCGTAATTTGCCTGGTTTTCTGTTGTTACTAAACCCGATGCGCTTATGGTATTGTTAAGAGCAAAAGATTCGACCGGAGCTGTTTTAATCGGGATGACATCCGCGCTTTCAAAGGGCGAATTTTCCTTTTTTTCTTCTTTACAGGCGTAAAAAAGCGTTAAAGCAAGCAATATAATCAACCCTTTTTTGGAGGCTGCGATATGTTTTTTTAGATAATTGTGAATCGTTAATTTCATGTTTTTTATTTTTAGTTAAAAGTAAAAGTGGCGTTGGCTCTTTCTAATTCTGCAAAAGCAATCCAGGAGTTATAAAGCGAAATATTAGTGTTAAGCTGCGCATTCACCCATTGGTTCTGCGCATCCAGAAGCTCTATGTAAATCGCCTGTCCTTCTTTGTATAGTTTGGTAATATCATCGTTGTATTTTTTGGCCGACTGTTTTTGATTTTTATCTGCATAGAACTGTTCCAAAGCCGATTTTAGATTGTTCTGTGAAACGTGAAACTGAAGCAGTAATTGTTGTTTGACATTATCTGTCTGGGAACTTATTTTTTTCTGATCCTCTTCGACTTGTTTTAGTTTATACTTGTTTTTATTTCCCGAAAAAATAGTCCACTCTAAACCCACACCGGCAAAATAATAGCGTGATTGCTTATCAACTTCAAAATCAAAATCCTGAATTCCGAAATCGGCAAAGCCATTTACTTTGGGCAGCCAGTATGAGTTGGTCAACTTAATAACATTTTCATTGATCTCTTTGGCCTGCGTCAACTTTTGCAATTCTTCTCTATTTTGGGTATTTTCTGAAAGGACTTCTATTGGCGGTACTTCACTCTGATCAGTTTCTATTGCGGTATCAAGTTTTTGATTCAATAAAAAATTAAAATATGATCTTGCATTATTACTGGTTTGACGGGCGGTTTCTAAATTGGCCTGAATGCGGATTACCTCATTATCACTTCGTAAAACGGCAGTCCGGTTTATTTTTTCATTTTTAAATAAAGCCTGATTTACCCTTTGGTTTTCTTTCACCAAAGCCAGGGCATCTTCATAAATCTTAATTCCTTCAACCGATTGCAGGTATTTGTAATAAGCAATTTTAATTTCCTTTACTAACTCTCTTTGATAGATTTCGAGTTCTATTTTTTGAAGCTTCGTCTGCTGGGTTTTTATTCTTTTATTATAAATAATTTCAAAATTCAGCAATGGCATCGTGGTATGAATTTTAGCATCATAAAAATTATCCGGATTTATCAAGACCGACTGATTTTCTAACATTGGAAAAGCGTTAGAATTGGTAATCTGATTTAAAGTACTATACACCGGATTCAGCATATCTCCAATTGGAATATCGATTGTCCTTCCGCCTTCTGCTTTGGTGTAACTTCCGTTTAGGGAAACTGTTGGATAAAATAAAGCTCGTGCTTCTTTTAAGGCATACATGCTTTTACTAATGTCAAAATTATGCTGCCTGATTACTTCGTTATTTTTTAAGCCGGTCTGTATATAACTTTCCAGCTTGTTCTGTGCATACCCTAAATATCCTAGACAGAGTATTGCAAAAGTTAGTTTAATTTTCATTTATTGTACATTGTTTATTATTTGAACACTGTTCATTTTTTTGAGCAAAAAAATTTTTAAAGCTTTTCTATCATTTTTAAATATTCATTGTATCCGTCATACAAAATGGTATCCGGATTCGTAAAATTTACATTTTTAATTCTCTGGTGAATTTCCAGACAGCACATACCATGTACCAAACTCCAAACCATAAATGCCAGGGGCTCTACACTATGGCCTTTAAAATAACCTTTGTTAATACATTCTTCAATAGTTTTTTTAACTAATCCAAATGCTGTGCATCCTTCATCCCAATCTTCATTCTCGGAGTCTTTCAGGAATTCTATTGGAGCTTTTAGATTAAACATCAAATCGTACATTTCAGAATTTTCGATGGCAAATTTGATATAGGCAAATCCCATTTTCTTTAATCTTTCCTTCGGATCTTCTATAGTATATAACTCCATAAAATAATTATCTAATTCCTGAAAACCTATTGTATGAAGATCATGGAGAATATCATTTTTATCTTTAAAATAAACATAAACAGTGCCTACACTGTAATTAATTTCTTCAGCAATGTTTCTTATGGTAGTATGTTCAATTCCTTTTTCAACAAAAAGCTTTTTAGCACCTTTTAATATCAGGGCTTTTAAAGCTTCTTTTTCTTTTGCTTTTCTATCAATTGTACTCATACTTATTTTTATTCAAGGCTTGCGGAAGACAAAGATATAAAATAAAATGAACATTGTTCATTTTTTATTCAGTTAAATATTTTTATACCAATTAAGATTGCAATCTGGCCGTAATACCTATATGATTCAATAACTTGTAAGCTAACTTTGGTAAAAAACTATTTAACAGATAAATTGCTTTTGTATCGCCAACACGAATAGTGTACGTATTGTCTTTTAATCCTTTTATCAAAGCATCAATTAGCACATCTGGTGTTATCGATTTACCTTCCATTCCCTCAGACATATTTGTTTTTACCAACGGCGGCAATAATTCAAATATTTTTATTCTGCTTCCAATTATCTGTAAATGATTGTCTCTTTTTTTATACGCTAACATATAGATTTTTCAAGCCTTTACAGCCTAATAATTGTGGTTCGATTTTTTCACAAGAAATTCTTAGTCTGTTTGAAATAAACAGTCTTCAAGTGGTGCTATAAGAGAATTAATCGAAGCTGAACGATGGTTCGAAATCCCGTTAAGGATATAGGATTTTTTTCTCTTTTGGTTTATCGTAATTTTTTGATACTAAATACAATAATTCCAAAATAATTTTAGTTTCCATCTTCATCTGCCTGATTATCATTATTTTGACACAATCGCTTTTTTCATTTTGTCAGTCAGCTTATCTATAAAAGCCTGTTTATCTTTCTTGATTTCTTTTAAAAATTCAATGTGATGCTCAGAAAGCATAAAATACTTTTCGCCCCAGATATACATCTCGATTAATACCGGAAGCAGATCAATGCCCTTCTCAGAGAGTTGATATAAAAATTTCACTTTGCTTTCGGGGTGATCCAGCTTTACAATGATCCCTGCGTCTTCAAGAGTTGATAATCTTGTGGCAAGGATGTTAGTCGCAATTTTTTCATCCGATTTTAGAAAATCACCATAAGTGCACTTCTTATAATACATCAGATCTCGAACAATTAAAAGTGACCATTTATCTCCTAACAAATCAAGTGAACTGCTCACTGGACAGCCCGACCTTTTTTTAATTTCTTTCATTATTATTTCAACTACTTGCATTTTGCAAGTAAATTTAATTATATTTGTGCTTTCAATTTGCAAGTAAAATTACAAAAAATTAACCAAAACAACTAAATTATGATTTTTACCACACACAAAATTACAAATGGATACTGGAAAATCAGTTTCAACAATCCTCCTATTAACATGTTTGATACCGAATTTTCTAAACAGTTAATGACCGTGATGGACGAACTGGAGTCAAATGAAAACCTAAAAGTTGTAGTATTTGAGAGTGAAAATCCAGACTTTTTTGTTGCTCATGTCGAGTTGCTAAATGTTGGAGACTTTCCAAAAGGAACCGGAAAAACAGGCCTTTCTATAGCTTGGCCAGATATTGCACGCAGACTGGAACTTGCCCCTTTTGTAACCATAGCTTCCATCCGTGGCCGTGCCAGAGGACTTGGAAGTGAATTTGCACAAGCATTTGATATACGCTTCGCCAGCAGGGAAAACGCATTCTTGGCTCAGGTAGAAATAGGGATCGGTTCATTTCCTGGTGGCGGAGGACTTGAACGCCTGCATCTGCTTACAGGACGCAGCCGAGCTCTTGAAATTATTTTAAGCGGTAACGATTATGACGCAGATACGGCCGCTTTCTACGGCTGGATAAACCGATCAATTCCAGACGCTGAACTGGATGAATATGTTGAAAAATTTGCAAAGCGCATAGATTCATTTGACAAAAAACCAATTGCTGCCATAAAGCAAATCATGAACCAAAGAGCCAAACTTCCTTCAAACGAAGAAATTTTAGACACACAGGTTAAATTCTTTGCTTCACTCGAGGAGCCTGAAGCGCGTGGCCGTATTAAAAGCTTATTTGAAAAAGGACTTCAGCAGAATGGTGATCTGGAACTAAATCTTGCTGATAACATCTAAAAAATATGAAAGCATACATCTTACCTAAATACGGCAAAACAGAAAAATTATTACTCAGCGAAGTAAAAATACCTGAAATTGGAGATTATGAGGTATTGGTAGAAATTCATGCTGCCAGCATCAACCAGCTGGACTTAAAAATAAAAAACGGGGATTTCAAGCTAATCCTTCCTTACCAATTACCTTTAATATTAGGTCATGATATTGCAGGAATAGTAGTAGAAACCGGTTCTAAAGTCAGTCGCTTTAAAATTGGAGACCAGATTTTTGGACGAGCAGCCGATTTTCATATCGGTTCCTTCGCGGAATATATTGCTGTTAATGAAAATGATCTGGCAGTAAAACCTATAAATATATCAATGGAGCAGGCAGCATCAATTCCATTGGTCGGACTAACTGTATGGCAGGCATTCGTCGAAAAAGCGAAACTTCGTAAAGGCCAAAAAGTTTTTATTCAAGCAGGTTCTGGCGGAGTTGGTACAATAGCAATTCAGTTTGCCAAACATCTTGGGGCATTTGTCGCCACGACAGCCAGCGAAAAGAATTTTGACATGCTGAAAGCCCTTGGAGCTGATATTATAATAGATTACAAAAAGGATAACTTTGAAAATATTCTTAAAGATTATGATGTGGTACTTAACAGCCAGGATGTTAAAACACTTGAAAAATCATTGACAATTTTAAAACCGGGAGGCAGTATTATCTCAATTTCTGGACCTCCAACTCCAGAGTTTGCAAAATCAATAGGCGCATCAGCAATAATACGATTCATTATTTGGCTGACCAGCCTGAAAATCCGTAATAGGGCTAAAAATTTAAATGTTAATTATTCCTTTTTATTCATGAAGGCGAACGGAAGACAATTAGAACAAATTGCTGATTTACTTGCCTCAGAAATTATTAAACCAATTGTAGATAAAATTTTTCCTTTTGAGCAGACCAATGATGCTTTTGATTATATGGAAAGCGGACATGCAAAAGGAAAGGTTGTGGCAAAAGTAAAATAATAGTGTTATGGAGTTGCCTCAGTTTTTGACGCAATTATAAATTGGAGTTGCCTCCATTTTTTGCCATAAAAAGTTAATCCGGTTTTTTAAAAAGATATTATACGTCAAAATTTTGTAGCAGAATCATGGCACATCATAATGAGAAAAGCTGTACCTCAGCAATATAAAGGGTTTCTAAAAAAGGCTCTAATGGCGGAGCGATTTGTTTTTTTAAACTAAATTATGCATTACCATTTTTTTCATGATTAAATTTTGAAAAAATACAAGTGACGCTTTGCGATAAATTCCAGAAGGAAATGTAATAGTTGCTTCACGAGTAATATTTTTACTTTCAATTGGGACCGCAACAAGTTCCGGAAAATGAAACAAGGAAGTATCCATTAATATGGTACACCACTTTTTTGAATTAACCAGATCCAATAAACTGTGAATATCATTGATTTCTATTTTTGCTTTTAATTGCATATTATTTTTTAGAAGTGTTTCGTCCAGAAAATTCCTGATGCTGTAACTTTGCGAAGGCAGCACTAAAGGTAATTCCGCAATTTTTTGAAATGTGATTTTTTTAAGCTTACTCCACGGATGTGATGTATGAAGAATCAATGAAAGATTCGCAGAGAAAAGACGCATCACATCAAGCTGATTATCCTCAGACGAAGGCATAAATGAAAGCATACAGTCAATTTCGTACGAGCGTATTTTTTGCATTAAATCTGATGTAGAACCCAATACAATCTGGATCTGAATATCGGGAAATTCCTCATTAAATTCCGTCGCTGATTGCAACAGTAAATTTACAAGACCATAAGTCGATCCAATAATTATTTTTCCTGTCTTAAGGTTATTCAAATCCATTAAAACCTGTTTTGCTTCTTCTGCCTGTCGAATCGTTCTTCGCGCATATTCAAGCATTATTTCTCCTGACTCTGTCAGTTTAACTCTCCTCCCTATTCTATCAAAAAGAAGAACATTTAGTGACGTTTCTAATTCTTTTATCTGATGTGATAATGTACTTTGAGTAATATATAGCTCATCGGCTGCCTGAGTGAAATTTAAAAGTTCTGCCGCGCGGACAAAGTATTTTAATTGACGAAGTTCCATCTTTTCTAATTTTTTTATAAAAATACTATTATAAATCGAAAATTTCGATCGTTTACATCTAAAAATACCATTTCCACGATTGGTTTACATTGTCGAACTTTGACATAAATTAATTTAAAAAATAGAAAAGATGGAAATCGTACAAACACCCGAAAATGCATTATCAGCTTCAATTGTTTCAGCAATAATGAATGCCCCAATTGAAAAAATCAATATAGCAGACTGGCTTCTAAATCTGCCAGATGCCGAATACCAGCGCTGTTCTGTGAACCATATTGCAGCGGGAATTACTTCAAATTTTGAAGGGATACCAATGTCTATCAATGTAGAATACGTCGGAACTGCACTTGTTGTACAGCACTATATTTTTGATGAATATCGTGCCGATTATTGCCGCATGTTATCTATTTCTGATACTATTACAGCGAGCGGAAGATCTAAAGTACAGGTTCTTTGGGAATTAAAAGCAGAAAGAATCGACGACAAAACTTCCAAATTCACCAACACCATTCATGCAACAGCTACACCAGAATTTTTAAATTTCATCAAAGAAAACGGAATTTCTTTAGCGGAAGCTGCAAAAGCAAGACAAGAAGCCTCTGACACCCACAACCACGAAGAAACACCTCTGTTTGCAAAAAGCATTGAGAACAAAGCTTTATTTGGAAAATATAATCTACCTTTTCAACAAATTAGACTATGAAAGCTATTACAATCACAAAATTTGGAGGTCCTGAAGTTTTGCAGCTAACGGAAGTTACTGATTTAATTCCTTCTAAAAATGAAGTGTTAATTCAAGTAAAAGCATCTGGTATCAACCGAAGTGACATTCTCCAGCGTAAGGGAAAATATGCGGCTCCAGATAGCACTTCTAATGAAATTCCGGGTCTTGAAGTGTCTGGTATAATTGCAGCATGCGGTCCGGAAGTTACGCAATGGAAAAAAGGAGATCGTGTTTGTGCCCTTCTTGCCGGGGGTGGCTATGCTGAATATGTTGCTGTTAAAGAAGGTCAGTGCCTGCCTATTCTTAAGGGTTTAAATTTTGTAGAAGCGGCAAGTCTGCCTGAAACGGTATTTACAGTTTGGTCTAATATTTTTGATCGAGGCAAACTCAAAGCTGGTGAATCCCTATTAGTTCACGGAGGTCGCAGCGGTATCGGAATTACAGCTATTCAAATTGCTCATGCTCTAGGGTCAAAAGTTTTTACAACAGTTGGTTCAGAGGAAAAAGCAAAGTATTGTGATGCATTGGGATCTGATCTTTCTATTAATTATAAAACAGAGGATTTCGAAGAAATTTTAAAAGGCAAAGGCGCAGATGTAATTCTTGATATGATAGCCGGACCTTATTTTCAAAAAAATCTCAACGTCTTAAACGAAGACGGAAGACTTATTCATATTAATGCGGAGAATGGAAAAGACGTAGAACTTGATATTTGGCAGTTAATGGTAAAAAGAATCACGATCTCCGGAAGTACACTACGCGCAAGAGATTATAACTACAAAAAACGATTAACAAAAGAAGTATTCCAAAACATCTGGCCATTAATCGAAAATGGAAAATTCAAGCCCGTTATTTACAAAACATTTTCGTACCAGAATGTTATAAACGCTCATCAATGCATTGAAGAAGGAAGCCATATTGGTAAAATTATACTGGATTGGGATTCCTAAAAATTATTGCAAGCCCTGAAGCAATTTAGTTAAAAATGCTTCTTTCTCAAATTAAAATTCTAGAGATTATTTTTTTAAAATTGAATTACGCCCTACAGAATAAATGAATTTGAGGGCGTGATTTTTACTTTTTACAAAAGCTTTAAATGAAACACTTTTATTATTGTGGCAGAATGATGGCGTATAGTGTTTTCGGAAATAGAAAGTAAACAAATTCAAGTGTTAACGAGGTTAGGTTCGAAACTGTATTAAATTATCCTCACCGAACCCCTAAATTATTTTTTTAAGTATTCCATTAAATATAAAACCGTTAAACGGCAAGACAGAATACCAGTATATTTTACCTATAAGTCCCAGTGGTTTAAAAGTAGCATCCTGATATATTGTTGATTATTTTAAATTCCAGCCACGCTTCGCCCGAAAGTTTCATTTATGCATACAAAATCAGTTTACCTTCCTTCTTCTCGGCGTATATTACCTTCCAAAATCCAGTGCATATCCTGTATGTATTTGCTTCCAAATTTTATAATATTACGATAAAAGCCTAATATCTAAAAGATATCAGGCTTTACTTCAAAAAACAAATACTTAAATTAAGTAATTAAAACTTAAACAAAATTCGAAAAACTTACAGTATTTAATAAAATTCGGATTTTAAAAAAACATAAGCCCCCTCATAAGCGATATTAAACTTATTATTGTTAACAACACTAACTGCAAGAATTTTGGTTTAACTAACTCATATTTCATTTAAATTTCATAAAAGTTAAATTTTCATTTTTAACATCATCTTTTCAATTCTGGAAAGTGAAATTTCGGGATTCGCTCCAGGAGATTCAGCTACTAATGCACCTACTGCACAGGCAAAATCAATTGAATACTGAGGTTCTTTTCCACTTAACAATGAAGCTATCAAAGCCGCGAGAAATGAATCTCCGGCACCTACGGTGTCAGCAACTTCAACAGGATATCCCTCATTTTCATAAAGTCGGCCTTCCCACATTAGCAAGGCTCCGTGTTTGCCTCTCGTTACACACATTCCCGTTACTTTACTTCGTTCAGCTATAAAATTCATATTGTCTTCCAGACTTGTAAATGGCGAAGCCATAGCTGCAGTAATTTCTAATAATTCCTCATCATTAAACTTTATAAAATCCGCTGACTGCATGAGGCGATCCAGCATTTCATACGAATAATGTGGTTTTCTTAAATTCACATCAAAAACCTTGTAGACTTTTTTTTGCAGCATTTCTTCCAGTGACAGCCTTGAAACGTCATCACGGCAAACTAAACTGCCATAAATTAAAACATCCGCATTAGCAACTGAATTCCTCGCCAAATCATTCAATTCAATTTTATCCCATGCAGACGGGTAACTGATTTCATAACTTGCCGATCCGCGCTCATTTAAGGTTACGTTGACCAAACCAGTTGGAAAATCTTCAGAAACTACAATTGTATCCGTTTCAAGTCCCAGTTGTTTCACTTGCTCTTTTATTGCTCTCCCGTCTTCATCATTGCCTACACAGCTTATCATAGCTACTTCGCAACCCAGCGTTTTCATTCGCAAGGCTACATTCAATGGTGCTCCGCCAATCTTTTTTTCATTGGCAAAAACATCCCAAAGTACCTCTCCGTATGCCACCGCCTTAAGGTTTTTTCCGTTATTCATTCTAAAATATTTTATTATTGTTCTTATTCAGGCTGGGTTATCTGAAGATTCGAGATTGTGCTCGTTTGTCCTTCAGCAATTAAACCCCATTTATTTTTATCTCTTCCGTAAATGCGATTTGTGAGCGCTGCTTTTCCGTTTATGTAAACTACGACAACACTTCCTTCAGCAATTATTTCAACATCATATTTTACATTCGTCTGAAATGCAAATGGTAAACGGGTTACTTCCTGCGAAGCCGAATTATAACCGCTTATTTTACTATTAACAATATCCAAAACCACTTTATAATAACTTCCTGTATCATTGGTATGAAAAACAAATCCAGTTGTTCCACTAGCTTTCGCTAAAGTAACTTCGGCTTTTATTTTGACTTTCTTTCCAACGCTTTTAAAAGTAACCATTGCTTTTTCTGTTTCTCCGGACAAAGAATAAGTTCCATTGTTAGCTGTTGCATTAGAAGTAATCTCATCTACTTCTGCAGTAGTATTCTTTTTCGAAAATAAATCCTTAACCGATTTCGGCGACTGAGTTCCTAAAGTTCCATCTGAATTCTGAATCAATTCATGGATAACCATATTCCCTGCCCAATCTTTATTTCCTAAATCATTATCAGGCGTTTTTCTGGCATTCCATCCAAAAACATATCTTTTATTTCCGTCAGAAGCCGTTTTTCCTGCGTAAAAGTATTCTCCATCAATTCTGTCATTTTCCGGTTTTGTCCATGGACCAGTTATTGATGATGAAATTCTGTAATGCGTTCCTTTATTGCCACTCCAATTCTCAGAAAAAATTAAATACCAATTGCTTCCCATTTTGAAAATATCCGCACATTCCATCATCAGATAATTATCCTCAGGCGTTGTGGTATAAATTGGAGCTTGAACATCCCATTTTCCTGATGCAGGATCAGCGCTTGTAAAATGTAACAAAACGGCTTTTCTTCCAGGTTCTGTTTGTGTACTTACTAACATGGAATATTTTTTCAATTCATCATTATAAAACACATGCGGATCTCTGAAATCATAATTGTAGTAGCCCGCCGGAGCTGTAATTTTAAAAGACGGAACTTTTGTCCAGTTTTTCAAATCACTGCTTGTTGCGCACAACACACTTTCTCTGGCATTCGATTGTACAAAAGCCGGAGTTTCATTGTGCCCTGTGTAATAGAAATAATAAAGATTGCCCACTTTGACAACTGATCCTGTACCAATAGCAAAATCAGGTTCAAGCGTTGTACCATATGGAATGGTTTGACCTTCATATGTAAAATGCGCCAAATCTGTACTTTGATATTCATGAATATCATGAAACCCTTTTCCTGCAGGTTTATTCTGTGCATCATGTAGAAAGTAAATATGGAATTTTCCGTTATCGAAAAAAGGCATAATATCTCCGGTATAACCCGCACTGTAATATGGGTCGTTTGCGCCCATCCATTGCGCGGGCGGAACAGGAAAAACACTAGTTATTTCAGAATTTCCTCCTGAAATCGAACCTCCAATATACGTTTCATCCTGACTGCACGAAACCAGCGAAAAGAAAATCGAAGCGATTGTGATTATATTTCTATATTTCATTTTAGTTAAATTCAAGGTGGATTATTTTGCCGCTAGATAATTGATACTGTTTTGTGTTAGCAGTTTTATGTTTGTAATAAACTCGTTTGCCTGACTTGGCACACCGCTGCTATTGGTTTCATTGTACCAATCATAAGCTCCCATAGAAATAACAATTACATTTTTATTTGTACTCGTGTTCGGGAATTCTGCAATTGTTACTCTTCCGTTCAGTTCATTATCCCAGGCTTCACTTGCCAGATTGGTTCCTCCTGTCTGGTTTCTCCAACCTTCCCCATTACTGTATCCACCCCATTCTGGTAAAAACCACCACGCTGTATGATTTAATCTGAAAGTTCCGCTTTGCAGTAAATTGGCTTTTCCGGCTTCAAAAGTGGTTAGCCCCTGGAAAATTGGATGACCTTCATGACCAACGAATGACATTCCCCATGAATTTCCGTCTACAAATCCATTTGGAGGAAAATCACCAAAAACATTATTCGGTCCTTTTCCTGACGGAACAATTCCTAAAGCATCGACATATTGCGAAGCAAAAGAAGTCAAAAGCAAGTTTCCGCCATTTGTTCTGAAATTTTTCAATGCGTTTGTAACCGCAGGATTATAAGCCACAGAAGGTAAATTTGCAGCCGAATCAAAGTGCCACCAAATGACGTCGATATCACTTAAATCGGCACCGTTTTGTATACTTTCAAAGGAAATATATTTTGCTCCTGGGAAATTATCAAACAACCAGTTTGAAGCTGTAACTTCATCCATATTTGTAATTCCTGATCTTGTAGCAGCAGTTCCTAAAAATGCAACTGTTAATCCTGTAACTGGAACTCCAACATTTGCAGTATAATTAACGCTTTTCCCGTTTGATGTTATTACAAAAGTAACTGCATTTGTAAAATCAACTGTTGCTCCTGAAGCAGGTGAAATCGTAACACCAGCAGTTGTTTCAATTACTGGTTTTAGCGCTGTCAAATCAGTATTTTCTGGAAGCGTCATATTAATGGTTTTGCTAATATCGTTTACAGTAGCTGCAACACCATTTATCTTAAAACTCTTAATTGGACTTAAAACAGTTGTAGTTACCGTATAATCTTTGTATAAATTACCATTAACCACTCTGAATTTTACTGGATTTGTAAAATTCATCGTCGAATTTAATTCCGGATTTGATGTTGCGCCATCGACAAAAACAACTTCCGGTTTTATAGCTGTTATGTCAGATCCGTAAGGCATTACCACAGTAATTTTTCCTGTTGTCTGATCAATGTTTCCTGAAACTCCGTTTAATTTGAATGAAAGGACATTTGAAGGCGAACTCACATCAAATCCGCCAGTTTCAAAACTATTTTCGCAGGCAGTAATTATAAAAATCATTGCCAATACTATAGACACTTTGGTCCAATATTTATTTAAAGCTTTTTTCATATTGCTGATTTTTAAAGATTAATAACCTGGATTCTGTTTGTACAATCCCTGACTGAAATTAATTTGCTTCAACGGAATTGGGCAATATTCTTCTTTATGCGCATCAAAAAAAGCATCCTGATAATAAGTACGTTTTGTTTTTTCTTTAGCATAAAAATCATTCATCACCTGATCTGTAATTCCCCAACGGACAAGGTCAAAGAATCGGCTTCCTTCCATTGCCAATTCTAAACGACGTTCCCAACGCAAAGCTTTACGGGCAAAATCCTGTGTCCAGTTGCAGTTGCTTCCATCCACATAAGTATTGATTTTGAAGTTACTCACATAAGGTAATCGTCCTGTACTTTGCGCTGCTCTTTCTCTGATTTCATTAATTAACGGTAAAGCTTCAGATTGTCTTCCTAATTCAATCAAAGCTTCGGCACGCATCAAAATCACATCAGCATAACGAATCTGAATTCTGTTTTTTGAATTTCCGTAAAACGGATCAATATTTACAACACAGCTGCAATTTGGAGCAACGTTTTCTTTTAATGAAGCAAAATAACCATACGTTCCTGGAGAGCGTACCCAAGCTTCAACATATAGAAATTCTGGATCATATTTGTAAGGCAGACCTGGCATTGCAACGGTATGATACAATCTAGGATCAACTGTATTTGCATCTATATTTTTATAATCAAAATCTTCGTTGTTGTACGTGTCAAACTCAGGCAAACCATTTGCTCCTGTTTTAAAAGCATTCACCAAGTTTTGACTTGGTTTATGAAAATCGCAACAACCTAAACCTTGTGGCGTAGAAAGAACATCTGAAAAATTCAATCTTCCGTAAAGCGTTCCATCATTATCAGAAAACTGAATTGAGAAAATAGATTCTGCTCCGTTTTCGTATGTTCCCGGTAAGAAGTTGTTGGCAAAGTCAGGTTCTAAAGAAGCTTTTCCAATTACGTTATCTGTTGCCGCAATTACTTCCTGCAAATGCTGCTGGTTTATACCTGTAACTTTGAATGTTTCATCCTGTGTATACGCCTGGTACAATCTTGTTTTTGCCAAATACGCATAAGCCGCTTTTTTAGTGGCACGTCCTACTTGTGGTTGTGCGTCGGGTAAATTTTCGGCTGCAGCCTGAAAATCTTCAGCAATTTTATTCCAAAGTTCTTCGTTTGAAAACACTTTGTTCGAAATGGTTTTGTACTCCTCTACTGGAATCTCTTCTGTGATATATGGTACATTCCTAAACATAATTTTCAGCATAAAATAAAAATGTCCTCTCAGGAAACGCATTTCAGCCATTCGTGTTTTTTTCAGCGGATAATCAGCTTCTGAGAGCTGTTCCAGTGCCTTTAAGGCTTTATTAGCTCTTGAAACCCCAACATAACTGATGTACCAGAAATTGTCTAATTCTGCAAAATCCGGTCGGATGTTATTTGAAACTTCAAAAAAGTGAAAATCCTGAATGTCATTTGTACCGCTTCCGCCTTTGTAGGCATCATCTGAACGAACATTACCAAACGGCCATAAACTGTAAGGAGAATCGTAATGATCATTGCCTAACTGTGCATAAGCCGCATTCATAAATCCTTCAACCGACTGCGGTGTTACAATATCTTCTTCAGACAACACACCACGCGGATCATTTTCTAAAAAATCGGAACAGGAAGCGAAGAAACCCATCACTGCAAATCCTGCTATATATAGTATTTTTTTCATTTTTTTTAATCTTTTATTATAAAGTAAAATTAAGACCAGCAGTAAAAGTTGTCGGCTGAGGATATCCAAAACCTGCATTTTCCGGATCAACTCCCGTAAAGCTTTTAGCATCAAGAATCAATAAATTTTGACCGCTTATATAAAACCTGAAACTTTCCATGCTTAGTTTTTTCAATAAATCTTTTGGCAGACTGTAGCCAAACTGTAAAACTCTCAGTTTTAGATAACTTCCGTTTTCTACATAATAAGTTGAAAATCTTGACTCCGCATTTCTGTCAACCGTTGTCAGTGCCGGAATAGTTGAATTTGGATTATCCAAAGACCAGGCATTCAGCAAACGTGTTCCTTTATTTGATCCAACATCATCAACACTCCAAAAATCAGTCTGATATTTTGTATTGTTAATTACATCGACGTCATTTGCGCCTTCCCAGAAAGTGGTAAAATCAAAGTTTTTATAAGACAAGTTTAAATTGATTCCGTACAGCAATCCCGGATTTGGATTTCCGATCCACGTGCGGTCTTTATCCGTAATTGTTCCGTCGCCATTTAAGTCTTTGTAACGAATTCTACCAAGTCCTTTTCCTTCCTGAATTGCAGAGTTGTCTATCTGATCCTGACTTGTAAACAATCCGTCAGTAACATATCCGTACATCGAATTAATTGGACGTCCTAAAATATTATCATCCAGTCCGTCGCCTCCGTAGTTGTTTTTTACTTCATCCGGCAATTGTGTAATCTTATTTTTGTTTGCCGAAATGTTTCCGGAAATATCATATTTCAATCCAAATGAAGTTTCATCATGATAGCCTAAAGAAAACTCCCAACCTTTGTTTTCCATAGAAGCACCGTTTACCCAACGGTTTCCTCCTTCGCCAATAACTCCTAAATAAGGCGGCAATACCAAAATATCATCTGTTTTTTTGATATAATAATCTATAGATCCGCTTAATTTTTGTTTGAATAAACCAAAGTCCAAACCAATGTTGGTCTGTGTGGTCGTTTCCCATTTCAAATCATCATTTCCTGATTGCGTTGCGATAAAACCAGACGGAAGCAATCCGTTTCCATTTCCTGCAATGTCATAGGCTGTTCCAAAAGAAGTTGCCCAAGTTGGGCTTCCGCCTGCGTAACTTGCCAGATAAAGCGAATAAACTGCTGTATTACTTATTTCCTGATTACCGGTTTGTCCCCAGCCTGCTCTTAATTTTAAGTCAGAAAAAACAGGGGCGTTGTTTTTAATGAAATTTTCATTGCTGATTCTCCATCCTGCAGAAACTGCCGGAAATGTCCCGAATTGATTGTTTTTTCCAAAACGAGAAGAACCATCACGACGAATTGTAGCCGAAACCAGATAACGATTGTCAAACTCGTAATCTGCTTTTCCAAAATAAGAAAGCAAAGAATATACAGTAGAAGTTCCGCTGGTAAACGATTCGCCTGTTCCTGCATCAGGATACATATAATCTGGCGTTTCGATCAAAAAGTCATTTTTACGCAACGTGTTTGTATCATAAGTATCTTTATACATCTCCGTTCCCGCCATCAAATTCAGATTGCTTTTTCCAAAGTTTAAGCTATAAATTGCTGTATTCGTCCAAGTCCATTTGTCGCTGATCGATTGGTCGATTGTAACAGACGTTTGATCATTTTGCAAATAACCTGATTTATAGCTTCTTTGTAACGTGCGTTTTTTGTAAAAACCATAATCCATTCCGAAACTGGTTTTGATATGCAGATTTTTAATGATTTCCAAATCCGCGTAAGCGTTACCAAAAAGGCGCAAATAATCGTATTTGTTGTCTTTATTATATTCTAAAAGACGAACCGGATTTTGTCTGTCGTTCATACCTCCAACCGGTCCTCCCCAACCAATTCCGTCAACTGTGTGCACCGGAATAATTGGTAAAGCTCTAAGAGCAGGATCTAAAACGCCCGGATCTGTTACTTCGTTCGTACGGTTTAAACTGAAGTTTTCTCCGATAACTAATTTGCCATCAAAATATTTATAAGAACTGTTCATTCTCGCAGAAATTCTTTCGAAATCTGTTGTTTTTACAACACCTTCATTTCCATAATAACCCAGCGAGAAAACATAATTTCCTTTATCAGAAGCATTCGATACAGACAAATCATAAGAATTGGCAACTCCAGTTTGAGAAATTGCATCATACCAATCTGTATTTGAAGCTTTAATGGTTTGTTGCGCATCAAGATATTCCGGAACCAAAACTTTGTTCAATTGCGGTTTGTTGTTATTAACCGACCAGTCAAATTGATAACGCAAATTGTTATTATTCGGATTTAATCCGTCGTTGATATTGGCCTGCCAAAGCGCCTGCCCAAATTGGTTTGCATTTAGTACATCTAGCTTTCTTGAATAATCAGAAAAGGAAGCATAGGTACTGAAATTGATTCTCATTTTACCCTCTTTTCCTTTTTTGGTTGTAATGATAATGACACCGTTTGAAGCTCTGGAACCGTAAATACTTGCTGAAGAAGCATCTTTCAGAACCTGAATCGTTTCGATATCATTAGGATTCAGTTCATGCATTCCGGATTTTGTCGGCATTCCGTCAATTACATAAAGTGGATCTGTGTTGTTTAAAGTTCCAACACCACGGATGACCACTTTTGTATTTCCACCGCTTGGCGAACCATCCGACGATACTTTTACTCCTGCAATTCTTCCTTGTAAAGCTTTGATCGGGTTTGGCTCTGGCTGTTTCATGACTTCCTTCATGTTTACAACGGCAACTGCGCCTGTGATATCTGTTTTCTTTTGTTTAGAGTATCCTGTTACGACAACTTCATTTAGCTGGTTGTTATCTACTTTTAAAGTTACATTGATCATTTTTTGACCTTTAACAGGAATAGATTGTGGAGCATATCCTATAAAGGAAACTACAAGTACAGCATCTGGAGCAACATTTGGGAAGGAAAAATTCCCATCAAAATCGGTGACCGAACTGGTATTTGTTCCTGAAATAATTACTGTCGCTCCAGGAAGCGGCATTCCGTCATCAGACGAAATTACCGTTCCTTTTATTCCGTTTTCCTGTGCCATCATGAGCATTGGAAAAAAGAAAAATAGAAAATATAAAATCTTATTTCTCATAAATTTTGGTTTGATTAAGGTTATTTTAATAGTTAGTTATGTTTTACTGTCATTCCCTGGCAGTTTTTTATTTTGCAAATAGATGTAACTAGCCTGAAAGAGATTATCCTTCTTACGGTTGTACGATTTGTTTTTGGATTGAATTAGAAAAATTCTATTCAATTTTCTTATTGCTTTTTATTGATGTCCAATACTTGAATAATCCCATTTTTTATTTCTATTTTCTGCTTTGAAGAAATAGTAAGGGCTGAAAATGGTTTGTTTAGGAAAAAGATTTCCGTCATTACTTTTTCGCCATTATTGTAGAATATTTCGATTGAGGTTTTATCCAGAATAATTTTAAAAGCGGCACTTTTTTGGCTTCCTTCCAAAAATGCTTTGCTTACTGGTAAAGCAAACTTATCTGAGAAATCAGTTATACCAGCTTTAGAACGATCAATAAATAAGTAATTTTCTTTATTGTTTAAACCAAAACTTAAAGATTCTCCATTTGCATTAGAAAGTGTAAAAGTGTAATCTTCCTGTTTTAAGTTTTTTAAATCTAAACTAACAACTGTCTGAGTTAAATCTACTTTTCCGCTTTCAATTAAATTTAAAGTTCCTTTTCCGGTTTTACTTTTTGTTTTAATGGTTTTAGAAACATAATTATTGATTTCTTTTACCGGCGTGCTAACCAAATTATAATGGTTTTCTTTTTTAACCAATTTCAATTCGCGCGGAATTGTGGTACTGCTTCTCCATGTCGTTGTTGGAACCTGTTGTGCATATTCCCAGTTTGACATCCATCCGATAAATAAGCGTCTTCCGTCTGAAGTTGGAACATTATTCCAGGTCACTCCTGCATAATTATCTTTTCCATAATCTGCCCAGACTGCTTTTTCGTTATTTACCCTTTCAGCAAAAGTAGTGTCTATTGTAAATGTTTTTCCGTCAAAATCTCCAACAAAATATTGAACTCCGGAACCTCCGTTTGGTCCGCCCGGATTAAGGTTTACAATTAAAATCCATTTTTTTTCTTTGGTACCTTCAACTTTTATTTCGAAGAAATCAGGACATTCCCAAACACCGCCATGAGCACCAATATTTTTTCCAAATTCAGATGCAAATTCCCAGTTTTTCAAATTCGATGATTTGTAAAAATGAATTCGATCCTGAGCTGCCAAAGCCATAATCCATTGTTTGTGCGTTTCATCCCAAGATACTTTTGGATCTCTAAAATCTCTAATTCCAGGGTTTTTCACGACAGGATTTCCTTCCTCAAATTTCTGCCATGTAAAACCGTTATCATTAGAAAAAGCAATATCCTGCTGTTCCACATCAATTTTGCCTGCTTTTTCCTTTGTCATATCATGCAACGTGTAAATTGCAACAATCGGAGCTGCTTTTCCGGTTCCTAAACCAGATGTATTCTGAGTGTCGACAACAGCACTTCCTGAAAATATATATTTGTCCTTATCTGGGTAAAGCGCGATTGGCTGTTCTTCCCATTTAATTAAATCTTTAGAAATGGCATGTCCCCAATGCATTGGTCCCCATTTATTTCCATCAGGATAATGCTGGTAAAACAAATGATAATACCCATTGGCGAAGAACATTCCGTTAGGATCGTTCATCCAGCCTTTTTTTGGCGTAAAATGAAAATGTGGTCGATACATTTGTTCTTCCGCTGTGTTCGATACAGTTACGGCAGCAGTTTGTGCAGTTGCAGAAGATGGTTTTAATCCTACTATCGACAGTAAGGCAGCACTATAAAGAGCTAACGGCAGATGTTTCTTTGATTTCATTTTTGTGGTTATTTTTTTTAGTTAGTGTTTCGCTTAAAGCTTCTAAAGAGATTCCTTTTGTTTCCGGCATCAGAAAAATTACGAACAACAGTTGCAACACCATCATCAATGTAAAAATAAGGAATACAACTTCGGGTCCGATTTCTGAAAATAACATTGGAATTAAAGACGGAATAATTGCCGCTAGAACCCAATGTACTGAACTTCCAAATGCCTGTCCGGATGCACGAATATGATTCGGGAAAATTTCTGAAATAAAAACCCAAATGACCGCACCCTGACCAATTGCATGTGAAGCAATAAAAAGGAAAAGGAAAATAGGAACCGATAAACCTCCCCAATTGTAATAGAAAGAAGCCGATACTAATCCGAGTGAAATAATATACCCAACAGAACCAATGTACATTAACAACTTTCTTCCTAATTTGTCGATTAATGCCACACCAATTAAGGTGAAAATAAGATTTGTAACTCCAATTCCGATACTGCTTAACAACGCTGTATTTTGTCCTAAGCCGGCTTCTTCAAAAATTCTTGGCGCATAATATAGAAATGCATTAATTCCTGAAAACTGATTGAAAAAGGCAATTAAAAAAGCCAGAATCAATGGGAAACGATATTTCTTCATGAAAATATTTTCGTGTTTGGTAACACCGTTTTCACGGGAATCATCTATCAAGTCTGAAATATTTGAAGACGGATCAATGGTATATAAAACTTTACGAGCATCTTCGTCACGATTTTTCGACAAAAGCCATCTTGGACTTTCCGGAATTGTCAAAATAAACAGAATATAGATAAGAGAAGGAATTGCCTGAACACCAATCATCCATCTCCATGCATTTTCTCCAATGTCTTTTAAAAAGTAATTAGACATAAAAGCAATCAAAATACCTAATACAATATTGAACTGATACAAAGCTACCAATCTTCCTCTTTTGTCTGCCGGAGCAATTTCTGATACATAGGCCGGAGCAGCAATAGTAGAAGCGCCAACCCCTAAACCACCAATAAATCTGAAAGCAGCAAAAACAAACGGATCATTAGCAAAAGCGGCACCAATTGCTGAAGCGAAATATAAAATCCCAATCCAGAACAAGGTTTTTTTACGTCCTATTTTATTTGTTGGGATTCCTCCAAAGATTGCACCAACTACAGTTCCCCATAATGCCATTGCCATAACAATTGAACCATGAAAGGCATCTGACGAGTGCCACAGAAGCTGTAATTGTTTATCAGCTCCAGAAATAACTACGGTATCAAAACCGAAAAGAAAACCTGCCAGTGCAGCAGTAACAGACCAAATCAATATCTTATTCATTGTACATGTATTAAAAACTTGTTGCTAAGATATCTGCAAAAAAAACAACTTATTTTTAATGATGTTACAATTTATTTCTATAAATATTGATAGTTTAGCATTTTAAACTCAAAGCCTTTATTTACAAGGTTTTACGCAAATTAAAAAACTTTTACGAAAACCTTGTAGTTTCGATTTTGTTACATAACCTTCAAAATTGATACTTTAAAAGAAACAATTTCAAAGACAAATTAGCTTGACGTTTTGTATTCTTTAGGAGAAATTCCAAATTTATTCTTAAAAGCTGTAGAAAAATAGTTTGGAGAAGAGAAACCTAACGAGTAGGCAATTTCAGAAATATTCATTTCATTTGACTTCAAAAGCTCTGCTGCTTTCTCTAATTTGACATTATTAATATGATCGCTAATATTAATTCCGATAATTGCTTTCACTTTTCTATACAGCTGAACTCTCGAAACCCCAAGTTTATCCGCCAAATCCTCAACTGAAAACTTTGGATTTTCAACATTCTTTTTGATAATGTCATTCATTTTGGTAATAAATGACTGTTCCTGATTTCCAAATTTAGATTCAGGTTCAACTCTGTAAATATTATTGGTGTAATAATAACGTAGTTTTTCTCTGTTGAAAAGCAAACTCGATAGAGATTGTTTTAGAATTGAAAGGCTAAAAGGTTTTGTCAAATACTGGTCTACTCCACTCTGAAGTCCTTTTAAAACAGATTCTTTATTACTTTGCGCCGTTAGAATTATAATTGGAATATGTGACGAACGAAGATCTTTCTTTAGTTCTTTGCTGATTTCGTAACCATCTTTGTCTATCAAATTAATATCGCAGATAATAATATCCGGAATAATTTCCAACGCTTTTTCAATTGCATCGCTTCCGTCAGAATTGTAAACTACATATTCATTCGAAAGTTTAGCTTTTAAAAAATTAACTAAATCTACATTGTCTTCAATAATTAGCAACGAATGTTTTTCAGCATCTGAACTCGTATTTGATTCTTTTAAATCAGGTTCTATGTTTAAATTATCGGTAATTAAATTCGGAATACTGATTAGGCCCTCGACTTTCTGAATAATTTCACCAGGTTGCAAATGACTGTTTCCTTTTAATAACGTAATCACAAATTCGCTGCCTTGCTTTGATTTTAGCTCGATAGTTCCCTGATGCAAAAGCACAAACTCTTTAGACAAATGCAAACCAATTCCGGAGCTGTTTTTATTATTATTTGAAGCCCTGAAAAAAGGATTAAAAACGTTAGACAATTCATTTTCCGGTATCCCAATTCCAGAATCTTTAAAACTAATTTTAACTGTGTTGTCGTGATTTTCGATAATCGAAATACTAATTTTTCCATTGTCTGGAGTAAATTTAAAAGCGTTTGAAAGCAAATTAAAATACACCTTATCCATGAGCTCCCTATCAATAAATAACTCTAGATTTCTGTTTTTACATATAAGTTGAAAATCGATATTTCTACGGGCAGCTTCACCTTTAAAATTAATCATCACTTCGTTGGTAAAATCAGAGATTTTAGTATTTGAAGCTCTTAAAGTAAATTTTTGTTCTTCAATTTTTCTAAAATCCAGCAATTGATTTATTAATCTGAGCAGTCGATTTGAGTTTTTATGGATTAGTTTTACTTCATCGATAAGAGCAGTGCCTTTAATTTTTTCGTTTTCAATCAAAGACTCTACATAACTCATAATTAAGGTTATTGGAGTTTTGAATTCATGTGAAAGTCCTGTAAAGAAATTCAATTTTGCTTCGTTGCTTCTCTGCGCTATTTTAGCCATTTCCTGAATTTCATTATTCTGATCAATTACAGTTTGATTAATTCTTTCAAGCTGTTTTTTCTTTCTTGAAATAGAAATCGTTGAATAAATGCTGTAAATCGTCAAACTCAAAATAATCACTAAGAAAAAACTTAGCAATCGAACAAGATTGTTCTGTGAAGCATATTCTCTTTCCTGAACTTTTATCGCTCCCTGCTGCGACTCAATAACTGTTTGCTGCTGATCGACTTTGTCCATTTGATTTTCGATAATTTCAGCATTATTCTTGTCTATTACAATTGTATTGAGAATATTATTTTTGGCAATTGCTTCTTTATTGTACATTTTTAAGGCCAATTTCAACGCTTCATTTCCTCCTGTCGGATATAGAATTGTACCGTCTAAAACTCCGCTCTTCACCAATTCTATCCCCCCATTTACTGAATTTAGTCCATCAACACCAATAAATTTGATTTTCTTTTCTAATCCAACAGTTTTAGCAGTTTCCCAGGCGCTTAAAGCCATACGATCATTATGGGCAAAAATATATTCGATGTCAGGGTTTTGCAAAAGAATAGTTTTTAAAGGCTCCCTAACAGATTCTCCTTCCCAATTGCCATGAATAATATTATCGACTCTGAAATGTTTATTTTCATTGATAATCTGTTCAAAACCAAGACTTCGCTCGTATGCTGGTGAAGAACCGTTTGCTCCTGTAATTTCTATAATCTTACCTGACCCTTTACTATGCGAAATAATATATCGGGCAGCAATTCTTCCAATTTCAATATTATCAGCTCCAAGGTAAGCAGTATAACTTTCTCCCTCGATTTTTCGATCAACAACAAGAACAGGAATTCCTGCCTTTATTGATTTTTCTACAACTGCAGTCAAAGGTTTAGATTGAATTGGAGAGACAATAATAACATCAACTTTATTAGATATGAATCTTTCAATATCTTCTATCTGTTTATCGATATTGTTATTGGCATCTTTTATAGTTAAGTCTACTTCTGGTCGTAAGGAAGCTTCAATCTTCATTGAGCTGTTCATTTGTTTACGCCAATCATCTGTAGTCATAGCCTGAGAAAATCCAACTTTTATTTTATCGTCCAGTTTTTGTTTGCAGGAAATTAAAGTTGATGATGCCAAAAAAAGCAGCAAAATATATTTTACAGTGTGAAACATGAAATTATAAGTTTATGTAAATGAAAGTGAGTTTCGAAAATACCTCCTTAAACTAGTAACTTGCCAAAATAATTAGGAAGGATTATTTTGTTATGACAAGTAAGAAGTGCGTATATGATTGTAAAGATAAAATTAAACTTTTAAGTTTTAACAATGACACCTCATAATTTTCTCATTATTATAATCAACAAATTTTCTTTGCCAACATTTCAGTAAAGTTCAATGTAAAATCGTGGTAAAAGAGGTCAAAAAGACAACAAACGCAGGAAATACGAGGGTTCCGTGCGTAAGGTTCCAATCCTGCTCTCCTCATTGCAATAAAATGCATAAATAATTATCTTCTAATTAGATTAAAGCGGTTTAAAAAGTCTAATATCCGACCAAATTTTGATTTGAATAATCTCAAAATTATTATACAATTTTACAAAAAACTAACCCGTTCTCTTTACATAGTACCAAATTTTATTTTCAAGAATTTTGTAAAAAGCTATTACATCTTAATAAATTTAAATATACATATGTTTTAATAGTCTTATTTCTAAAATTTAACCCACTTTAACTTATAAATATGATCGGCTTGTAAATCCACTAAGGTCAACTTGACAGGATTCAAACCATTCATAAAATACTAAAAAATAAGGATCATGTACAAAAGTTGGGGATTAGGTAAAAAGATTAGATAAATACAATTCACTGCCCGAAGATTTAAAAACCTATACAAGCTGTTACATCATTCATCTACAATTAATCAAAGGAGAATTAAACATGCTAATAGATAAAATGTTGTTGCTTTTAGAAAAAACCGGTTGACCATAGTTTTCTTTAGAATATTTTCAGAAACTATAATATTCACATTAACTCGCGGCCAACACAGCCAAATGGCCAGTTGATCACAATTAGCACTATTTTTTTCACCACCTACAAATTTTTGTTAAAGAGACAATAGTCCTATAAATGAAGTGTTTTATCCTATAACTATCTCACTAACTGTATCTTATTTTGCAAAAGAAATAGAACTCCAAAAAAAGCATCAGCTTTATTTTAAACATTTCTATTTCATAAAAAATAAAACAGAGTAATTAAACTAGAACGGAGATTAAATAATGTCAGAAAAATAAAGGGTCCGTCTTTTCAGTCATATCATTAGTAACGCAAAATTGGCAACACAAAAACATCTCAATTATCATCTCAATATCTTTAGAAGAGCCAGGGATCCTCGCTATTGAAGGATTGAGAATCACAATAATTCCATTAGATTTTGGCGTTTTTGTTAACTGTATTATAGTTTAAAAATAGCAACGATCCACAAATAACCGCCAATTTAAAACACTTATACTCTTATTGGTTCATTTATTACTTTTCGATAAATCTAACAACTAAATTATAAAAGTATTACTAAATGTTCCTGTAATTTATCTTTCAAAATATGATATTCTATACATCAATAAACAATTAATAATCAAAGCATTAATATCTGATTTTCAGAACTAAATTTTTGAATTGATAAATAAAAGTAAAAAAAATTTTTTGTAAGGCAGATGGAAAGTATACCGTTTTTATTCTACCCAACGGAACCAGTATAATGTCAAGCAGAAATCTGGGTGAATACAGTGCAATTTTAGATGACAATTATTTTTTTAGAATACATCATTCCTATATTATCAATCTACGTCATATTGTTAAAATTTCAAAAAAAGATGGGTATTTCTGCGAACTTTCGAATGGATCAGTTTTACCAGTTGCCAAAAGACGACAAGATGATTTTAATAAATTTATAAAACTTAAAGATTAAAATAATATAAGTTAAATATAATTATTAGCAAATGAATACCCATAATATTCCAGAAAACAATGCGGCAAAAAAGAAAAATAATAATACTCCTTATTATTTTGAAGAACCGTTACATGAACTTGCTAAAATTTTAGATTTTTCCATGGATCTAATTTGCTCTTGTGATGAAGAGGGAAGATTTGTATGGGTAAATAAAGCTTCAGAACGTATTTTAGGCTATACGCCTGAAGAATTAATTGGTAAAAAATGCCGTGATTTTATATTTCATGAGGATGCTAATATTCCTATAAATGAAAATATTGATTTTAGAAGCGAGACACACTTACCTATGTTTGAAAAAAAGTTCATACACAAAAATACAAGCATTATTTATTTGCAATGGTCTGCTGTACGGGATGATGTTAAAAAATTATCTTATTGCATAGGCAGAGATATTACTGAGAAAAAAAATATAGAAAAAGCAATTGAAATAGAAAGACTGCAATTCTTTAATATATATTCGCAGGCACCTTCATATATGGGAATTTTAACTGGTCGCGACCATGTTTATGAATTAGCAAATGAACTTTATCTGCAATTAATTGATAAGAAGGATATTATTGGGAAGGCCGTCAAAGATGTTTTACCCGAACTTGAAACACAGGGAATTTTTGAAATTCTAGATAATGTATATCAAACAGGTGAAAGCTTTTCAGCTAATGAAATGCTCATAACATTTGATCGTTATAGCAACGGAAAACTAAAAGATGTTTACTTAAATTTTATTTTTCAGGCTCGAAGGGATGCTAATAATACTATTGACGGAATATTTATTTTTGGCAATGATGTAACAGAGCAGGTTCTATCGCGAAAAAAAATTGAAGAAAGCGAAAAAATGTATAAAGATCTAATCCATAAATTGCCAGTTGCCACCTACTCTTGCGATGCTGAAGGACGAATAGTGCTTTATAATAAAGCTGCAGCTGCGTTATGGGGCAAAGAGCCTGAACTAGGAAAAGATGTATGGTATAATTCATGGAATTGTACGGACAATAAGGAAATAATTATAGAACGCCCTAATGGAGATAAACGCAATGTATTGCCTTATCCAGTTCCGTTTCACAATACTGATGGTGAGATAACAGGAGCCGTTATTGTACTTTCTGATATTACAGAAATGAAATTGGCACAAAAAGAACTGAGAAAAAGTGAAAAAAAATACCGGTATCTTTTTGACAACAATCCCATGCCAATGTGGATTATCGATTTAGTGTCTTTTAAATTTCTGGATGTAAATAAAATGGCAATTCTGCAATACGGATACAGCCGTGAAGAATTCCTTTCTATGATTGCTTTGGACATACGTCCAAATGATGATAAAATCCATTTCATAAAATCGAGTGATACTTCAAATATTAATCAATCAAATTATAACAGGGGAATATGGAATCATATAAAAAAAGATGGAACTATTGTTCCGGTTGAAATTATTGCCCATAATATTGTATATGAAGGAACTGCAGCAAGATTGATTCTCTCTAATGACATCTCTGATCGTAAAAAAGCAGAAACAAATCTGGAAAAAAGAAATCGGGAACTCATCAAAACCAATTCGGAACTGGATCGATTTGTATACAGTGTATCACACGATCTGCGTTCCCCCCTAACTTCAATTCTTGGTCTGATCTCTTTTATTGAAACAGAAAGCAAGGAAATTGATACGCTTAAACATGCCGAACTGATACGGATCAGTATCAATCGTCTGGATGACTTTATAAAAAACATTTTAAGTTATTCACGAAATAACCGTACAGGGCTTGAAGTGGAACAAATTTCGCTGAAAGAAATGATACTTGACATAGTAGATTCGCTTCAAAGAATGAAAGAAGCAAAAGGAATTCGTTTTGAAATTGAAATACAAGAACAAAAACCTTTTTATACAGACAGGCTGCGATTTACAACCATTCTAAAAAATCTAATTTCCAATGCCATAAAATACCATAAAAAAGAGAATGCTGACAGATTTGTAAAAATATTGGGATATTCAGATCATGAAAATCTCCATTTTTCAATAGAAGATAACGGGATAGGAATTGATTCTGAGTTTCATAAAAAAATATTTGAAATGTTTTTTCGTCTTTCGGGCAAAGATGGCTCTGGTATTGGTTTATATATCGTAAAAGATGCCGTAGAAATAGTGCAGGGCTCTATAGAGGTACAGTCAGAAAAAGGGACTGGAACCAAATTTAATATCACACTAAAAAATTTGAAACCATGTCAAAAGAACTAGACCCAAAATTTGAAACAGTAATGATTATTGATGATAATCTCGTAGATTTATATATTATCTCGCGTATGATCACTAAGAATAATTTTGGAAAAAATGTGCTGCATTATACGGAGGCACAAGAAGCAATGAAATATTTGCAGGAGAATCAGGATAATATTTCGAAATTACCTCAAATCATTTTTGTAGACATCTACATGCCTTTAATGTCCGGATTTGAATTTATGGAAGCGTATGAGACATTATCAACTACTTTAAAAAATTATTGCAAAACCTACATCGTATCCTCAACAATAGATAATGAAGATATCGCACGATCAAGCAATAATAAGAATGTGGTTTCTTTTCATGTTAAACCGCTTACCAAAGAATTTCTTGACCGAATTATTTAGGAATAATTACTTTAAATATTACTTCCAATAATTCAATCAAACCAAATCAGTATTTTATACTTCACCACTAAGCTGGCACTATCTCAGTGATTTTAATAATTACTACAACTGTTGTTTTTAAGTGTGCCCCACTTCCATAACAGATTGATATATTAATTCTTAAAATTTAAATCAGAAATTCAGCATAACAAATTAGCAGAATTTTAAAACTCAGCTATGCTGGTTTTTGTTCCTCCTTTTATAATTTTCAGCATTATAGTTTTCCTTCATTAAACGGTTATACCGTATAGCTGTCAGTTATTACTTCTCCCTTTTAGATTAAAAGGCATTCTAGTTAATTTGTATAAAAGCTTTTAAAATCAATGCTTTGTAAAATGTCAATTTTTTTTTTTGCGTAATAAACTGTTATCAAAATAATGAAAAAACTAACTTTCTATTTCATTTTTCTTATTCCAATAATACCTCATTCAACAAATCTACTTTCCCCAGGTTTACCTGATGAATCAGTTAAAGCTCCTATTGACTCAATGCTTTTTTTACTATTTACAGGAGGTATCGGATTTGATAGTTATCATTTTAAAAAGAAATAGACTTTAAATTTAAAACGCGCCATAGTATTATAATTTAAACCAAAAGAATATGAAAAAAACTTTACTATTAATCTCTGTTTTGCTTTCTTTTCAATGTTTTTCACAAATACATATTAGTGCCAATACACCTATCTATAATGGTAATGGTGACAATTATGATGGACCGCCTCCCCCGCCTCCCCTAATTCCTTATTTTAAGCTCAATACTATAATAAACGATGAGTTTACAAGAGAGCTTAAATTAGTTTTTGCTTATGAAGCAACAGACGGCGTCGATAGTAATTTCGATGTAAAAAATATGGATGGAGATTATCCTCAGGACATTTCTTTCTGGATTGAAGACGGAGATTACGTAATTCAGGGACTCAGTTTCAATTTATTCAAAAAAATTCCACTCTCTGTAAAAGCAGCTGTAAGTACAAAATTTAAATTTTACATTTCTGAAAATGACGGTTTTGATGATAGACAGCCAATTTATATATACGATGCACTTGATGGGTCTTACCATGATATTAGAAACACCCCATATCAAGTTGTAGTTGCACCCGGAAAAGATACAGAACGATTTAAAATAAGTTTTATAAATAATGAAACACTAGGAACAAATGATGCAGTGAGAAGTAATTTTTTTATTAATCAGGACAATAAAAACCATGTTTTAAATGCCACAAATCCAAATAATGAAATTATGAAATCATTTGAGCTTTATGATATTCTTGGAAGGACTGTTATTTCAGAAGATAATTTAGGCACCCAACAAAACTTTAGCTTTTCAACTTCAGGGTTAAGTGCCGGGATATACATCGCAATATTCAAAGCGGCCGATGGTGCAAATATCACTCAGAAAATCATTATTTCTAATTAGGGTAATTAAAAATTCAGTATAACAATAATCAATTAGGAGCCTGTTTTTTGAAAGCTAAATATCAGTTAACTGAAATTTTACGATTTATTGAAATTGCCCTCACATACTTATACTTTTTAGAAATATTTCTATGCTGTTATAAAACTGCAATACATTGAAAAAATAAAATATTATTTTTTAATTTAACTAAATGAGTTAAAAATTGTCAAATCACAGGGCAATAAAATCTATGCAAAAAAACTTTTATACCTACATTTTTACACCTAATAATTGGATTTATTTTAGATTATTGTATACTCTCTGGAGAAGGGATTTATTCCTCTCCAAGTAAGTTTTTAGCGATTCAGGCTCAATTCCTAAACCTGCTGCTTCTTGAGGGTCAACTTTATACCCTTCCACATTCTGCCAGATAAAAGCTTCGGTTCCCCATTTAAACAATCCGCTTTCGACGGCTTGCTTATCTGTTATACTAATGGCCTCAAATTGCTTACTGGTAACGCTTGAAAGCACATCTGCAACCTCTCCCATTGTAAGTGAATCTCCCACTATAGCGAATTCTTTCTTGTTGAATTTGTCAGGCTCTGCAAATGCCTCAGCTGCAAAACGACCAATATCTTCAGGAGACACCCAGTCTATTTTTGTATCCGGCGCAGTTGGACTCATTATTTTACCCTCAGAAATAGTAGGAAACATCCACTCATTTTTAGGAGGAAGCAGGTTTACCATGATAAACGGAGGTTTTATGATTGTCCAGAAGGTAAATCCGGCATCTTTAACAACGTTTATAGCTGCAGCTTTCTCTTCCCAGTAAAGCGGCTCCCATCTGCTTTTATCCCAGTCCGCAAAGTTTTGATGATCTCCCGCGCGGGCAACAGAGGTGTGAACTATCTGCTGAATCCCAGCGGCTTTTGCTGCAGCAACCAGATTTTTTGCATGTCTAGTTTCCTCTCCCTTATTTCCAGGATGGGACCCCATCTGCATCGAGAATACGCCTGTTGCACCTTTAGCGGCTTCAGTCAGACTTTCTAAATCATCGAACGTCGCTTCAGCTAATTCAACATTCCTTGCAGCGAGTGCTTTTGCAGCTTCACTGTTTTTATTTCGTACAATAGCCCTCACCGCTATATTTTTAGCTAATAATGCTTCAATCACTGCTCCTCCCTGAGTACCTGCCGCGCCAGCTACCAGTATTAATGATTTATCTTTCATATTTTTATAATTTAATTTTTTTGTAAATTTACGCCGTAATTGGTTTACAAAAGATACCAGTTACCTAAAGGATGCCAGATATACAAAAAGATAATTCAGAAAATGCACAGCAGATCAAGCATTTGCAGGATGCCCTATACGTGATAAGCGGGAAATGGAAACTCCCCATATTGACAGCTGTGCACCAGGGTAACAGCCGATTCCGTGACATACAGAGGAGTGTGAACGGCATCACAAGCAAAGTACTGTCAAAGGAACTTAAAGAACTGGAACTAAACAAGCTCATTTTGCGCAGGGTCTATGATGACTCCCCTCCGACCGTTGAGTATACAGCTTCTGTGTATTGCGATACGCTGCACAATATGATCTCCGAAATGATTGAGTGGGGTAAAAACCACCGTGACAAGATCAGGGAAGTTTAATAAATAATTAGGACTGCTTTGTTGTTAGAGATAATGCTGCCATATGCTCTTTTAGAAATTATAAGTATAAGGTCTTACATCAGCATATTATTTACAGTCAAAGTTTTGTATTAAAATCATTTCCGAAAAAATAGATACGTCCTTTCCCTATTAGCCCCGATAGCAGTGAAAATCCTTTTGTGCTGGTGTTCGGTGCAAAAGATTGCTTCGCCAGTTCGCTGCGCTCGGGTGGAACGTATAGTGGAAAGAGCTCCAAAAAATAATATCATATAAAATTGACCCTGGATACTATAGACCGGGTTTTCGACAGCCCGAAGTTTTATAAAGTTCCCTGCGCAGCCTGAAACTAAATTAGCCAAATCAATTATATGAGCGCGCAAGATCAAACACGCAGACTAAAAAGCAATCCTTTACCCCTTTCCGACATTCTTTTCTGAAACAAAAAATAAATTTCTCACCGGACCCAATAAGGCTTTTGCCCAGTGCAGAAGAAAGACTTTTTTCAGCAGCAGCACAAAAGCGTTAAAAGAATTTGGTTTCTGCACATAAAGGTCTGCCCCTTTAGCAAAGGCATCTTCAATATCGGCAGGATGATCCCAGGTGGAGAGCATAACGGTGGGAATGCCACGAAGATCATCGTCTTTCTTTATTTCTTCCAGCGCCTTTTTGCCCCCTTTAACGGGCATATTGACATCTATAAAAATAATATCGGGATCGCTCTGGGATTCATCCCTGAGCGTATCGAGGAGCTCCTGCCCATTTTCAACGGTCGTTACCTCAGAAGCAATCTGCGCTTCATCCAGGGCATCGATGAATAATTCCTGGTCTTCGGTATCATCCTCGGCCAGCAGAATTTTTATCGGCTCTTTTTCTTTTGGGCTTTCAGCATCCGGATTCTCAGCACTTATCATATTGAAGCGGTTTTATAATTTCCAAATGTACTAAAAATGCCCAAATGAAATTATGCCGTACAAAATTAATGGTCAAAGGATCTCATTTTACAAACCCTTTTAAATTGCGGAATATTGAAAACAGCATTATGCCGGTACAATATACCCCCTGCTGTAAAATAGTCCACAGGCTAAGCCCATGTTATCCGACAATCCCTTAAATTAGTTTTTTAAGCATGCCGTTAAATATAAATCCATGAAACGGCAGCACGGCATACCAGTATAGTCTTCCCATAAGCCCGCGGGGCTTAAAAGTGGCCGCCTGATATAAGGTATTGTTGATTATTTTAAATTCCAGCCAGGCTTCGCCGGGAAGTTTCATCTCGGCATATAAAACCAGTTTGCCCTGCTTCTTATCCGCGTATACAACCCTCCAGAAATCCAGCGCATCCCCTGCATGTATTTCCTTTTTATGTGTCCTTCCCCTCCTTGTGCCTACACCGCCAAAAATCTTATCGATGAACCCGCGCAGATCCCAAAGCCAATCGGCATAATACCATCCTGTGTCCCCACCTATGGACCAGATCCGTGCGATGGTATATTCCTTGTTTATAATTGTTCTTTTTCTTCTGTCAATATAACAGCCTCTTTTTGGAACCTTTAAATATTGAGAAACATTTCCTCTAAATTGCCCGCTTACTTGTGAATCTTTCCAGCTCGAAATAATATCATCATCACTGATCTTTTTCAAAGCCCTTTCTAAAGCCTGCCGGTAAGAGATCGGCGTAACTCCCAGTAAATTATTAATTCTGTTATCTCCGCAGATGACTTCCACTTTCATGCTGCTAACCAGCGCCGAGGCCAGCTTAAAAGAAGTTGACGTCACAAAATACAGCCAGTAAGACGATAATTTCGGGGTCATCACCGGTACGGTGTAAATGTATCTTTGGAGATTTTTTACTCTGGCAAACTCCAGCAGCATTTCCTTGTAGGTCAAAATATCAGGTCCCCCGATATCAAAACTTTCATTATAAACTGCCGGGTTTAACAGCGAGCGGATTAAAAATTCCAAAACATCGCTGATGGCAATCGGCTGGCATTTTGTATTGAGCCATTTAGGGGTAACCATAATGGGCAGTTTATCCACTAGATCGCGTATTATTTCAAAAGATGCGCTTCCTGATCCTACTATTATTCCCGCCCGAAGTACAGTTAACGGCACTGCTGCGGTCTTTAAAATATCTTCCACCGCCTTTCTTGATGATAAATGTTTGGATAGTGATTTATCATTTACAATTCCGCTGAGGTAAATAATCTGTTTTGCATTTGTCTGGTTTATTTTTTCAATGAAATAATGTGCCGAAATGCTTTCCAATTCATCATAATTGGAAGCGCCGGACATGGAATGGATCAGGTAATAAGCTGCATCTATATCATCAGGGATATTTTTAAGACTTTCCGGATCCAGAAAATCAGCTTCAATGACCTGTATTTTATTTTTAAACTGTTCAGGAAAATAAAACCTGTTTTTATCCCGGACGCAGCAGACCACCTCATTTCCGTGGTCCAGCAGCAAGGGCAGCAGCCTCTTGCCGATATAACCTGTAGCACCTGTTAATAGAATTTTCATCTCTGAGCTGTTTTACAATTTAAAGCTTACCAAACCATAATCCATCGCGAAAATCTGGCCTGAAATTGATGCTGCATCTTCAGAAATAAGATACCCTGCCATACGGGCCACCTCTGCGGGCTTGAGGTAATTTTTCAAGGGGTGGCGCTCGATCATATTTTCTTTCATACGGTCGTTTCTTAAAATAGATCCCGACAAAGAAGTCTCTGTAATAGTCGGGGCAATACCATTGATACGAATTAACGGGGCAAGTTCGGCACCGAGCGATTTAACCAGACCCTCTACTGCTGCCTTAGAGGCCGCAATACTGGAGTGAAAAGGCATTCCGAGCTTTGCCGCAACGGTACTGAATAAAACAATAGAAGGGTTTTCCCCTTTCTTTAACGCAGGCAGATAATGCTGAATCACTTTGACGGCACCCATCACGTTAATTTCAAAATCTTTTCTGAAATCATCCAGGCTTAAGCCCAGAATGGGTTTGAGGTTTATGGACCCCGGACAATACACCAGGGCATCTATACTTTCAAATTCAGGCAAAGCATCACGGAGCACATCAACTGAAAAATGAATTAAATTTGGATGGTTAATATCGGGAGCTGTCCTGCTGATATTGATTACCTTATAATTTTCCAGCTGCTGCACTAAAACACCATTACCGATTCCTTTACTGCCGCCAACAATTACAATAGTTTTCATTTTTTTAAAGATTTAGAATTAAAGAACCGTTCTGATTGTTTCTGCTATGATTTTCAAGAAAATAAGATATTATTTATTAAATATCAAAAAGACCAAAGGGGTATTTCATATAAGATGAAATCTTAATGTTAAAGATAATAATTGTTTAACTATTTTTAATAAATATTAAACAAATTAAAAACTATTTTATTTAACTTCGCTATGCTCTCCTTAATTCCCTATTGAGAATCCCTCAAAAAAATACAATTATGAAAAAAGTAAAACGGCAATTTCCCGATCGTGACCTGGATCGAATCATTGAAATGGCATGGGAAGACAGAACCCCTTTTGAGGCCATTGCATATCAGTTTGAGCTTCAGGAAGCTGATGTAAAAATTTTAATGAAGAAGGAACTCAAACCCGGCAGCTATAAACTTTGGCGCAAAAGGGTAGAAAACTGTCAAACAAAGCATCTGCGGAAACGCAGTGACGCAATTAAACGCTTTAGATGCAGCGAGCAGCGGGCCATTTCCAATAACAAAAAATCGAAGCAGAAACAATAGAAACAATCAGCTGTATTATTGGAATTATGATACAAAATGCAGAATTCATGTAACCATAAACATTTAAAAGCCAATAGCTTCGCCATTAAAACTATACCAATCAAATCTAACGCTATGTACCGTAATCCAGGGCTTCTACAAAATATAATTGATGCCATCCCTCTTCCCGTCGGAGTGTATGTGGGAGATAATTTAGAAATTGCACTGGCCAATGATGCCATGATCAAAACATGGGGCAAAGGAAATGATGTACTTGGAAAAACCTATCTCAGTGTTGTTCCTGAAATTGAAAACCAGCAGATTCTCGATGAGGCCCTTGGCGTTCTCAAAACCGGAACAGCCTTTCATGCTGTGGGCAGAAAAGTAGATCTGGTCATGCAGGGAATTATGACCGAACATTATTTTAATTATAGTTTTATTCCGCTCTTTGACGAGCATGGAAAAGTCTATGGCGTGCTTAACACCGGCGCTGACATCACGGATCTGCACAAAGCAAAAGAAGAAACCCTGAAAGCGAATGAAAAATTAACCATAGCCATAGAAAGCTCCGGGATAGGAAGTTATGAAATAGACCTTGAGACCAAAAAAATCAAGACTTCAGCAAATTTCAATACGATCTGTTCCATTGGAAGCGAAACAACAAATGACGATTTAATTTCAAAACTTCATCAAGAGGACCTCCCGGCGCGCGAAAAAGCACACCAGCAGGCTGAGGCAACGGGAAAAATATGTTATGAGGCAAGAATTTTAAATGATAACGGCTCCTACCGCTGGGCTAAAATCAATGGAAAGATTATCAAGGACAAGGACGGGTCTGCAAAGACCATCATTGGGATTGTTCAGGATATACATGAGCATAAGGAATTTCAGGAAGAACTAAAAAAGCAGGTCGCAAGCCGCACAAATGAGCTCACGCGTTCTAATAGCGATCTGATGCATTTTGCCAGCGTAGTAAGCCACGATCTTCGAGAGCCGCTGCGAAAAATTAAATTTTTCAATACCCTTTTACGAAATGACATAGAAGACAATGTTAATGAGAAATCTAAAAAATACCTTCATAAAGTAAGCCAGTCTGCCCAGAGAATGGAAAATATTATAGAGGGAATTTTGACCTATTCCACCCTTGACAAAACTTCACAGTTTATAGAAACAATTACTCTTAATGAGGTTATTGAAGACATAAAAATAGACCTCGAGCTCATAATAAGAGAAAAAGGTGCTATTTTAGTTACTTCTGATCTTCCGCAGATTCAGGGAGCGCCGATTTTAATTAACCAGCTTTTCTATAACCTGATCCAAAATGCCCTGAAATTTTCCAAAGCGGGCGAGCCTCCCAGAGTTATCATAACAAGCAACATCATCAATAGTGACGGCCAGGATTTTGTACAGATAAAAATAAAGGATAATGGTATTGAAATTGATCCTAAATTTGCAGAAAAGATTTTTACGGCATTTGAAAGACTGCATTCTAAAGATCAGTACGAGGGAAATGGCTTGGGCCTTGCCCTGTGCAGAAAGATTGCCGAAAGGCATAATGGCAAAATAACTGCAGCCGGAGAAAAGGACAACGGCGCCGAATTTACGGTGACACTTCCTTTAAAACAAAAAACCGATACGCTGTAGCAATTGAAATTTACAACTTCACCCGTTAGAGGAATTTTACAATAACAGCAATCTGTCTGATAAAATAATATTAGACAGCTTCATAAATACATCTTTTTTATTTTGCATTCCTGTAAATTTCAATCTTGCCAATCACATCAAAATCCAATGTGTAATTGAGAGCAGGCTGATAATTTTCATCGGTGAGGACAATTTTCATAACCTGATGAATTGTGGGATGAGTGTCTGTATCTGCATTTTTGAAAGAACAGGATAAAATGACAATATTCCCTTCGGAACATTACTGTTTATAAAAAATAAAATTCTTCTATTTTAGTGGGCTCCACAAATGACTGACCTGAAAAGTTAAGTGGATTTTGCCCTATAAAGGCCTGAAACTGCTCAAGCTCAAAAATATTAAAGGAAAGTGCCTTCAAACGGGAACTATCGGCCTTGTCAAGTCTGAACCATTTGAGATTTAGAATTAACCTTTTAGAATTAAAACTATAGTTAAAATATGCCAGCTGTGTATTGATGGGTATACATGAAGACGTTCCTTTGTTAAATTTAATTCTCCTATTCAATTTTTAAAAAGAAACAGTCCTGAAGCGGAGTAAAAATTAATTGAATCTTAAGCAATTAAAAAAAATAAGAATCGCAACAATGCGTTATTTCGTATATACCTAAAAACAGACTGCAAAATGAAACTAATTACATTATTTCTTCTATTAAACATACTTCCCATCAACTGGGAACCTGACTTTAATAATGCAAAAAAAACGGCAAAGGAAAAACATGAATTAATCCTATTGAACTTCTCCGGTTCAGACTGGTGCGGACCTTGTATTGTGACACGCAAAGACTATTTTGAAAGCCAGGTATTCACAGACATGGCCAACCAGAATTTAGTATTGGTGAATGCTGATTTTCCAAGGAAAAAGAAAAATATCGGAACACCCCAGCAGGTCAAACGAAACGAAGATTTAGCCGAAATATACAACAAGGAAGGAAGTTTTCCTCTAACGCTTCTTTTGGATGCCGATGGAAAAGTACTTAAAACCTGGCATGGAAAACCAGAAATTACTCCTGAACAGTGGACTGCCGAAATAAAAGCGATCTGTGAGAGCCGAAAATAACATAATTAAGACCCAAAAATATTCGCAATCCCTAAAACTTATGGGGAACAACTTTACTATAACAGTTGTTGCTGAAAATGAAAAGCTGGGTAATGAAAATATCGATCTTGCCATTGAAGAAATCAGACGGATTGAGAAACTTTTGACGACCTACAAGGCAGATAGTCAGACCAATTTCATCAATGATAATGCAGGTATTAAGCCTGTTAAGGTAGATCTGGAAGTTTTTAACCTTATCGAAAGATCTATCGGAATTTCGAAAATTACACAAGGCGCTTTTGATATTTCTTATGGAAGTATCGATAAAAGTCTATGGAATTTTGACAAAGCAATGACAAGTCTTCCTGATCCTGAGACGGCACTCAAAATGGTACATCTTATTGACTACCGAAACATAATCCTTGACAGAGAAAATATAACAGTGTTTTTAAAAGAAAAAGGAATGCGAATTGGTTTTGGAGGTATCGGAAAAGGATATGCTGCTGAAATGGCAAAACAAATTCTTATAAAACATAATGTGCAGAGCGGCATTATTAATGCCAGCGGAGATCTTTCGGCCTGGGGATTACAGCCTAATGGTAAAAAATGGACTATTGGCGTGGCGGATCCCGATGCTCCAAATGCGGCATTTTCGTACATGGAAATCTCTAATAAAGCCGTGGCAACTTCTGGAAACTACGAAAAGTTCGTGACCATTAACGGGAAAAAATATTCGCATACCATTGACCCAAAAACAGGACTGCCAATAACCGGAATAAAAAGCGTGACCATTATCGCATCAAATGCAGAATTTGCAGATGCAATGGCTACCCCAATAGCAGTTATGGGTATTAAAGCCGGCTTGTTTTTAATAGATCAGATACCGGATCTGTATTGTATTATAATCGACGACAACAATAAAATTTACACTTCTAAAAACATTAACCTGAAATGAAAAAGCCAAAGCAAAAAAATCTCGTGCTCCTCTACAGTATTGCTTTTACAGGTATAATGCTCACCTCCTGCACTTCCGTAAAGGAATACCAGAAAGGGAAAATCAACGATTCTGAAATGGTACTTTCTAATAGAAAAATCGAAAAGACAGAACTTAGTTTTCAATCCTACCGTGAAGGAGCTTCCGGAGCAAATTCAGGAAAAAGCGGCGGCGGCTGCGGCTGTAACTAATTTGATTTGATCAAAAAATGAAAAGAATATTCATAACAGGATTTGCTTTATTGGCACTATTTCAGCTAAGAGCACAAAATGTTCCTACTAATTCTACCAGTTATAAAAGCAAAAAATTAAAATTGGAAGAGGTAAATCTGGTTTCGAGTTATTATAAACAGGATGGAAACAATTCTGCCGTTACAGGAGGAATTGGTTCTGAGCATCTTACTGATATCGCTAACACTATTGATGTTAAACTGGTAAAATATGGTGAAAACGGGATCAAACATACCTTTGATATTGAAGCCGGCATTGACCATTATACTTCTGCTTCATCAGATATGATTGATTTGAGTGCGAATTCATCTGCTTCATCTTCAGACAACCGCTTCTACCCTTCATTAACTTATCTGAGAGAAAATGAGGAAAAAGGAAGAACACTTGGGATTGGCGTTTCATCATCAACTGAGTTTGATTATCAATCTTTTGGAGGAAACATCAGCTTCTCACAAAAAACAAAGGACAGAAACGGAGAATTTACCGCTAAATTTCAAACCTTTATAGATCAGCTGAAATTAATTGAACCCGTGGAACTTCGTGTACCTGGAAGTGAAGGTTATGACAGCGCTAACAGAAATACTTTTGCAGGAACTTTAAGTTATTCTCAGGTTGTAAACAAAAACCTGCAGGTAATGCTTGTAGGTGATGTTATCAGACAAAATGGGTATTTAAGTCTTCCTTTTCACAGGGTTTATTTTGCAGACGGATCTGTTCATCAGGAAAAAATGCCGGATACAAGACTTAAAATTCCACTTGGAATCAGGGCCAGTTATTTTTTTGGGGATAATATAATTATTCGCGCATATTACAGATATTATACTGATGACTGGAGTTTAAAAGCTCATACCGCTGATCTTGAAATTCCGATGAAGTTAACACAGGCGTTTTCAGTGAGTCCGTTCTACAGATATTATACCCAGACAGGAACGAAATATTTTAAACCTTACGGCGAACATACTGCAGCTGATGAATATTATACCAGCAACTATGATTTATCTAAGTTTGACAGCAGTTTCTTTGGGATGGGAACGAAATTCACGCCTCTTAATGGCATTTTCGGGCTCAAGCATTGGAATACGTTAGAGATTCGTTATGGGCATTATACCAGAACTACTAATATGACTTCTGATATTATCAGCATTAACATAAAATATAAATAACACATAATCAAATACTTAAAAACATATAAATTTTTCGGCACGTTTATTGTTTTTACCGAAATATAATTAATGACTTAAAAAGTAAAATCATGAAAACTTTAAAATATTTTTTGATCGGAATTTTATTCCTTTCATTTAGTTACACTCAGGCTCAGGTATCAGTAAATGTGAATATAGGAACACCTCCTGCATGGGGACCTGCCGGTTATTCAGATGTTCGTTATTATTATCTGCCGGATCTTGAAACTTATTATGACGTAAGCACGTCAAATTATGTTTATTTAAATAACGGACAATGGGTTAGAACCAGATCACTGCCTTCAGCCTATAGAAACTATGATCTTTATAATGAATACAAAGTAGTACTGACTGATTACAGAGGAGACAGACCTTACGACAACTTTAAATCTCACAAAGTAAAATACGGAAAAGGGTATAAAGGAAAACCTCAAAAAACAATAGGACAAAAGCCAGGAAAAGGAAACAATAAAGATAAAAGCCACCATGATAATGGAAACCATAATGGAAATGGCAAGGGAAAAGGAAATGGTAAACATTAATTTAAAAGAGGCTTTTGGGAGCCTCTTTTTTATCTTCAAAGAGCAGCCATTACGTCATATTTTAAAATATAATCCATAAAACCTTATTCACAGAAGCAAAAAAAATGGTTTACTTCTTTTTTATAAGATGGATTAATGATCTCAGATTATTTATAGTAAACAAGGTAATTATAAAATTAATTAATAATCGTGTAAATTGTCATTAAATTAATTAATCTAACTTTAACCAATAAGGAATTCATTACTCCTATGCAAAATTAAGTAAACATTTTTTGGAAGATTATGTTTATGGACAGACCCGTCGAAGCATGCAGCGCCGCTGGCGGGTTCTATTTTTTTATAGCTTGTTTCAGAGACATCGTATAGGTTCGAAACTGTAGTTAATTAAGTATTTATGAGAGATTGATTTTGTATTTTTCTTCTACTGGTGATGCTGGCTTTTTAGTTGCGAGATGTCCTATTTGAAATACTTTTTCAATAAATTCGATACTTTGATCTACTGACGTATTTTCATTTTTTAAATGACTTGCAAAATGGTTTGTTAATTTTTGAATAATTCTGGAACTGATTAAATCAATCTGAACATCATCAAAATTGGTTGTTTTCTTTTTTTGAAAAGCAAATTCAGCCGATACAATGTCATTTAGTTTGGATTTTAATGCATGAATAGTTGGTGCACATTTACGACCATTTATCCACGTATTAAATTCTAATTTCATATCGTCAATAATAGCTTCTGCAGCAGGAATATGTTGTTTTCTTCTTTCCAGCGTATCATCAGTAATTTGAGATAAATAATCCAGATGTATTAAAGTTACTCCTGATATTTCTTCTACATTCGTATCTACATTTCTTGGAATGGATAAGTCTAAGATTAATAAAGGTTTCTGTAAATTTAGAGATGTTTTGTCAATAGTTGGATTTTGCGCTCCAGTCGCCACAACCAGCACATCTGCCTGCTGTAATTCTTCTTGTAAATTGGCATAATCTTTTACAATAACATTCAGTTTTCCAGCCAATAATTCGGCCTTATTTTTTGTTCTGTTTATAAGAGCAATATGACTGTTTTTAGTATGTTTTACTAAGTTTTCACAAGTATTTCTTCCTATTTTTCCTGTTCCAAATAACAAAATATTTTTATTTCCAATATCTGCTACATTTCGGATTATATATTGTACTGATGCAAAAGAAACGGATGTTGCACCAGAAGAAATTTTAGTTTCCGTTTTAACTTTTTTACTCGCTTGAATAACAGTATTTACTAAACGATCCAGAAAAGTATTTACCAAACCTTCCTGTTTACTATTATTAAAAGCGATTTTAATTTGGCTGATAATTTCAAAATCTCCCAAAATCTGACTGTCTAAACCTGTTCCTACCCGAAACATGTGGTTAACAGCTTCTTCATTTTTATATATATAAGCAACTTCCTGAAATTCTTCTACAGAACCATTGCTGTTTTCGCAAAGCAATTTGATTAACTCATAAGGATGATGGGCAAAACCATAAATTTCAGTTCTATTACAAGTAGAAGTAACAATCAAAGATTCTATACCTTCTGCTTTAGCTTGTAATAATAAATCAGATTGTGCTTTAGTGTCTAGACTAAATTTTCCTCTTATAACTGCATCTGCTTTCTTGTAACTTAACCCTAATGCGTAAAAAGTGGTGGATCTGGACATATTAAAATTTTCCATATTTATGGGGTTCCTTAAAAAGTTCAAAAATTATTACTTGCTAATTTATACAACAGCGCTAAAAGTGTTTTTTATATCGCTGTGGAACAAATTGATTCAAACCGGCGATTTTATATAATTTCCTGATATTATAACAATAACAGTTTTTCAAAAATATTTATATATTTTAAAATGATATTGAAATATAAAACGCTGCCCTTTTCAGACAGCGTTTTGATAAGAAAATTATTTTTGAACTATAGGAGTTCTCAATGATTCTAAAACAGCAACAATATCTGTGTAAAGTTCTGTATTTGAAGCAACACCATTTGCATTGGCTGCAGCTCCAACATATCCTTCAAATTTTGTATAATCTGCACTACTGGATTTTGTTCCCATACGAGGATTTTTTGCAGGATCATGAGCAGCAACCATGTTCAAACCGGAATATGTATTTACCGCATTTGTACCACCAGTATTATAAGAAAAGAAATCAGTCAGATTATCGGACAGTTTAGCAATATTAGTAGACTGAGTAGTTCCAGTTTCTGCTAATAAAGGAGCAAAATGTGCTTGTAAATTCCCCGAAGCATTAGATTGAATATCAGCAACAATTAATCCAATAGTTGAATTTACCACTTTACGGAAACTCAAACGTCCCTGTTCAATCATTTGACCGGAGTTATCTGGATCAGAAACCATTTTAGTTCCACCTAAGCGTTCATAGATTGATGCCTTTACAGGAGGTTCCGGGGTTTCGTCATCATTACTGCTGCAGGAAATCATAGCTGCAGATGCAGCAAGTAATACACTAAGTGTAAGTTTTGAATAAATTTTCATAAATTAAGGTATTAAAGGGTTAATTAAAAAAACGGTTTATTTTTTGAGATAATTTATAGCTCAAACTGTTTTGATCCATTGGGCAGACTTCTTTGTTTGCTAAATTTGCCGGTAAAATATAACGCTTAGCATCATAGTTTCTTTTAGACATCAACTCATTGAAAACTTTCTCAGAGTTTGTAATTTTATTATTGTGGAAATACACCACAACATTTCTTTTAACGATAATAGAGTCAGATGTCAGACCTTTTATACTTCTTAAGTCGGCACAGATTTGTCTGGCTTGCAGAGAATCGATATCTGATTTAAAATCGATTCTGCTTACTTGCAGATTTGGAGTATCATAAACGGGTGGTTTTGCTGTTATAATGTGAAAAAGTAAAATGGCGATAAATAACCCAAATATTCCGATCAGTATAAAAAGTCCTTTTTTGATTATTTTATTAGTTTTCATAATTTTTATGGTTTTAAAATTATCTACGTTTACTTTATCGTTGCGGTTTTATAAATAATTGCAAATCGATTAATTTAGAATCGTTTTAAATACAGAAATTACCTAATAATTTAATTATAAAGGAGATACTAGAAAACCCTGGCAAGATTAAATCCAAAAAATATATCTCCTTTTGTCCAGTCGCCAGTAGTTCTTCCAAGATATCCGGCTTCATCAATTGCTTGTGAACTGGTAAAATGCATTTGGAAAACGTGTCCGCCAGTCTCTAAATCAAAACCTATAGATAGCGGATTTTTATAAAGTGAATTTGGTGCTCTGTTTAAATGCGCCGCATAATCCATATTTAAAGACCAGCGCTTAGCGAATTTATATCTACCTCCAAATCCTATAGCATATTGAGTATTGCTTTGATCTACATCTTCAACAAAATTTTGATGAAAGAATGACGGCACAATTTCTAAAGACAGCTTTTCAGAAAATTTTCTGGAAATCAGCAGCTGCGCTACATAAGTAAGTCTGTCTTTAAATTGAAGTTTAGGATACAGACTTTCTTTTAACGTGTTATTAATAGACAAACTATTAAACCCGGCAATAGTAACTGGGAAACCATCTTTTATTTGAGGGAACAACATATATTTTGTTGCAAAGTCATAAGCAAATTCGCTTCTGGCAGCACTTACGTTGAGTCCATTTGTTAAACCGTAAATGAATTTTATTTGTGTATTGGCATTATCCAGTCCGTAGAAACCTTCAAAACCATCTTTAATAGAACCAAATCGGTGTGCAACAACAAAATACAAATCTCCTTTTGCGGCCAATTTTGTAGACTCAAGATTAACGATTTTTAAGGCTTTGAATGCAGAAGTCACTTTTTCTTTTGCAGAAGGAGTTTCTACTCCAGACAATAAATCAGTTTGGGAGAAGGTTAACAGTGGAAATAAAAAAAATAATAGAATAAAGTTTTTCATGAGGTTAGTTTTAAATTGTTATTTTTATTAGTGTACAACTGAAGATTGGTCTATTTTAAATTCCTGGAGCAATTCGTCATATCCTAAAAAACGCCCTTTGATCTTGAGGTATTTTCCGGATGTAATATTTTGCGGCAAACGGTTTTTGAATGTCACAAATATTTTTTCGCTCATAACAATCCCATTACTGGCTTTATCAATACTTGTTACTCGTGCAGATAATTCAATTGTTTTGTCCTGATATTTGATGTAAGCCAGACTATCGTTTGAAGTAAACTCTCTTTCTAGTTCGTTAACGGTTACAACATAATCGGCAGTTTCTGATTCTATATCTCTATGCCCTTTGTAGATGTAGAGGTGCGCCGAAATTCCGATTATTATAAAAATGGAAATTGTAATTAGTATTTTTTTTCTCATAACTGGTTTTTAGTATTTCAAATTATCTACGTTAAAAAATACCTATTGGATTTAAAACATTAAATATGCCTCTTGCCAAATCTGTATTATTCTTTTCAACGTATATGATTTTGAAATGCCTGATGATTCTTAAAAAAATCATGCATTTATTTATAACTAAAAACCAGTCTTATGAATTTAAAAACCCTTTTCGCCATCTCATCATTAGCATCAATTTTTGTAAGTTGTGCCAACGATGATCCAAGTACTTTAATTGACTCTACACCAATTAATGGTTTGGCAACATACAACCAAAATGTAAAATCTATTATTGATAATAACTGTGTTGTATGCCATGCGGCAGTTCCTAAAAATGGCGCGCCAATGTCTTTAGTTACTTATGAACAGGTGAAAAATGCAGTTTTAAACCGAGGATTGCTTACACGAATTTCTTTAGAAAATGGAGATAGCTCCTTAATGCCGCAAGGTGGACCAAGATTGCCTCAAGCTACTATCGACATTATAAATAAATGGAATCAAGATGGATTATTAGAAAAATAATCTATAACAGCAACATGAAGAAAATCATAATAATGCCAATGATATTGGCTTCTTTTATTGTTTTTTCGCAAGAAAAAATAGTAACTAAATCTGCAACAATAACTCTGGAAGCTTCAGTTCCTTCTTTTCAGCCGGTTGCGGGAACTAACAGCAATGTAACTTTTGTTTTAAATCCCGTAACAGGAGAAGTAGCAAGTTTGGCTTTAATGAAAGGATTCGAATTTGAAATGGCATTAATGGAAGAACATTTTAATGAAAATTACATGGAAACCGATAAGTATCCGAAAGCTATTTTTAGAGGACAAATTGAAGATTTTGACATTAAAAATCTAACTGAAGATTATAGGGATTACACTATAAAAGGAAAATTAGAAGTACATGGAAAATCTAAGGATATAAATGCCGATGCAAAAATTACAAGATCGGGTTCCCGAATTACTTTTATTTCTGATTTTGAAGTAAATGCAAGTGATTTTAGTATTCCAATTCCGTCGCTTATTAAATATAAACTGGATAATAAAGTCAAGATTCAAATAATTGCGGTTTTAAAATAAAAGCCGAACAAAACAGAATGATTTTATAAAAAAATAAAAGACAGAATAATGAAAAAAATCATACTTATTGCAATGTTATGTGTTTGCGCTATTAGTTTTTCACAAGAAAAAATGATTAGCAAATCAGGGAAAGTTACTTTTGAAGCTTCTGTTCCTTCATTTGAAGAAGTTAAGGCAGTAAATAAGAACGTTACTTTTGTTTTAAATCCTGCAACAGGAGAGATTGCAAGTTTAGCCCTGATGAAAGGTTTTCAGTTTAAGGTCGCTTTAATGGAAGAACATTTTAATGAAAATTATATAGAAAGTGACCAATATCCAAAAGCAGTATTTAAAGGAAAAATAGAAGGATTTGATCTTAACGGTTTAACCACAGATTTTAAAGTTTTTATCATAAAAGGGGAATTGGAACTTCACGGAAAATCAAAGGATATAAAAACTTCTGCAAGAATACGCAAGTCAGGAACTGGAATTAATATTTTATCTAATTTTACTGTAAATGCGAGTGATTTTAGTATTGAGATACCCAGTATTGTTAAAGACAAGGTTTCAAACAAAATAAATATTCAAACTGATGCGGTTGTAAATTGATAGGCCAAAAGATAGAAATCGGAATTTATTTAATTTTGCTAAAACTGATCTAAATTCTTCACTTAAATACCGAGTTGTATATTCAGAACTAATCCTTATTTATAAATTAAAATCACCTTTGTTTAAAATATTTTAACGTTAAACCTTACGATACATGCAAACCGCCAACTAATCGAAAATCAAAATAATTATCTTACAAATTCACTTGAAAATAAGCCAATTTCTTTAAATCTTGAATAAAATGATTTGTAAATTGTTCAGTAACGGTCACTCTTAAAAAAACGTTAAAACATCAGTTTTAGCGTTTTTTTTATGCCTTCTTTGCAAAATTTAACCCACTTTAACTTATAAATACACGCGGTTTGTAAATCCAGTAAGGTTGACACAACGAAATACAAACCACTTACAATCCCATTAAATTCAACCGGTAGAAATATTATAATTCAATACATTAACAAAATTTTACAGAAAGTCGGATTTGATATTTTAAAATGATTTATTTCGATTGAATAATTGATTATTAAATCAAAAAAAATATTCGTAACTTTTCTACAGAATCTAAATTTAAATTACAACTTATCTAATCTAAAAAAAGGTAAAAAAATATTTTTCAAAAATTCCTTATTTTAGCAATTGCTTAAATAATAAAATAAGTTATTTTACCCCATGGAAAATAATTCTTGTATACGACAACAGGCAGATATTAAACAGATCATTCGCTGCAAAGACAGAGTAATGGAACTCAACGAATCCTTTGACTACTTATCAAATGGGCTCGAATTAGCAGGCAATAATGTGAGATTAAGAATTCTCTTTTTACTTTATGAAGAAAAACGACTGTGTGTCTGCGATATAAGTGACATTCTTGGGATGGGTACTTCTGCAATCTCTCAACACTTACGAAAACTAAAAGACAGAAAACTTATCGAAACTAAACGAGAAGCGCAAACCATTTTTTATTCATTGACAGAGGAATATGAAAAAATGCTCAAACCATTCTTCGAAATATTAGTCGAAAATGAAATTTTAGAAAAAATATGAAAACTGAGAATAAAATAATTGGCGTTGGATTTTTCACAGCAATAGCTGCTTCATTGTGCTGCATTACACCCATATTAGCACTCATTGCCGGAACAAGTGGGCTAGCTTCCACTTTTTCATGGCTTGAACCAATCAGACCTTATTTCATCGGGCTTACTGTTTTAATTATTGGGTTTTCTTGGTACCAAAAGCTAAAAACTAAAAAGCAGATAGACTGTAACTGCGATACACAAGAAAAATCAAAATTCGTTAATTCAAAAATGTTTTTAGGAATTATTACCGTATTTGCAGCCCTTATGCTTTCGTTTCCTTACTATTCAAACATTTTTTACCCAAATACAGAAAAGAAAATCTTAGTCTCTAACAAATCCAGCAGTCAAAAAGTTGAGTTTACAATTAGCGGAATGACTTGCGCCAGCTGTGAAAAACACGTGAATCACGAAGTGAATAAATTAATTGGTATAATAAATTCAACCGTAAATTATACTAATGGCAATGCAATTGTAGAATTTGATAATTCTAAAACTACTATTAATGAAATTGAAAAAGCAATTAATTCAACAGGCTATACAGTAACTAACAAAAAATTAAAATGAAAATCGTTCTACAATCAATAATAACCTGCCCACTTTGCTCCCACAGCAAAGAAGAAACAATGCCGACTGACGCATGCCAATTTTTCTACGAATGTGAAAACTGTAAACAAACTCTTAAACCAAATCAAGGTGATTGCTGTGTATATTGCAGTTTTGGAAGTGTGCCGTGTCCTCCAATTCAACAAGATAAAAAATGCTGCTAAATTAAATCGATACTGCAGTCTAAAGTCTTTTTACAAAAGGTTTAAAAGCGATTTTGAAAATAATTTAACAAAAAAAAATAAATAGTATGATCAAACTTACCTGATTGTATTGTAAATAAATATACTATTACTACTTTTATACACTAAATCTATAGGATAAAAGAAGTATGATAATCAAAAGGCCTGCAAAAAAAAATCTATTATTACTTTCCTTCCTTTTATTTGTTCTTCAATTATGTGCACAACAGAAAGATAGCTTATCCAGGCAGTTCTTAATGAATATTGAAATAAGACCAAGAGCCGAATATACTTCAAATTATATCCTTCCTCCTAACGATTCAATTGATCCTTACTTTTATATCACCCAGAGAAACAGATTTTCTATGCTATATGCTCGAGAAAAATGGCTTATTAAATCCGATTTGCAGGAAATTCATCTTTGGGATGAAAACAACAAAGCTTCCAAAGTAGCAAGTATTAATTTTTATCAATTGTATTTTGAAACTAAGTTTAAATCACTAAATATAAGATTGGGAAGGCAAAGTGTTTTATTAGATAATGGAAGATTATTCTCAGATGCTCCCTGGGCACAGCAAGGAAGAGCTCATGAAGGAATACGTATAATGAAATCTTCCAAATATTTCTCTAATGATTTTTTCTTTTTATTTACCAGAAAGTACAGCACTGAATTTGAGTCAGCCTACTCTCCTGTAGCATCTAATAAATATAAATATCTGTTGGTAAATAATCTCAGTTACAATAACAATCATGGATTTTTATTTAACTCATTGAATGCTATTGATTTTTTAGAAAACACAAATTCAGGGAAATTATATACTCGTGCAACAGCAGGCGGAAGAATAGAATTTAAAACGAAACAATGGTATTATACTTTAAATTCATATTTGCAGTTTGGGCGTAATTCAAAAGGTCAAAAATTGTTCGCTTACTATTTACAACCTGAGGTTAAATTGTCTTTACTAAAATCTACTTGGCGTTTGGGTGCAGAAATTATCAGTGGCAGTAATCCTAATATATCAAATAGCAGTTCCGGAGATTTTGATGTCTTATATGGATTGACGTGGAAGTTCAATGGAAATATGAACGTCTTTACCCGTTTTCCAACCGACGTGAACGGAAAAGGTTTAGTAAACCCCTATCTATTTACCGTAATTCCTTTAAATAATAAGCTATCACTTCGCTCTGATTTTCATCTTTTTTATACTCAATATCCTCTTTTAAATAATTTGGGTCAAAAAATGACAAAGTTTCTTGGATATGAAAATGATTTTTCTTTGAAGTACTTACCTGTAAAAGAACTGGAAATTAATTATGCCTTTTCTTTTTATAAATCAACAAACACAATGCAATATCTGCCAAAAATACAAGATGAAAATAAACTTGCTATTTGGAGTTACTTAATGATTTCATATTCTTTTAACGCCATCAATTCAAAACATTATAAAAATTAAATTAATATCCTGTATCAAATCTTATACAATAATGAAATCTAAGGTTTGTTATATCTGATAGGTTGAATTATATCATCAACAAATTTTGATGTTCATTTTCTAAAAATATTATTTTAGTTTTAATCACTATAATTTATATGGCGATGTAACTATGTTCCCATCAAAAAATTATTGAAGCAAAACTAAAAATGCATGAATTATTTAACGTCTTTTAACATTTAACCCTGACGATACATACAAACCGCTTTGAAATAAAAACATAAAATAATTATCCTACAAATTCACTTGAAAATAAGCCAATTTCTTTAAATCGTTCATAAAATGGTTTGTAAATTGTAAAGTAGACGTCACTTGACGGGACATAAAAACAGTAAATACTTACAAGAAAAAGACTGAAAATAGGGCAAAAAAAAAGTCCATTTTTTAAAAATGGACTTTGAGTGTAGAAAAGCCTGTTGCGAATTTCACTCCCAGATAATAACATTTAAACCTACATAAAATATGAGCCATACAAGGTACACAAGAGATACAATAATACTAAAGTAGTAAATATTGAATTATTATTACATTGCAATCATTTGCCTAAATAAATCTATTGCTTGTTATTCTAACGAAGTTAAAAATTGGTGTATTTCTCATTCTTCTTAAGTTTTTTTCAGTAAAACTTCTACCATATTTAGTTTCCAATTGTGCCGACTGTGTCGGCACAATTTGTTTTCCTTATTCAGCGTGCTTGTTTTGAAGTACAGTTTCATTAATTCTAAAACCAATTTTCAAAAAAAGCAATGTTAAAGAACTATTGTTCTGAACGATAACTTGCTGTTGAGTTTGCTCAACAAGTAGGGATAATTCGTTGAGTAAATCAGTTTCAATGAATGTTATATTATTTTCTTTATTCGCCATCATATAATTATTAATAATAACTCTCGTAAAATGTATCTTACAAAAACAAAAATGCTAAAAGTAGGTTGACACAATTATAAAAATGTCTACCAAACTTATTTTAGCGTTAACATTGATATTTTAAAATATATTATGAATTACCTCTGCAGTGCATACACTATTGTAAGGTCAAAAATCAAAAAAAACAATTGCTGCCAATTTTTAAATTAGTTTATCTTTATTACCTAACAAAAATATAGCAAGCTCCACATTATCAAAAACATAACAATACTTAGAGTTTCATAAAAAACATTATATTAAAGTAGTTCATTTATGTACAAATCAAATATATATGGCTATGGAATTAAAATACAAGAAATATGACCCTATTTTAAAGGAAAAAGCAGTCCTTTTATGTATCCAGAGAGGCAGTGTCGCAGAAGTTGGTGAGGAACTTAATCTCCCCATGTCACTTTTGTTTAGATGGCGGCAGGAATATTTACAATTTGGGGCTTCCAGTTTCTGCGGACAAGGTAACGGTGGCCGGAGATTAAATATGGAGCAGTTGAAAATTAAAAGATTGAAAAGTAAATTAAAACAAACCCAGCAAAAATTCGATATTTTAAAAAATGCACATAAAAATCCTCTGAAAGTGAGAGTGGATATTTTCCTTTTTATTGCAGGCAATGAAAAAAAATATTCTATCAAAAGAATGTGCAAGATGTTAGGAGTGTGTGAAATGAGCTACCGAAGATGGAAGAAAGGTATTATTCCGGAAAGACAAATCCATATAAATTTATTAAAGGAAACAGTAAAATCAATTTTTTTTGAATTTAAGCAGAAATATGGAGCCTACAAAATTGCCATGGAGCTGCAAAGCCGCGGATATCAGATATCACGACCTAAAGTATCCAGATATCTCAATCAGCTTGATCTGAAGTGCAAAAGGAAAAAAAGATGTAGAATAACCACTAATTCCTTTCATAATAAGTTTGTCTCCCCTAATATCTTAAACAGGAAATTTAAGGTAGATGCCCCCTCTAAGGTCTGGGTTTCAGATATCACCTATATAAAAATAAGAGAAGGCTTTATATACCTCACCATAATCTTGGATCTCTTTGACAGAAAAATAATCGGTTGGAGTCTGAGCAATGGGATGAGTTCCGAGAGAACGACCATTCCGGCGTTTCAGATGGCTATAATTAACCGAAATATTACAAATAAATTAATATTCCACTCCGATCGAGGGGTACAATACGCTAATAAAAGCTTTACTGCTATTGTAGATTCTTATCCAAATGTCACCAGAAGTATGAGCCATAAGGGAAGCAGTATTGACAATGCTGTTGCAGAGAGCTTTTTTAATACTTTAAAAAGAGAACTAATACGTAAATTGCCTCTGCTTTCCAAAGAAGAAATGAAGACTGAAACCTACGAATTCATAGAAAACTGGTACAACAAAAAAAGAATACACTCTTCCCTTAATTATAAAACCATAGAAGAATTCAATGCACTCAATTAAAGGGAGTGTCTTCGAAATGCATATTAATATTGATAGAAAAACATGTACCTTTTTTTTGATATCCTATTTAAACTATATCAAAGAGTACACTATAAATATTGTGTGATGACAGAAAATAGAAAGATTTACGATCCCGAGTTCAAAAAAAAAGCTGTCCTATTAAGCTTTGAAAGAAAGGCAATATCTCAAGTTGCAAAAGAGCTTCAGATAAACAGCGGACTGCTATTTACATGGAGGGAAGATTTTAAGAAATTCGGATCTGGAAGCTTTCCCGGTTATGGGAACTTAAGATTAACTCCCGACCAAAAATGCATTCATGAACTTGAAAAAAAAATTCACGAATTGGATCTGAGGGTTGAAATTATAAAAAGTGCTGGAAAATGCATAAATCAGGGTAGAGTTGCTGTATTTAACTTCATATTAGAAAATGAAAAAAAATATTCTATAAAGTTAATGTGCCGGGCTTTAACTGTGAACAGGGGGACTTATCGCCTCTGGAAAACACAGCATGTTTCAGAAACGGTTAAAAAGAAAATTATAATAAAGGAATGTATAACCACAATATATTATGCGTCCAAAGAGCGATATGGAAGACACCGGATTAAAGCGGAACTTCTAAATTATGGATACATTTTATCACATAGGACTATTGGAAAATATATGAAAGAATTAGGGTTTTATGTATCGATAAAAAAGTAAAAATATGCGAGGGACTTGGAATAAATAATTCAACTATTCCAATTTTCTAAATTATTTTTAAAATTAGCCATCATCAAAAAATAAATATTCAAATTCCAATCCGAGAAATTAGTTTTTAACTCTGCGGCATCCCTCAGAATCAAATATAAGGCTTTAAGTAATTTTAAAGTTAGTCCACCAATTTGCAGAAGCTCGCCCCCACTCTGTATTTTCTCTTCTTTATCTCTGACTCAAGCAAACGTGCAACCTTAAAAACCCAGCACTGAATTGTAACTAAATCCACAAGCCCCCTTGTGATTTTCATTGTTTCCTGAACATTTCGATAACTTAAAGTAAACCTAAGCTTGAAATATATTGTCTGCAGAATGATATCCTTAAAACAGCAATGCCCCTTTGGTATTCATTTTTTGGATGGTATAAAGACAAAAGTTATTGCCAGATGCGGCAGAACCGATCATTATATACTTCCAAAAAATTACCCATTGATATTCAAATACTAATTTCTGCTTTTAACCAAATTAAAGACGGACTGTTTTATTACCTTGGTATTCTTTTATTTAGCTAAAAAATTTCCTGCAACTTATGAAGAAGAAATACCAAAAATATGATCGTATCTATAAAGAGAATGCTGTGAAGCTTAGTTATGAAAAAAACAGCATCAAAGAATCTGCAGAAGAACTTGGAATACGATCAAGTCTTATTTGCAGATGGAGAAAAGAATACGAGAAATTCGGAGCCGGAAGCTTCCTTGGATCAGGATACGACAGAATTCATCCCGATAATAAAAAAATATTTGATCTTCAGAAAAAATCAAAAGAATCAGAACTCAGATATGAAATTTTAAAAAAGGCATCTTTTTGTCTTCATCAAGGAAATTTAGTTATTTATAATTTCATAAAAGAAAACGAAGACAAATATTCTATATTGAAGATGTGTGAAATTTTAGAGGTAGGATACGGCAGGTACCATAGATGGAAAAAGAATGGAATTTCAAAAAAAAAGCAGTACATATTTCTATTAAAAAAAGATATTGTCACCATATTTTTCCGCTTTAAAAGACATTATGGACGAAATAAAATTACAGATGAATTACATAAGCTAGGATACAAAATATGCAAAGAACAGGTCACTATATATATGAGAAAGCTGGGATTAAAAAGAGTAGCCAGAAGAAAGTTTAAGATAACAACCAATTCCTGCCACAATAACTGCATAGCACCTAATCTTCTAAACCGAGAATTTAAGGTTAATGCTCCATCAAAGGTCTGGGTATCTGACATCACCTATATCCAAACTAGCAGAGGTTTTTTATATCTGACTATTATTATGGATCTATATGACAGAAAGATTATAGGCTGGAGTCTGAGCTTTAGTCTCTTCACCCGAACTACAACTTTACCCGCTTTTGAGATGGCCTCGGCCAATCGAGAGGCTTCAAAAGGATTGCTGTTCCATTCTGACAGAGGAGTTCAATACGCCAACAAAATTTTCGTCGCTAAACTTGATTCCTATAAGTGTATCAGAAGCATGAGTCGTAAGGGAAGCAGTATTGATAATGCTGTTGCCGAAAGTTTCTTCAATACATTAAAAAGAGAATTAATACACCGCAAAAACACACTAATCAGCCAGAAAATCATGAAAGAGGAAATAGCTGAATTCATTGAAAATTGGTACAATAGAAAACGAATCCATTCTGCACTTAATTTTAAGACTATAGAACAGTTTAATGCAGCAAATGGTTTATAATCATAATAATATTTTCAGACGTTTAAAACATCAAAAAATCAACCAATTCTAGGATCTAAAGAATAGGATAACTAAACAAAACAATGAAACTGGAAGCCACGGATTTAAGAGACAACAATCCAATTCGAGCAATGAAAAAAAACAGAAAAAAATACGATTATGCTTTCAAAGAGAAGGCAGTTCTTCTGAGCTATGAGAGAAGCGGAACAAGTCTGGCCAAATTAGAAAAAGAGCTTGGTCTGTTCACAGCAGCCTTAAGCTCATGGCGCCGGGAATATGAAAAATACAGTACAGCAGATGGCACAGCAAATGATTATTTAAAAATAAATCTTGAAAGGCAGGGAATTCTGGAACTTGAAAAAAAAGCTAAAAAATCAGAATTAAAATTTGAAATTCTAAAAGATGGGAGTAAATATCTTAATCAGGATAGACAACAACTTTTTAAATTTATTGCAAGCATTGAAAAAAAATATTCTGTTAGAATGATTTGCGAAGCTTTAGACGTTCGTAGAGCCAGCTTCCATGCGTGGAAAAATCCCAAAATTACAGAAAAAATAAAAAGAAAAATTGCAATCAAAAAAGAAATAACACATCTATTCTATGCTTTTAAGCAGCGTTATGGTTGCCAGCGAATTGCGGTCGAGCTACGGAATGCTGGTTATCAAATATCATGCAGTACAGTATATGAATATATGAAGGAACTAGGTCTAAAAAGTCAGATAAAAAAGAAATAAGCAATAAATGAGATACTAGATATTTAAGATTTAAACTAACATCTTGTTATCACGGATTAAAAAAATGCAAAAAATAAATTGTGGTTCACCTCAATCAACTTCGCGGGCTTTTCAACTTTAAATTGTGAATAATCCTTGTACACAATCAAATATTTCATAAATTTACCTTAACCAATGGATTAATGTGTTCTTAAAAAGATATTATTACAGGTTAACAAAATTCCGCATTCAACTTGAAAAAAAATAAGGTTTAGTTGTTTTTGTTTTGTTTAATCATATTCAGATTTGTACCTCTATTGTACCTCGGCATCTGTGAGATCCAGTAAATACTGGCTGTTAATTTCTGCATCGGTAAATAGAGAATACAATCATAAGATAAAAAATAAAAACGAGTTCAAATATTGTTTGTCAATATTTGAACTCGTTTTTATTTTCACTTCTTTTGGATTTTATGCTATATCAATTGGTTATTTTTATATTATCAGTAGTCAATGATTCGCTACCTTTCAAAGTACCTGCACGCCAGAGTGCCATGTTGTTCTTTTTAATCTCATATTTTACCAGTCCATTTGTGCTTAAGAAAATTATTTTACAAAAAATAAACTTCTAAACATTATATGTATTTTAGCTAAAGTTGTGGTAGAAATTTGAAACCGCCTTAAAGACGGTCTTCAAAATAATTCACAGACTTTTGTAACACGACTATTTTTTACTTGTCCAAATAATAGTAACAATACTGTTGCTATTAAATTTTAAAATGATGGACAAATTAAAAAACAAAGTTGCCGTAGTAACAGGAGGCAGCAGTGGGATTGGTTTAGCGACAGCCAAAGAATTTATCGCAAATGGGGCAAAGGTTGTCATCTTTGGGCGAAATAAGCAGTCACTTGACGAAGCAACAAAAGAGTTGGGTTCTATGAGTTATGGAATTCAGGGCGATGTAACTAATCTTTCCGATTTAGAAAAATTATACATCGAAACAAAATCAAAATTTGGCGGAATAGATATTGTCTTCGTAAACGTAGGGCAAGGAAAATTGGCACCAATTGCTGAAACATCAGAAACCTTTTTTGATGAAATGATTAATGTAAACCTTAAAGGCGCATATTTTTCTTTACAAAAGGCTATTGCACATTTAAACCCAAACGCTTCTATCATTATTACTACTTCTTGGTTAAATGAAATTGGCTTTGGCGGGAGTAGTTTATTGAGTGCCAGTAAGGCTGCACTTCGTTCAGTTGTACGTGTTGCAAGTGCTGAACTTGCTGCACAGGGAATTAGAGTTAATGCAATAAGCCCGGGGCCGATAGGTACACCTTTTTGGAGCAAAATTGGATTACCGGATGATATTTTACAAGGTGCTGCCGAAGCAATAACCAATCAGACAGCATTAAAAAGATTTGGACAGCCGGAAGAAGTGGCAAAAGCAGTATTATTCCTTGCATCAAATGATGCATCGTATATTACCGGACATGAAATATCCGTAGACGGTGGTATAAATCAAGTTTAACCTATAAATTAGCCAACTATAACTTTACGGTTTGCAGTTGGCTTTATCTTATAATATGGAAAATCCTTTTCAACTTAATTATACTGACCAAGTAGATACAGACTTGGTAAAACTGGCTGTTAGCGGCGATAAAAAAGCATTACAAAATCTTATCATCAGGCATCAAGTATTTATATATAACCTTGCCTTAAAAATGACAAAAGGCGTTGAAGATGCGGAAGATTTAACACAAGAAGTATTTATTAAGGCCATTACTGCATTGACGAAATTTGAAGGTAAAAGCAGCTTTAGAACCTGGTTGTATAGAATTACTGTAAATCATTTTCTAAATACTAAAAAAAGTAAGGCTGAATTACAAACAACAGACTTTGAAACCTACTTCGATTCAATTGACACTATTCCTAATCATACTTTAACTACTGATGAACAAAATGAGTTTACTGACTCAATAGAAGAAATCAGAATTAATTGTACTGCAGGAATGCTGCTCTGTCTTGACAGAGAACAAAGGATGATTTATATTCTTGGAGAAATGTTTTGCATTGACCACAATTTAGGTTCTGAAATTTTAGGAATTTCGGCAGGTAATTTTCGGATACGTTTAATGAGGGCCAGACAGGACTTATATAATTGGATGAACGAAAGATGTGGATTAGTAAACAAGTCTAACCCGTGCAGGTGTGCAAAAAAGACAAGGGCAAACATTGAAGCAGGTTTTGTAGATCCTGCTAATTTGGTATTCAACACTCGTTATAAGAAAAAAATTTACGAAGTATCAGAACATAACGCACTGTCAATTACAAATACAATTGAAGACCTGAACAAGGCTGTTTTTCAGCAACACCCTTTACAAGAGCCAATTACTTCACAAAAGATAGTTAGAGAAATTTTTAATAATGATTTTATCAAACTGATTTTAAAGACCTAAATCAGACTAACTGAAGAGGAAATCCGCTAATAGTAGTTTTGCACCATAATTGACTGCCTAATTGTTATAGCGTTTTTTCTTCACAAAAACTCTATCCCAAATACAAATTAATCTGTTCGCTGGCTCCAATATGATACAAAGCCTGGGCATTTTGAAAATAATCCAATACTCAAAAATGTATGGGAGCAAAATTTTTGCATCCAACAATTTAAAATAATAATTAAATGAAAAATAATAAAAAAACATTCGTACTTGTGCATGCTGCATGGCACGGCGCATGGTCTTTTGATAAGACTAAAAAGAAATTAGAAGAATCAGATGTAAAAGTAATCACTTTTGATTTACCGGGACATGGTAAAGATAAGACCGAAATCAAAGATATTTCGCTTGCAGCCTATGTACAAAAAGTTAAAGATGAAATCCTGAAACTCAACGAACCTGTTATTTTGGTGGGGCACAGTTTAGCAGGGTTTGTAGTTTCGCAGGTAGCGGAAGAAATACCCGATAGAATTGAAAAATTGGTATTCATAGCCGCTATGATTCCGTATGAAGGAAAAACTGTTTTTGACATAATTAATGCAGATGCAGAAAGTCTGCTTTTACAAAACTTAATTTTTGCTGAAGATAAAAGTTGGGCTACAGTAAGCGAGGAAACACTTAAAAATGTAGTGTACAATAAAGCCTCTATAGAACAAATCACGGAATCTGCTCCGAATTTAGTACATCAAGCGACCCAGCCATTCTTTGAGACAGTTGAAACCAGTGCAAATGCTTTCGGTTTAATTGACAAAACATATATTATTTGTGAGAACGATAAAATCCTTTCATCTACAGCACAAAGAAATTTAATTCAGCAAATAGGCATTACTAAATCTCTTACACTTAGTACCGGGCATGTACCTAATGTTGAAAATCCTGATGCACTGGCACTGGCAATTCTGAATTCCTAATTTATTAAAAAATAAATTATTTGATATGAGCAAAGCCACTAGTAAAGTAGAACGTTAATTAAATTCAGAACTTTTTACAAGTGGCACCAGATTTAAAATCTGTTCAGCAGCTTAAATTTTAATCAAAAAAGAGAAGGTTGTCTTATTTCAGCCTTCTCCTTTTTATTTTTGAACTGAATCACTAAAAATACACAGTACAATGTTAAAAAGTTTAAGTTTTTAAAATCAAAAAAGATAAAAAAAGCTTATTTACTCCATTGTTTTTTCTGTACCCCATTTGTACATCGGATAGTTAAATGCTAGTAAAATAATGAGCTATGCCTTTCTGCATGGGAAAATAAAGGCAAAATAAAAACAAGCAAACAACTTAAAGTTTTAGAGATGTTTTATTTACCAGAATATAAACACTTCCCAAAATCACTGCAGATGCCGCCGCCGTACTTACTCCAAAATAAACGTGGGAAGAGCCCGGAAGAATTATAGGAAGCATAACCACTGCATAAATCGGCGCCATTTTTATTCTAAGAAAATGCAGAATAGTGGCTGCCACTATAAAATTTATTACTACTGCTAAAAGAAAATTATCTAAATAATAAATAACCTGAGCTCCAATGAAGGCTGCTGATGCCAGTGCAATAACCTGTCCGCACATCAGTTTAAGGCTGTACTGTTTTTTATGTATGCATTCATACCCCACTACTATTACAGGAGGGATTGCCGCCATCTGCATAATACCAGCAGTATAACAGATAAATATCCATAAAATCAAAACAGCAAGAAATACAATCTTAGGTCTCATTGGCTCTGTTTTATTGCTTTTAATGAGTACCAACTTTCCTGGTTTAAAAAACATAACTGTCAGAAATCCCAGAAGCCCCATAAAAAATATTATTGAAATGAGAAAGATATAGGAATCACAATGGGTTATAATAGGAAGCAATCCCGTGGCAAGCACAGGTGCCAGACTGCTTTTAAAAAAATGAAGCAGTGCAAACATTACCATTAAAACCAGTACTATTTTTAATGCAATATTAATATCAAACTGATTGATAAAAAATCCCATAAAAGCAGTTAGAACCGGCAGCAGCGACAAATGCAGCGGATTATCAGTCAATTCATTTTTTTTATACAAAAAACAGCCAATGGACAGTGCTGCCAGTTCAGGCAGGATGATTTCTTTTTCCTTAAAACTGAATGCAGCGGCTGTCATTAACAAAACAAGACCGTAAGCGGTTATATAAGATTTAATCTGATATGATGAGACAGTCCGCAGGCTATTAATAAATAAAGTCTTCATTTGTGCTGGTTAAAATTTCGAAACAAACTTCCAATAAAAAAAGGAGATTTAAAATGGACAATTCGTACTATTTCATGGACTATTTACACCTTTTGAATTGATTTTTTACTGCCCTAGGAACTCCATTATAAATCCTGCAGTCTCATTTGGTTTTTCAGAAAGTATAAAATGACCACTTTCTTCCACTTTTTTGAGCTGCAGGTCTGTTGTGCTGTTTGGTAATGACATCTTCAGCATTTCATATCCGCTGCCGCCAATTCCAATTACAGGCATTGTGAGCCTGCTGTAAGTTTTATTATCTTCAATGTCTTGCGGAAATGCCTGATACCAGCCATTAGATGCCCGAATTGCATCTTTACTGTTATATGCAGAGGCATAAACTGCTTTATCAAAGTCTGTTATGCTTTTTTTATCTTTCATTAAATTTTCAAATAACCATTCTATTACAATTTCCATTCTACCCTCAAGAAGCTGTTCTGGAAGTTCTTTCACCTGATTAAACGCAAGCCACCAAGGATAAAGATAATCTGCACCAGGAATGGGTAAAATAGGCAGGTGGTACATACCGGCGTCAGGATGCGGTGTATCTAAAACAATTAATTTAGAAGTGCTTTCCGGATAATTTGCCGCAAAGCTAAAGGCAACATGGGCACCTATATCATGTCCTCCGATGTTAACTTTTCCAAAATCTAAAATTTTTACAAGTTCATGAATGTCTTTTGCCATATTCTTTTTTTCGTATCCTTCCATGGGTTTATCCGAACTTCCCATCCCACGCATTTCAACCACAATGACATGATATTTTGCTGCAAGTATTGGCATTACTTTGTGATAAGCCCACCAGGTTTCCGGATAACCGGGAATTAAAACTAATGGTTCACCCTGCCCTCCCGAAACATAATGCAGCGTAGTATTGTTTACTTGAACATAATGATTAGAAAAAATGGGTAATAATTTTATTAATTCCTGATCTGAATACTTCATTTCCATACTATTTTATAGTTTAATTATTTTGGGCTTTTCAATTTGTGAAATGCAAAACTAAGTACTATTTTTGCAACTCACAACTATGCAGTATACTTCACAGTTTAATATTTTTTATATTTTTTTTAGAATGAAATTAATTAATCAACTTTCAAAAGAAACTGGCATACCCATTGGTACAATTCGATTTTATGAAAAAAGCGGACTCTTTAAGGGGGAAACTAAAAAAGAGGTAACTACCAATAATTATATTTATTATGGAGATGAAGTTATTGAAAAACTCAGATTCATACAGATGGCAAAAGCGGTAGGTTTTACACTGTCCGAAATAAAAGAAGTTGTTGATGCCTGGTATAAAAAAGAGATCACTAAAAACTCAAAAATTGAAGTTCTGGATAAAAAACTTCTACAGATAGATGAAAAAATCAAGGAATTAAAGGCCGTCAAAAAACAGATCGCACTCTGCAAGTTCAATATTGAAAACGAGATTGATTAAGTTTTTCAGCGTTTTTGCAAATTCCTGAAAATGACTGGTGATCCGCACTATTGCTTATCAAAATAGGGTAAAACATAACTTGTCAATATGTCAAAAGGCAGTTTTGATTTTGAAGAATTATAGCTCTTACCCGTAAATGAAACAACCAGATTTAAGTCCTTAACCACCATAATATACTGTCCACCGTTTCCGGAAGCAAAAACGATATTATACTTAAAATTTTCCGTTTTTACTTCTTCATTATACCATGTATAACCGTAATAAGCGGGTTGTGGAATAGCTATTTTGTTTTTAGAAATCCCCACATTTGAAAAGTTTTCAATTTTATGACGCTTTTCTGTCATAGCTTTTATCCATTTTTTTGAAACAATTCTTTTCCCATTAAAAACGCCGTCGTTTAAAACTAACTGCCCAATTTTATTCATGTCATTTGTGGAAATATAAAAAGAACCTGCCGCTGTTTCATGTCCCAATGGGTCTTTGGTCCACTTGTAGCTGGTAATTCCCAATGGTTTAAAAAGGTATTTGTCTGCAAAATCCGAAACAGTCATCTTTGAGCTGTGGGCAATTATACCTCCTAAAAGCATCGCATTTATTGAAGTATAGTCCCACTGAGATCCCGGCTTGTTTTTTAAAGGTAAGTCAAGGCAGAATTTAATCCAGTCCTGAGTATTCTGCATCTCATCTTCACAATCTTTGTCGCCGTTCCATTCTTCACAATCAAAACCGGATTTCATCTCAAGCAGGTTTTCAACAGTCATGCTGTCTTTCAAAACATTCCAATTTCCATAAGGTTTGTATTCAGGAAAAAAGGAATATACCTTTTCATTTACATTTTTAATAAATCCCTTATCAATAGCAATCCCTGCTAATAGACCAGCCACAGACTTAAAAGCAGAGCGGCTGTCATGCAGGGAATCTTTTTTAAATCCATGAAAATACTTTTCATAAATCGGTTTACCGTTTTTAGTGATAACTAATCCTTCAACATTGGGATAAAGGCCTTTGTTTACAGCAGTAGAAATATCATCTAATTTATTTTCAACTGTCTTTTGTCCATGTGCGGCAGTAAAAAGTAATATTAATAGAATAAGTGTGAATTGTTTCATTCTTTTATTGGTTTGAGTTTTAGCAAAGCATCAAGGCCAGTCTATATATCCACCGCATCACACATTCCTACATCTAACTGACTTACAAATACATATTAAATATATAATTAAATAAAAAGCCTTACAATACTACATAAAAAAAGAATAATCTGCTTTAAGTACATCCAAAAAATTAAGCACTTTTAATCAATCCAGACAAAACCAGTCTTTGATATCTAATGATTCTCTTTGTTCATTCAAAATACTTTCAAATTCGTTAGTGCATGAATTGTACAGATAATCTGTTTGCCATTTTTTGTAATTAAAAGCCACTTCTTTTATTGCGGTACAAATGAACAACAAGTCCTCATTTGACATTGTGGGATGCAGAGAAACACGAACCCAGCCCGGTTTATTGCTTAGATTTTTTTGAAAAAGATTGTTTGTAATTGAATTGGATTCTTCTTCATTAATAACAAATAAATAATGTGCATAAGTACTGGCACAAGACCAGCCTCCGCGTACCTGAATTCCGAAACGGTCATTTAAAAGCCTGACGATTAAATTGTAATGAATATTTTCGATCGTAAACGAAACACAGCCAATTCTTTCTGTTTTTAAATCTCCTAAAATGGTTAATCCTTTTATTTGTTGAAATTCTAAAAAACAGAGTTCCAGAAGTTCTTTTTCTCTGATTTTCATATTTTCAACATCCATTTTGTCTTTCAGCTGCAAACACAAAGCCGTTCGCATGACTTGCAGAAAACCCGGAGTTCCGCCATCTTCTTTAACTTCAATATCATCGCTGTAATGATAACCTTCCCACGGATTGGTGTATTTTACATTTCCTCCACCGGGATTATCAGGAAAATTAGATCGATATAACTTCTCATTAAAAACCAAAATGCCGCAGGTTCCGGGACCGCCTAAAAATTTATGCGGAGAAAAGAAAATCGCATCCAATGCTTCTTGAGGATTTTCAGGATGCATATCGATTTTAACATAAGGCGCCGAAGCTGCAAAATCGACAAAACAAAAACCGCCGTTTTGGTGCATAATTTTAGCCAGTTCGTTATAAGGCGTGATAATTCCGGTAACATTAGAACAAGCCGTAAACGATCCTATTTTTAAAATTCTATTGGCGTATTTTTTTAATTCATGAGATAATATTTCCGGATTGACCAGATTGTTTTCATCGGGAGGCAAAATAACAACATCAGCAATCGTTTCGTACCACGGAACCTGATTAGAATGATGTTCCATGTGCGTGATAAAAACGACCGGCCTTTCGGAATCCTGATACTGTTTAACGCTATAAATATTATCCGGAGAACGTAATCCTATAATACGCTGTAACTTTGATAATGCGGCTGTCATTCCTGTTCCGGTTGCTATTAAACAATCTGATTCATTAGCGTTTACATGTTTTTTAATTAAATCTCTGGCATGCTGGTAGGCATAAGTAGATGCTTTTCCGGTTTCGCTAGAAAACGAATGCGTATTGGCGATCATAGGGCCAATTTTATCACGCATAATATCTTCTATTGGTGCATATAATCTTCCGCTGGCTACCCAGTCAGCATACAAGAGTTTTTGTATCCCGTAAACCGATTCAAAAGTATGATTTGTGCCAATTGTATTTTCTCTAAATTCCGAAAAATAAAGTTCTAATTGAGTTTGCTCGGTTTTATTCAAAATAGTATTCATTACTTAATTCCCTTATTTTTTGAAATTTTTGATTCCTGTATTCAGCCAATTGAAATAATCTTCAATATCTGGATTATAGGCAGACGGTTCCGTTAAATTAACGCTGTTGTGATCTACAATTACATAAAAGGGCTGCGCATTTGCTTTATAGGTTTTAATTTGTAAATCGCTCCATTTGTTGCCTATTGTTTTGATTTTTTTGCCCGTTGTTTCAGAAACATATTGTTCATTCTCCGGCAATTCTTTTTTATCATCTACATAAAGTGAAATCAATACTACGTCGTTTTTTAAAACATTTAAAACTTTAGGATCAGACCAAACCAGTTCTTCCATTTTTCTGCAATTCACACACGCATATCCTGTAAAATCTAATAAAACTGGTTTTCCTGCTTTTTTGGCAAATTCCATTCCTTTATTATAATCATGAAAAGTGATAATATTTTGCGGACCAAATTCAGCTCCTTCAGGCAAAGCTGATTTCACTTCAACTGCACTTTTAGAAGTTCCAAAACCGTCAGGAGATTCACTATATTGCATTGGCGGCGGAAATCCGCTGATTAACCTTAACGGCGCGCCCCAAAGTCCCGGAATCAAATAAATAGTAAAACTTAAAACAAGAAGACCAAAAGTCAGTCTCCCTACAGAAATATGATTTAAAGGTGAATCGTGCGGCAGCGTAATTTTTCCAAATAAATAGAATGCCAGAACTCCAAAAATGGCAATCCAGATCGTTAAGAAAACTTCTCTTTCAAACCAATGCAGCTGCAATACTAAATCAGCATTGGACAAAAATTTGAAAGCCAGAGCCAGTTCTAAAAAACCTAGAACAACCTTTACGGTATTCAGCCAGCCGCCTGATTTTGGTAATGCATTTAACCATCCCGGAAATGCTGCAAATAAGGAGAACGGAAGCGCAATTGCTGTTGAAAATCCCAGCATCCCTACAATAGGCGCAATTCCGCCTTTAGAAGCGGCTTCGACCAATAAAGTTCCTACAATTGGACCAGTACATGAAAAAGATACAATTGCCAATGCTAATGCCATAAAGAAAATTCCAATCAATCCTCCCCTATCTGCCTGTGAATCGACTTTGTTCGCCAGGGCATTTGGCAACATGATTTCAAAAGCGCCTAAAAAAGAACACGCAAAAACGATCAATAAAACAAAGAAAATCAGGTTAAACCAAACATTCGTAGAAAGCGCATTCAATGAATCAGCACCAAAAACGGCTGTCACAATTGAACCTAACAAAACATAAATAATCACGATCGAAAACCCGTAGATCAAAGCATTTCTGATTCCTGCTGCTTTTGTTTTGCTTTGTTTGGTAAAATAACTCACCGTCATTGGGATCATTGGGAAAACACAAGGTGTTAACAACGCTGCAAAACCAGATAAAAAAGCAATGATAAAAATGCTTATCAGGCCTCTTGATTCTGTTTTAGGTTCGGGTTTCACAATTGCAGTGACTTCTTTTTTCACAGCTGTTTTTACCGTTATTGTCTTGTTTTCTGAAATTATGGCATCTCCTTTTATCAAAGGAGTTTCTGCTTGGACTTCTGCAGGTTTTTGTGTTTTAGGAAGTTTAAACGTCAATTCTTCTGTCGACGGCGGCAGACAATTGCTGTCATCACAAACCATAAATTCGACTTCGGCAGTTATAATACTTTCATCTGAAGTACATTTTATTTTTTGTGTAAAAACAGCTTTCTCTTCAAAATATTTAATATTCATATTAAACATTTTATCCATCATTTCATGCCCTTTTTCTTCAGTCGTTCTCCCTATTAATTGAAAACTGTTTTTAGGATTTTTAAATGTAAAAACTGTTGGAGATGGTCCGCCTTGTTCGATATTTTGTCCGTATAAATGCCAGCCTGACTCTATTATTGCCTGTGCTTTTAGTATATATTCTTTATCTGATATTTTTTCTACAGCTGTTGTCCATTTTACCGGATTATACATTTGTCCAAACATACTTGCTGAAAGCAGTAGAAGGAATGTTATGATGATATTTTTCATTGTTTTTGATTTAATATTTTGGAAAAAAAAGAGCTGTTGGCAAACAGCTCTTTCGAATCTTTCAAAGAAAAATTGCTTACTAATTCAGATTTAAAAAAGAAAGATGACTATTAAAATTATTTTTTGTTTCAGGTTTAAAGTTTCAAGTTTCAAGTTTCAAGTTTCAAGTTTCAAGTTTCAAGTTTCAAGTTTCAAGTTTCAAGTTTCAAGTTTCAAGTTTTGGATTGCGGTAACTTTGGCAAAACTTGCTTTTACCTTCAATCTTTCAAGATTACGAGTGAACACTAAAAACTGAACACTGAAAACTATTGCAAAGGCTTACCATCTTTATCCAAAGAACCAGATTTAACAACAATCATTTTATCTAACTGAATGTATTTTTTGATTGTAGCATTTACTTGATCCAGCGTTACTTTTTGGATGTCTTTTGGATATTGTTCGATATAATTAGGTTCTAAACCTCTTTCTACAAAACCTAAAATTGTTCTCGCCATTCCGCTTGTGGTTGACATTCCAACTTTAAAACTTCCAATTAAATTGGTTTTCTTGTTTTCTAATTCTGCTAAAGTGATTCCGTCATTTACCCATTTGGTTACCTGAACCATTGTGGCGTCTAATCCTTTTTGAAATAAAGTTGGATTGAAAGAAGCATTTACCATCCAGTAACCGCCTGTATATACATTTCCGCCTAAACTTGATGAAATATTATAAGTAAGACCATCATTATCACGAACCGTCTGCATTAAACGTCCAGCAAAGCCAGCACCTAAAGTATAGTTCGCGATGTAGAACGGAATATAATCAGCATCAGCTCTTTTAAGTCCTGTATATTGTCCGATGAATAATTCGGCACTAGGTTTTTCAGCAATAGTGATCACTTCAGTTTTTGAAGGTGATTTTACAGCTTCTTCAAATTTTAAACTTTCAGAAACGCCGCCGTTCCAGTTTCTAAATGATTTTTTTAATGCCGCATTCAAATCAGAACCTTCCGTATCACCTATAATAACCAAATGCATAGATGCAGGTCCAAAATATTTCTTGTGAAATGCTTTTATTTCGTCTAAAGTGGCGTTTTTAATATTATCCAAATTTTCTTCGACACTTAAATCATAATTTGGATTTCCTTTTGGAAAAATGGCTTGCGCCAAAGCTATACTTCCTCTTTCGTTTGGGCTGTTTAAACTTTGCTTTACGTTTCCTGTAAATTGCTGTTTTAAATTTTCAAATTCTTTTGCATCAAATAAAGGCGAACGTAATTCTTCTGCCAATAAAACAATTACCTGATCCAGATCTTTTTTCAGACATTTAAAACCAAGGCTAATTTTAGTATTTGAAGCTCCGATATTGATGTTTACTCCTAATTTTTGAAGTTTTTCTGAGAACTTAAACTTGTCGTTCAACGTCGTTCCTTTTGACAACATAGAAGCGGTTAATGATGGAATCATATCATTCTTATTTTCACTTGCGAAATTACCTAGTGAAATACTTGCTGCAACGGTCACAAAATCTTTAGCCGATGTTTTAACCGAAATCACATCGATTCCGGCTACTTTTTCTCTTTTATAATTAGAGGCACTTTTTTCAATCGTAGTTTCTTCTTCTGACGAAATAACTTTTTCTATAATATTTTGTTCCAATGCCAAACTTGGAGAAGATTTTTCTTCGTGATCGTGATTTGGATCTCTGTAATAAAATGGTCCGTTTTCAGCTGTAAAATTGCTTGTTTTTGCCTGATCCTGACCTTTATTTGAACCACGTTGTTTTGGGATAAAATATCCGGTTGTACTTTGATCGTCTACTAAATATTTCTGTGCTACACGCAAAACATCCGCCGGAGTTACTTTTTTCAATCTATCAACTCCAGTTATATAATCTGTCCAGTCTCCGGCTGCAATAGCCTCTGTTAATTCAGAAGCAATTACTCCGGAACCATCACGTGATAAAATACTTTGTGCACTGATTTTTGCTACTACACGATCTACTTGTTCTTGCGTTACACCTTCTGTTTGAATTTTTGTAATTACTTCGTTTATTTTTGCATCAATGTCTTCATGTTTTGAGGTTGCAGGAAAACCAACTCCGATGCTGAAAAGTCCCACTTCCTTAAAATTAGTTGCATTCGCGTCTGTATAATTTCCTAAACGTGTATCAACAAAAGTCTTGTTTAAAACCGCTGAAGGTCCAGACCCCATAATTTCTGCCAAAATATTCAGAGTAGGCAAATCTTCGTGTAATGCTCCCGGAATTTTATATCCTTTGCTTACTACACCTAATTCTCCTGGTTTTTTAATGATAATTTTACGAGGTCCATATTGTTGTGGTTCTTCTGTATAAGGCTGCGGCATTGCATTTGGCGCTTTAGTAATTTTACCAAAATACTGTTCGATCAATTCAAAAACATTTTCTTTTTTGAAATCGCCAATAATGGTCAAAGTCGCATTGTCCGGCCAATAATAGGTGTTATAAAAATTGCGTAATACTTCAATTGGTGCTTTTTCTATATCTGATTTCCAACCAATTGTTGAATGATGATATGGATGTGCAATATAAGCTGCTGACCAGATTTCTTTATCGAGCAAACTATTCGGGTTGTTTTCTCCACGCTCGAATTCGTTACGAACTACAGTCATTTCTGCTTCTTTATCTTCTTTTAATAATAAAGAATTTCGCATTCTGTCTGCCTCGATTTGAAGTGCCAAACCTATTTTATCACTTGGCAGTGTTTCATAATAATTGGTTCTGTCGTACCATGTTGTGGCGTTTAATTGTGCGCCTGTATTTTGAAGTACGTCAGAAATCGTTGTGCCTTTCTTTTTATTAAAAGTTGGAGTTCCTTTGAACATCATGTGTTCTAAAAGATGCGTTGATCCTGTGTTTCCCAAAACTTCATTTTTTGAGCCCACACGATATACAACTTGTACGGTTACAACTGGCGAAGCATTGTCCTGTAAAAGCAAAACATTCATGCCATTTGGCTGGTACAAATACTCTTCAATCCCACCTAACTCTTTTATTTTATTGAAGTTAACTGATTTGTTTTGCGCAGAAATTAGGGTGCAGAATGCTAGTGAGCAATAGCCCACGAAGATGTGTTTTTTCATTTTTTGTTGAGATTTTTTTTTAGTATTCAGTCGCAGTCACAGTTTACAGTTTTCACTGAGACTGAATACTAATTTTACTGTTTAAAGATTTCTTTCAATTTTGCCAGAAGTGCTTCTTCTCTAAGATTTTTGGCAATAATTTTTCCGTCAGGTGCTATTAGGTAATTTGTTGGAACCATTTTTACACCGTATAAACCGGCAACTTCATTTTTCCATCCTTTTAAGTCTGAAATATGCGTCCAGATTAAGCCGTCTTTTTCGATTGCTTTTTCCCAAAGATCCTTTTTTTCATCAAGCGAAACGCCCAGAATATCAAGTCCTTTATCATGATATGCCTTATAAGCCTGAACCACATACGGATTTTCTTTACGGCATGGTCCGCACCAGCTTGCCCAAAAATCAACTAATACATATTTGCCCTTGTAATCAGATAATTTTATGATTTTTCCGTTTACATCTGTTTGAGAAAACTCTGGAGCTGTAGCACCAATCGCTGTTTTTTCGGCAATATCTATTTCTATTTTTAGCTTTTTTCCGTAAAATGATTTTTGAATTTCAGGCGTTAAAAGTGCGTAATATTCTGTTACTTTTTCCGGAGTATAATTAACGATTCGTTCGTTAATAATTAAAGCTGCTGCTAATTTATCTTTGTGTGTTTTGATAAATTTTCCTGTAAGGTCATCACCAAAAGTCTGTAAATCTTCCCAGCGTTTATCAAGCATTGCTTTTTGATCGGCTGTTAATTTTATTTTTCCGTTTTGGGTTAAAGAGTCAGAAATTTTGTAGACCGATCCTGCTACTTTTGAAATCTTTTTGAATTCATTTTGATAGTACGATTTATAAACAGAATCCTGTACGGCTCCTGAAAATTTTGCATCGTGAACAGAATCTTTTTTTGCCTGAAAAGTTATGGTTTCATTATCCAGTAAAAATCGGGCTCCAAACTCTGAACCTTTCAGTTTTATGGTATATAATAAAGGTTGATCGACTTTTCCTTTAAAGCTAAAACTTCCGTTTGTTATTGCAGTAGAATCAGTTATTTTTTTATCGCCGTCATTAAATTCCAAATAAACAGTTCCGTCTTTTAAGTCTGTAAATTTTCCATTTATGGTATATCCTTCCTCTTTTTTAGAGCAGGAAATTATTGTGCTTATCAGCGCTAACGCCAATAAACCTGATTTTAAAATTGTATTTTTCATGATATTTTTTTTTCGGCTTAAAGCCAAATTCTGACTTTAAGATTTTTGGTTACAACTTTAGTTCGTCAAACAATTTTACCAGTTTTTCGTCTGAAGGCCTTGGCGCATTTTGTCTTACGATATTTCCATTTGGATCTAATAAAATAAAACGCGGAATTCCTTTAACATAATAACGATCCACAAATTCTACAGGAGAATTTCCTCCGGCCCAAAGTTGTATCCCGCCCATCTTTTTTTCTGCAATCATGCTTTTCCATTTTTCTACTTCTTTATCTCTGTCAATAGAAATACTCACAAACGCAATATTTTTTCCTTTATATTTTTCTTCAATTTCATTCAAAAACGGAATCTCATTTATGCATGGATGACACCATGTTGCCCAAATGTCGATGTAAACATATTTTCCGCGCAGGTCTTTTAATGAAGTTGTTCCTCCGCTATAGTTTACATAATTATTAAATTCAGGAGATGGAAGTCCGGGAGCCAGTTCTTTTAAAACTTTTTTCTGTTCTTCATACAAAGGCTGCATGCTCGCTTTTAATTTCGATACATCTTCCACTTGTTTTGCTGAAAATGCAGGATCTATTTTGCCCTTATTTTTTTCTACTAAATCTGTTATTGCCTTTTTGTATGCATCAATTTGCTTGTTATATTCTTTTTCTTCTAAGCTTAAAAAACTGTCATACGGATATTCTCCCACCAAACTATTATTAAGGGAATCTTTTAAATATAAAATAGCGTTTTCGATACTTCCTTTTCCTTCATATTTTGGCGTTTTCTCTGCGCCTTTAAATGCAATTTTCAAATCCATTCCGTTTTGCAGATAAATCAAATTTGATTTAACATATTGCAGGGAATAATATCCCGGTTTATCCAGTTTTATAGTTTCCTGAAAAGTTCCGTCGCTATTAATTTTTACGGTAATGTTTTTATTTTCTTTTCTGTTGGATATTTTTAATTCTTTTCCTTCAACAGGATTTGTAATTTTTCCTGAAACTACAGCATAATCAGTGGTTTTGTTTTGGGCATTCGCCGAAAAGAATGGCAAAGCCAATAGAATAAGTAGTTGTTTATAAGTTGTTTTCATCGCTATTTTATTTTTTATAAGTTATTTTTTTATTGATGTTGAAATTTAAAATTGGGCAATACTTTAGTATATCTGATAGGTTTTAGCAACCTATCAGATAACTTTTGAGCATTAGAAAAGATGACCTCTAATCCTCGTTTATGATAATTGATTTTTAATAGCCGGGATTTTGCTCTAACAGTTTATTACCTATAATTCCCTGTAACGGTATTGGTAATATAAACTGGTTTACAGATTTTAACGACGCTTTTTCGGTAAAGGCAGATACATCTCCTAAACTGTGATAACGAATTAAATCGTACCAGCATTCTCCGTTTTCATAGAATAATTCCAGCAGTTTTTCTTCCCTGATGTCTTTTAATAATTGTTGATTGGTAGAGAATGTTTTAAGTGTTGCTCCTGCACGGTTTCTTATAGCATTTAGTTTGGCAATTGCTAAATCGGGATCGCCATTGCTGCGTACTACGGCTTCTGCATAAACCAAATAGATTTCGGCTAATCTTAAATAATAATTTGTGTTTCCGGTTCCTGTTGTTCCGCTTGAATTAAAAGGATATTTGCCTTGTTTGTTTGTACCTTTTGTTGTGGCAGAATAGGCAAATAAAAATCGAGAATCATATCCTGATCCGGTTCCTGTTAAATTACCGGCTCCGGCAACCTGCGCATCTGCAAGATTACCTAAAATAGTACTGAAAGTCGTTCTGTTGATCTGGTTCATCGAAACATCCTTTTCAGTAGTGGTAAGCGTTGTGTAAGGCGCAAAAATCACTTCTTTTGAATTGTAAGTATTTGCAAATATGCTGGCATAACTGGTTTCAAGTCCGTAATTTTCTGAATTATTGATTACTTCAAGCGCCAGAGCTGCAGCTCCTGCATAATCTTTTGTAGTCAGTTTTACTTTTGCCAATAATGCTTTTGCAGCCAGACTTCCTCCGTAATAATGTTTTACGTTTTTAGGCCCGTTTGTTATAGCATATTCTAAATCCTGTATAATCAGATTGTAAGTTTCCTGAACGGTGTTTCGTTTTTGAGCTTCTAAATCACGTGAAAATGTAGTTCTTACGACTACTCCGTAAGTAGAATTCAAATCATAAAACTGGCCAAAGTTTCTAAGCAAAATAAAATAAGCAAGCGCTCTGTTAAACTTTGCCTGAGCAATCATTTGTAATTTACTAGTCTCGTCGATACCTACTGCGCTGCCGTTTTCTAATTTTTCGATTACGATATTGGCCTGATTTATTATGGCATAATGATTATTATAAACCGATGTCAGATAATCATTAGCAGGATCTACCTGATTGAGGTTCATACCTGTAGAACCGGATATGGCGCCTGTAGTAAAACCTTCATTACCTTCTGCCGCTAAATGCAGCGGAAAAAATCCTGTATTAAATTCTCTCCATTGACGGTAAACTCCGTTTAAGGCATTTTGAGCAGATTCTTTGTCTCTAATAACATTTTCATCTGTCAATTGGTTAATTGGTTTTACTTCATCAATACTACAACTTAGGATAGAAAGAGAGCAAATAAATAAATATATAAACTTAATATGTTTTATTTTTTTCATAATAGCTAAATTAAAATTGCAAGTTAAACCCTAATGAAATTGCTTTAGCAAGCGGATACGGATCACTGTTTCTTGTTTGTCCTGTAATTGACGGCAATCCGCTTTCTCCATAAGATTCAGGATCGCTGCCCGGCCATTTAGTCCATGTCCATAAATTAGTACCGCTGATATAAACCGAACCATTACTTAAGTGCAGATTATCAATAATTTGTTTTGGCAATTGATACGTTAACTGAATACTTTTAAGCCTTAAATAAGAGGTGTCATACATTTGTCTGTCTGAACTTCTTGAGTTTCCTGACGGATCCTGATAAGTTGGTTTCGCAAATCTTGCATCTGTATTAGTAGGACTCCATGTATTTAAACCATATTCTGCCACAACATTTTGTCCTAAATAATTGCCTCCCTGAAATAATAACATATCCCAATATGCCTCTGCCCCAACTGAATATTGAAATAAAGCACTTAATGATATACTTTTATAGGTTACAACATTTGAAAATCCACCAAAGAAATCCGGCTGCATTGATCCTATAACGGTTCTGTCTAATGAAGTAACTTCACCATCTCCGTTAATATCTGCAAATTGGTAATCACCCACACTTAGCGAAGCTCTGCCATATAATCCGTCTGGTGCTCCGGCATTCAGTTTATTTAATTCATCCTGAGTCTGAATTATTTTTACAACCTTATATCCTGTCAAAGTTCCTACTGGTTTTCCAACCGTAAAATTATCTGCAACATCACTGCTTATGGTAGCACTGTTTAGTTTTTCTAAGATATTTCTATTGAATGACCAGTTGATATTAAAATTCCATAAAAAATCTTTGGTTTTAATAATATCAGCACCCAATGAAACTTCGATTCCTTTATTGGAAACATCCATCAAATTAGAATAATATTGCGACGGACCTAACTCTAACGGAACTGGTGTTTTTGCCAAAGCTCCGGTTGTTTGTCTGTTGTAATAATCAAAACTTCCTTTGATGCGGTCTTTTACAAGTGAAAAATCCAAACCTAAGTTGTACTCTTTTGTAGTTTCCCATCCAATATTTTGATTAGGCAATGTCGTTGATGCTACTACAGCCGTATTACCCGCATATAAGTTTGAAGAGCTGGTACTGAAAAACTGCAGATAAGAAAAGTTTGCCACATTTGTAGATCCTACTTTACCAATACTGGCTCTTAATTGTAATTTATTTATAATTGAATTATCCGCTAAAAAAGCTTCTTTTGCTAAATTCCAGCTTCCTGAAATAGAAGGGAAATATCCTCGTTTATTTTCTGGTCCAAATTTAGAGGAAGCATCTGTTCTAAAGTTAACGGTAACATTGTATTTATCTTTATAATTATATGTTAAGCGGGAAAACAATGAGTTGATACCCGATTCTACCGTTTGATCAGAATACGATGTTACTCTTTCTGCCGAGCTTGCATTGGTTAAAACTTCATCGTCCGGAAAACCAGAATATGTGTTTCTTTTATCTCTGTATTTTGTTCTGTCCCAAGAATAACCAACAAGGAAACCAAAATTATTTTCTTTAATTTTAAAATCGTAGTTCGCCGTTAAATTGGTCGTAATATTAGAACTCACGTTTTCTAAATCAGTCAGTGTTGACTTGTTTGCAAAACCAAAATCAACCATTGTACTTTTTGGTGAAAAAATAGAATTTTGATTGATGAACAACGCCGAATTCACATCTGCTTTTACGCTTAAATTTTTAATTGGAGTTACTTCTACATAAGAGTTTCCAATAAAATTATACGAATTTCGTATGTTTTTATTGTTTAGCGTCTGTAACGGATTTGGAGTAAAAGTTTCAAAACCATACGTGTAATCCGACCACGGCAATAAATTTCCTTGTGCATCCATGTAAGGCTGATCTGGTCTGGCTTGAACCGCTGCTGTATTTACTCCGGCATTTGTTCTTGTTGAAGTTTCTCCAGATTGCGATTTATTGTAGCCGCCATTCATGGTTCCGCCTACTTTTACATAATCCGAAAGTTTAGTGTCCAGATGAAATCTCATGTTATATTGATTGTATTTATCTTTAACAACCAAACCTTCCTGATTTATAGTAGATACACCAAAGATGTAATTTGTAGCATCTGAACCTCCAGAGAAATTTACATTGGCTTGTTGTGTCAATGCCATGTCTCTAAAAACTTTGTCGTTCCAGTTAATATCTTCTTTACCAAAAGCATCTTCATTTAAGCCTAAATAAGTCGGTGGATTTTTTGAAAGATCCATATTGGCAAAATTTAGCATTCCGGCATCAAAAGGTGACATTGTAGAGCTTGAGAGGATTCTGTTGTAAAAATCTTTGTATTCAGCTGTATTTAAACTGCGAACGGTATTAATTGGTGTAGCAAAAAAACTGCTGTAACTCACATTGGTAACAGGTCTTCCTTTTTTACCTTTTTTAGATGTTACAATGATTACTCCATTTGCTCCTCTTGAACCATAGATTGACGTTGCCGCCGCATCTTTAAGGACATTTATGCTTTCGATATCATTAGGATTTAATGCTAATAACGGATTACTTCCTCCATCATAAGTTCCTGGTAATCCGTCAATATTAAACGGAACTCCATCAATAACATACAAAGGCTGATTTAAACTTCCTGATAACGGAGAAGTGATTCCTCTAATATTCAACATAACTGGTGATCCCGGACGTCCTGAGTTTTGAGCAACCTGAACTCCTTTTATCAATCCGCCCAAAGCACGGTCAAAACCCGCTACTCCGTTTGCCTGCTGCACAAAATCATTCATTTTTACCGAAGAAACAGCACCGGTAACATTCGCGCTTTTTTGCTGGCCATAGCCTATAAGTACCAATTCATCCAGTTTATTAACGCTCGCTTTCATCGTAACGTTTATAACCGTTTTATCACCTACAGTAATTTTTTGGGTTTCAAAACCCATATAATAAAACATCAATACCGTTTGCTGGTTTGGTACACTAATAGTGTATTGCCCGTCAAAATCTGTTACAACCAGCGTAGTGGTTCTGGCTGCATTCATTTCTGAAATTATATTAACTCCCGGCAGCGGTACACCGTTTGCATCAGTCACTTTTCCTGTTATAGTAATAGGCGGAGCTTCTTTTAAAGGAAGATTTTTAGTCATGTTTTGCTCTTCCTTTGGTAATAAAATAATATGATTTCCAGAAACTTTAAAATCAGTTCCTGTGTTTTTAAAGATCGAATTTAGAATTTGGTCCATCGAAACATCATTCATTCTAATATCTATTTTTCGATCTAAATCAACAGATCTTACATTGTATACAAACCTGTAATCAGTAGTGTATTCAATCTTTTCTATCACTTTTGCAACGGTCATATTACTCGCGCTAAAAGACATTTTTGCCTTCTGCGAATAGCTTACTCCTGCTTGCATAAAGGTCATAGTGGTTAATAGAAATAGCGTGGTTAATTTCATCTTTAAGTCAAATTTCAAAAAAGGAGTATCAATCCTGATTGAGTTCAAGAGTTTTTTCATACTTTTAAATGTTTTTAATTGTGGTTGGTTAGTGTACTGACCGCATTTTATCCTACCGGAAAATGTTGGCGCATTTTCCGGTTTTTTTATAAAATAACGATCCATTTTCGTGGAACTTTTTTTTACATAGGCTTTTTTATTTTAGATATTAGATTTCTGATTTTAGATTACAGATTTTTGTCTATAGATTTATTAATTCATAATTCATAATTCATAATTCATAATTCATAATTCATAATTCATAATTCATAATTTTCTACTTAATAATTATAACATCTTCATCAATCATATAATCAATTTTGTAGCTGTCGCTGAAATATTTCAAAACTGTTTCAATAGGTTCATTATCAAAACGGGCATTAAAAATTTCTTTTCCCAGTGTTTTGTTTTTATTGATAAAAGTGACGTTATAATGACGTTCCAGATTTTTTATGATCGAAGCAAAAGAAGCATTTTTAAACACCAGACTTCCTTTTACCCACGCCGTATAATAATCTGTATTTACAGGTTCTATTGTAATTTTTTGTTCTCCCCTTGTATTTGAACCTTTTAATCCCGGAGTTAAATAAACCTGATTTTCTGTTGTTTTCTTTTCTTTATAAAGCGAAACTTTTCCTTCAACCAAAACAATATCAGTGCTTACATCTTCAGGATAGGTATTTACATTAAACTTCGTTCCCAAAACTTCTACGTTTACTTCCTGCGTATTTACCGTAAACGGATGCGCTTTGTCTTTTGCTACTTCAAAATAAGCTTCTCCGGTTAAATAAACTTGACGGCTTTGATTTTTCAGAAACTGAACCGGATATTTTAATGATGTTCCTGCATTTAAATGCACAACAGTGCCGTCTGATAATTGAACTTCAAATCTTTTTCCGTACGGAATTTTCAAAGTATTGTAAACCAATTTTCCACTTGAATTGGTATTTGAATATACCAATCTGTTTTTTTCCTGTTTCCCAATTATATTTCCATTTTTATCTGTCACATTTCGAGCTTCAGAAGTGTCGATTTCCATTGATCTATTATCAAGTTGTAAAACAATATCGTCTTGTCTCGGAATAATTACATTTTCTTTAGAATGAAACAAATTTGAATTTCGATAGAAATAAAAAACTCCCAAAGCCAAAATCAAAATAGCCGCATATTTGTAATATGACGAAAATCTTCTTTTTTGAAAAACATTGCTTTCACTCTCAATTCTTTCTGATAATTGTTTTTTTAATTGAGCCGAATCAAAAGTGTACATCGCAGCATCAATTGCATAGTTGGTTTTTACAAAATCCTTAAATACAATTTGATGTTTTTCTTTTTTCAGCCACTCCGTCAACTCTTCAATTTCTTCCTGACTGGCTTGATTTGTGACAAATTTCACTATTAAACGCTCTGACTTTTTCATTGTCATTTTACCTTTTTTTAATATTATTACGAAGCTAAAAAACAAAACCCTAACAATTTGATAATATTTTTTTTCATTTAGGTGTTTTTTTCATTATATGAAGTCTTTTTCTTTCAACATAAAGTTTTCATAACTCTATTAATTATATAGAATTAATTAAGTAATTCTATATATTTGCATTTTAAAGCATCTTTTTTATTTGTAATAAAATTCAATAAGAAATCTAAAAAAAAGTAATTTATCCTGAAATTAAGGGCTTGTTTGAGCCATAAAAACTATAAATTTATATATTTGTTTCTATGAAAAATGATGATTATAAAGATAACAATGTACTAATTGAGTCTCTAAAAAATGGAGATGAACAGGCATTTAATTATCTAATCGACACCTATCATCATAAACTTTGTGTTTATGCAAACAGCTTAGTTAAAAATGTTTACAACGCCGAAGATATCGTGCAAAATGTTTTTATTAAAGTTTGGGAACAACGCACAAGGTTAAAACCGGATCACGCTTTAAAAAGTTTTCTTTATAAATTAGTGTACAACGAATTCATCGATTTATACCGAAAAAATCAATCTTTATTTTCTCTCGAAAAATCGTATCACGACGCTTTAAATTCTGTTATTCAGGATGAAGATGCTGAATCATTTCAGCGTGTATTGAATGTAGTAAATAAAGAAATTCAAAACCTTCCTCCAAAATGCAAAGAGGTTTTTATTTTAAGTAAAAAAGAGGGTTTAACCAATATCGAAATTGCGGAACATCTGGATGTTTCCATAAAAACCGTCGAAGCTCAAATTACCAAAGCTTTCTCAATTTTACGTTTGTCACTTAACGAAAAAATTAAAAACTTTTTGTTCTTGCTCTTTGCAAAAAGAAAAATTACAATGAGTTAGAACAAATAAGATAAAAATTTAAAAACGAGTTCAAATATTGTTTCAATAGTTGAACTCGTTTTATTTTGGTTATAAATGTCCTTGGTTTGGTTACAATGACAGATTAATGAATGATGAATTTTGCTTCATTAATTTATTTAATTATTCTTATGGAAAATACAATCAAATCATTATCAATTAGCCAGCCTATTGCGTTGGTTACTGGTGCCAATAAAGGACTTGGCGAACAAGTAGCTAAAGAGCTGGTCAGCAACGGTTATCTGGTTCTTATAGGATCAAGAAATTTTGACAATGGAAAAAAAGTTGCCGAAAATATTGGCGAAGGCGCATTTCCTATTCAATTGGATGTGACTGATGCTAAAAGCATTAATGCCGCAGCCGAGCGTATCGCTAACGAATTTGGTCGTTTAGATCTTCTTGTCAATAATGCGGCGATTGCTCAATCAGGCCGTTATTCTTCGGTACCGGAGATTTTAGAAGCAAGCAAAGCAAGTACAGCATCATTAGACGAAATACGAATTCTTTTTGAAACCAATGTTTTCGGTGTATTGGCTGTTACACAGGCTATGCTCCCGCTCATTCGACTTTCTGCATCTGGTCGAATCGTGAACATTTCTAGCGCTTTGGGGTCATTGACATTAAATTCGGATCCTAACTTTCCCTACCGATCTTATTTTGGGGCAACCTATCCGGCTACAAAAACTGCTCTCAACGCCCTAACGCTGGCAATGGCAATTGAACTCGAAAAAGAAGGAATAAAAGTTCGCGCAGCCAGTCCTGGTTTTACAGCAACTGCAATTAATGACTTCATGGGTACTGACACGGTTGAAGTTGGCGCAAGGGCACTTGTTTTGGCAGCTCTTGATATAGAAAGCCCAACTGGTAGTTTTACTGGTCCCGATGGTCCACTTCCGTGGTAATCTTTTAAAAAATTCTAATTTACATTATAACCGATGGTTTAAACGCCATCGGTTATATTTATTATCTTTAACATATGAAGAAAGAAACTCCTATCATTAAGTTGGAATCTGTTACGGACATACATCGCATTGCAGGTCTTTCAGGTCCAGTTCATCCAATGATCACTATTATAGACGCGATAGATTTACTAGACATGTGTAAATCAAACCTAAAATACGTTTTAAGTTTCTACAAAATCATTTTAGTTACAAAGATGAATGGAAAATTTAAGTACGGTCAGGGACATTATGATTTTAATGAAGGAAGCCTGATTTTTGCGTCTCCCAATCAGGTTGTGGGCAAAGTAGAAGCTGATACTAATAGTGAAGGTATTTCGATATTTATTCATCCCGATTTCCTGCAAGGTTTCCCGTTAGCCGGAAAAATCAAGCAATACGGTTTCTTTTCTTATGCTGCCAATGAAGCTCTTCACTTATCTGAGCAGGAAAGAACAACAATGCAGTCAATATTTAGTATTATTCGTGATGAGCTGAATAGCCGAATTGATGATTTCAGCCGTGAAGTAATCATTGCTCAAATCGAATTACTTTTGAGTTATGCTAAGCGATTTCATAAACGTCAATTCCTGACACGACAAGTCGTTAATAATGATCTCCTTCAGCAATTTGAAGATTTATTAAATAAATATTTTGAAGAAAAAGCAGTCAATAATGGAATGCCAACTGTTCAATATCTGGCCGAAACATTGAATTATACACCTAACTATTTAAGTGATATGCTTCGTTCGCTAACAGGCCTAAACGCTCAACAGCACATTCATCAAAAACTGATCGAAAAATCAAAGGATTTACTTTCAACAACTAGTCTAACCATCAATGAAGTAGCTTATCAATTAGGGTTTGATTATCCGCAGTCTTTCAGCAGACTCTTTAAGTTGAAAACCAAAATATCTCCTGCACAATACAGATCGACATTTGGCTAACTAAATAACTTTAACCTGTTTTTATTCTTTAAAAACAATATTTAGATTCTGCAAAATCCAAATACTATTATATAACAAACGATCTTTAAAACAGAATTATATTTGAAATACATTACTAAAGATATCGCTATGAAAAATATTTCAATATTCTTACTATCAATTCTTTTATTTTCATGTCAACAAAAGCAAACTAAAACCGATTCAGTTTCTAGCTCAGATTCAATTGTTGCAAAAGATTCAATTATTGTAAAAGAAAACAAAGTCGAAAACGAACAAATTGGCGATACTATTTTCATGAATTTCAAAAACGAAAAAGATTTTTATGTTGCTGAAGGCTCTTTAGATTCTATTCACTCAAGAGTATACGTTAAGTTTAAAAATGAAGATTTAGGCGAATTGAATGGAAAGATTACTCCAGCTGGAGGAAAAGGAAATATTCGTTTTAATCAAATTATTTCTCCTGATAAAAGTTCAGACGGGCCTTTTGGAATTGATTTGAAAACTAACCTCGAACAAAAAGGGAATTATGTTTTAGTAATTGGACATTCGCAAATGGCTGATAATCCTTTTTATGGTAAATTCACGGTACAGCTTGAGAATAAAAAGAAATAATTTAAATTTCTTAAACTAAAATTCTCTTCCATCGCCCTCTTCTATAAACAATTACGCTCAAAATCGTAATCAAAGTTTCGGCAGTTGGAATTGCGATAAAAACGCCCGTTGGTCCCATTTCATAATAATGAACTAACAGATACGCAAACGGAACCTGAAAAATCCAGAATCCTAAAATGTTGATCCAGGTTGGTGTCCAGGTATCTCCTGCCCCATTGAAGGTATTGTTTAAAACCATTCCGAGTCCGTAGAAAATAAAACCAACGCTCATAATCTGCAAAGCATTTACAGCAATTCTGATAATAATTGGGTCATTGGTAAAAAACGAAATCAGATAATGCGCGCTGAAAAAGCAAACCAGCATAATTGATCCCATAAAAATCATATTGTATTTGGCGGTTTTATAAACGGCTTCTTCTGCCCTTCCTGTTTCATCTGCACCCAAATTTTGTCCGACCAAGGTCGCAACGGCATTACTTAATCCCCAAGCCGGAAGAATGAAAAACATCATAATCCGAATCGCTGTTTGATAACCTGATGAAGCATAATCTCCGCCCGTTACAGCGACTAAATTGGCAAGGAAAATCCAGCTGCAGGAAGCGATTACATATTGTAGAACGCCAGGCGTTGCGAGTTTTATGATACCCTGAATTAATTTGTAATTGGGCAGAAAATAATTCCATTTAATTTTTAAAATTCCCTGTCCGTAAAAAAGGAAATAACATTGGTACAAAACCCCGATTCCCCTTCCGATAGTGGTTGCAATAGCAGCTCCGGTAACGCCCATTGCGGGAATAAACCAAAATCCGTTTATCAAAATCGGACATAAAATAATATTCGAAATATTGGCAATCCATAAACTTTTCATGGCGATTATGGCATTTCCGGCACCTCTGAAAATTCCGTTAATCAGGAAAATCAACATCACGAAAACACTTCCTGCCATCATGATTCTGGTATAATTTACACCATAAACGACTGCAGATGCAGAAGCGCCCATTAGCATAAGAATTTCTTTAGCAAAAATAAAACCTCCTAAACTAATGAATACGTTTATGGCAATTGCCATTATAATAGCTTGTACACCAGATTCTGCGGCTTGTCGGTTTTCTTTTTCGCCAATACGCCTCGCGACAATTGCTGTTGTTGCAATACTAATTCCGATGGCAATCGAATAAATAATCGCAAAAACAGATTCGGTTAAACCGACAACCTGAATCGCATAATTGCTTTCTTTTAAATGTCCGACAAAATACAAATCGACCAAAGCAAAAACAGATTCCATAGCCATTTCCAAAACCATTGGAATGGAGAGAATCAGAATTCCTTTTCTGATACTTCCTTTGGTAAAATCAAATGATTCTGCAGTATGTAATATTTTTTTTAAACGTTTGAACATATATGTGTTTTTAATCGCGCAAAGACACATTTTTTTTTGTCATACTGAGGAACGAAGGATCACACCAGAAATTCCTCAAACTGAATCGATAATCTTTGTGGAGTTACTTGTGTGATCCTTCGTTCCTCAGGATGACAAGATTGTGCTTTAAATTGTAGTTTCTTGCTGGCTAAAAACCGCAACAGGATTCTTCAGTTTACCCACAAACTGAAGACTATCAATAGGATCTGCTAAATCAAGCATTTGTTTATTGTTTCGCAATTGCAAACGGTTTAGGCAGCACGAATCGAATTCAGAAACAAACAAATTGTATTTTTTAAATTGTTCCTGCAAATGTGGCTGTGCTGACTGATAATCCTGAATACAATCGGCAACGGAAGACCAGAAATCTTCTTCGGAAAGTGTTTTGGTTTCGGATAAAATGGCGGACAGGAAACGGAAATAAAACTGAAAAACATCATTAAAAATACATAGAATTTTCAACGGTTCTTTCATATCAATATGAATGCGTTTTACTTTTTCCGGCAGAGGAATTTCTCCATTGAATAGCATAACTTCTTCGGTAATGTCTTTCATAATCGCTTTTACGGGAATATGATTTTCTAAAACTAAAATCAGGTTTTCGCCATGCGGCATAAAAACCATTTCATGCTCATAAAAACAATGCAATAAAGGTGAAAGATAAGCGTCTAAATAATGGCTTATCCAAGCTTTTGCGCTGATTCCAGATTTTTTAATTAATTCTGAAACAAAGGCATTTCCAGATTGATCGACATGCAATAAAGCAGCCATTGTCATAATATACTGTCCTTTTTCTAATTTCGGAATTGGGCTTTCACGCCATAATGTGGCCAGCATTTTATTATGCGGAATGCTTCTTCCTAAAGGTTCATACAAAAAATTACGATAACCAATTGTGGCTACTTCTCCCAAAAGTGTAAAACCTTTTTGCTGCAAATACGAATCGTTTTCAACTAAGTCTGCAACCCATTTTGTAATCGCAGGCGTACTTTCCATATAATACGGAGAAAGTCCGCGCATGAATCCCATATTGATTACAGAAAGCGCTGTTTTGGCATAAAATTTCTCTGGTGAAGATGTATTAAAAAAAGTACGAATCGATTGTTGTGCGGAATATTCGTCATCGCCATAACCTAAGCAAATCAAATGATTTTCAGCAATATCGGGCGCAAAAATCAGAGCGAGTTTATTAAACCATTGCCATGGATGAACGGGAAAGAAATAATAATCGTCAATATTCAAGTCTTGAGATTTCAATACATTTTCGAACAACACAATGTTTTCTGAAGACAATTCCTGATGCAATACTTTTTGATAATCTAATGTTTCAATTGCTGTAAATGTGGCTTTGCTCCTATGTCCCGCAATCCATAATAATTTTACGGGTGCATTGGCTTCTGGAGAAAAAGTGGCAAAATCATCAATATTAAAACCGTTTTTACCGCTGTTGGCCACAAAACACGGATGCCCTTCGGTCATGGCGTGCTCGATTTTTTGATAATCTAATTCCAGTAAATCTTTCGATGTATATTTTTCGTTCGCAATTTTATAGGCCGTGCTGTATAATGTACTCGTGATTTCTTCTAAATATGTTGGCAGTAAACTTTCGCTGATTCCTAAAGTGTCTTTAAATTCAATAATAAATTCTAATAAACGTAAAGGCGAATTTTTTCCTTCAATTGTCTTTTTTATAGAATCTACAGCAATCGACCAATGATTTAAGGCTAAAATTTTAGCTTCAAAAGTATATTCTACTTTTTTATCGGGCGAAGAAATACTATATAAATTTGAAGCATTTTTTATCGGAACAATCAATAATTCGTGTGCAAATTCACTTAAGGTTTTCTTTAGTAAAATAGCATTTGCCTTATCCCAATTCTCTTTCGTTAAATGCTGTATATTTTGGGTTGGTGTTTTCATTTGTTTCAAATTAAACCTGTTGTAATGCCTTGTAATAATCCTCACGCGTACAAAATTCCAAATGTGCTTGTTTGTGTGGCAAATCGAGAACACGTTGAAAAACAAATCCGGCTCTTTTATTCAGTAAATGAATTTTATGGTTTCTGGCATCTGGTTCAACTACAATTCTTTGGTTTTTGCCATCACTAAAAATGAAATCCAGAATTACGGTAAAAATATTCCAGGTAAAATTCGGAATTGGTTTTTCTGATGGCGCAACCAGTATATGCATGCCTTTATCGCCTTTTTGCGATTCGTAATATTTACCGACAATATCATCTTCCGGATTATAACATTCCAATAAAAAAGCGACATTGTTATTAAATTTTCCAATATAAACCTGCGCTTTTTCCTGAATATTATAGTAAGTGTTTTTTACTTCTTCTACAGAAAATCCGTTCATTTCCCAATAAACAGCGTATTCACGGTTTACCCAATTGTGAATCAACGGAATATCGAGTTCCATATCAATCGGGCGCAGCTCAAAAACCCCTAAACCAGGAATTGTTTTTACAAAAACAACATCGCTCGCGACATCATTTTCAGGATGAGTTATTATACTATTCATCTTTAAAGGATTAAGCTATTATTTTTTTATACGGAGCAATTGGGTTTTGCAGTTTTCCCTGAAATTGCAACAATGCCACAGGATCATCAAGATCAATCATGGTTTTGTTATTATTAAGTTGCAAACGGTTCAGGCAAGACAACTGAAATTCATTGGCAAATAAATCATATTGCTCGAATTTAGCTTCCAGATGTGGGTTTTGTTCCTGATAATCAGAGATACATTCTGCCACTAATTCCCAATAACGATCTTCAGAATAATTATCACTCGAAACCAAAATTGCAGACATGAAACGGAAAAATCCATCAAAAACATCAATAAAAATGGAAAGTAATTTTACATCTTCGGGAACTTCAGCATAAATTCTGTCAATGTTTTTCGGAACAACAACATCAGGATTCAGGATCACGGCCTCTTCGGTAATATCTTTCATAAACGAACGAACCGGAACGTGGTTTTCTAATCCTAAAATAAGGTTTTCGCCGTGTGGCATAAAAACCAAATCGTATTGATAAAAGCAATGCAATAACGGGCTCAAATAAACTTTGAAATATTCGGCAAGCCAATTATCTATGGATAATGAAGACGCTTTTATAATTTCAGATAATAACGAATTTCCGTCTTTATCCAAATGTAAAAATGCCGCCATTGTCATTAATTGTTCATCATTTTTAAGTTTTGCCACGGGGCTTTCTCTCCATAATGAAGCAATCATTTTATTGTACGGATTGTGTTTTCCGAAGCTTTCAAAATAAGGATTAATGTAACTTACAGAAGCAACTTCGCCCAACATTCCGAAACCTACTTTTTGCAGATATTGATCGCCGCTTAATAATTGATCCAGCCATTCTGCCATTTCTGGAGCCGTTCCTAAATAAAAAACCGGTAAACCTCTCATAAAGCCCATGTTCAGGATGGAAAGAGATGTTTTAGTATATAATTTTTTAGGATTGCTTAAGTTGAATAACGTTCTAATGGATTGCTGTGCCTGATATAAATCTGGGCCGTAACCTACACAAATCAGTTTTTGTTTGGCAATTTCAGGCGAAAATAAATTAGCTAGTTTATTAAACCATTGCCACGGATGCACGGGAATAAAGAAATAATCGTTTGGATTTTGCCCTTTTTCTGAAATTGTGGCATTGAATTTTGCGATGGTTTCTGATCCTAATTCTTGTTGAATCAAAGTGTCATAATCCAGTTTTTGAGTTCCGGCGTAAACGGTTCTGTCGCGATGTCCGGCAAGCCATAAAATCCTGAACGGATTTCCTGCTTCTGGCGCATAGGCTTTGTAATCCATGCTGTTGTAACCAATTCTTCCGTTATTGGCAACAAAACCCGGATGACCTTCCATCATGGCTTGTTCGATGGTTTGAAAATCAGAATTGGCAAGCGATTTTGAAGTCGAATTTTCCTTTAATAATTTATAACAGCTTCCGTAAAGTGTGCTGATAATTTCTTCTAAATAAGAAGGAATCAATTGTTCTGAAATCCCTAAACTTGTTTTGAATTCCTGAATAAAATCAACGGCATCTAAAGTCGTTAATACTTCATTTTTATATTTTGAAATCGAATTTACTTCAATATTCAAATGGTTCATCGCAAGTAATTCTGCTTTAAAAGTATACCTTATTGATTTATCGTCAGAAAGTAACGAATATGTATTTCCTGATTCTAATGTTGGTTTTATTAAAAGTTCGTGCGAGAACTCACAAATCGCTTTTTTTACCAATAAACGATTGGCTTTTTCCCAAACTTCGGGCTGAATATGTTTGATAGCTTTTTCCGGAAATTCTAATTGATTTTCGTTATTCATTTCGGTATAATTGAGGTTAAATGAATCTATTTTTTTGATGAATTGTTCGCGTGTGCAAAAGGCTAATAATGCAGTTTTATGCGGTAAAATGACCGCTTCGGCATCTTCAAAACCTACACGATGGCAGATATCGAACATTTTTTTATTGCGAATGTCCGGCTCGACCAATATTCTTTCGATAGTAAGGTCTCTGAAAATAAATTTCATAATACTCGAAAAAATATGCCATGTAAATTGATGTACTGGTTTTGCTGGCGGCGCAACAATAATATGTATACCGCAATCGTAATCCTGAACGGTATAATAGTTTCCAATTATATCATGTTTTGGATTGTAGCGTTCTAATAAAAACGAAATTTCTCCATTTACCAATCCGATAAAAACATCAGATTCTTTGGTTATTTTTTCATATTCCAAACGAACTTCTTCGAGATTTTTTCCCTGCATTCCCCAATATTGTGCATAATCACGATTGACCCAATCATGAATTATTACAGCGTCTGTCGACAATTGCAGCGTACGAAAATCTATAGTCCCGAAATCCGGAATGGTTGTGCTGTATATAGGTTTATATTTATCCATTTTATACTGTTTTAATTAATTTGTACTTCATTTATAGATGAAATAATGCATCGTGTTCAAAATCTAGCCACTCCCGATAGCTATCGGGATAAAGGATTAAAAAGATTAGAATAAAAATCTGCTCAAATCTGTGAAAATCTGCGTGAAAAAAAATTAAACAATTCTTGGCGGAAATACTTTGCGAAGACGCACTGCTGTGCGTCTCTACGATAAAACCTTTGTAGATATTAAAATCTGTGTTTAGCTATTAACAATTAATTCATTGCTGTTTTTGCTCCACTTAGATTTCAATTGTATTTTGATTTGATTATAAACCAGCTGAATACCTATACTTGTAGCAATTACAACCGGAAATAAACCTAAAACAAACCATTGATCGTGCTGCCAAAAACCTAAAACATACATTCCCCAATTGATCAAAACCCATTGAATTACGTATAAACTTGTTACGTGTTTACTGCAGAAAGCCAATAAATTAAATACTGGATTATTTTCGTTAAACAGATTTACAATGATGTTCACAAACCAATATAGAACGAGGTTTGTTCCGAGTAATAAGATACTTCCGCCCGGTCCTAAATGGTAATAATCTCCAAAATGATATTCAGGATTTGAGAAGTTTAAAATTGCTCCAACAGCAATAAAAGCTAAACCAACGAACAACATTTTTTTGAAAAACAGATTCTGATTTTCGTTGAGTTCTTTGTACCATCTTCCCAAAAACATTCCGATTAAAATGAAAGCGCTCCACGGGAAAACAGGGAAATAAACATTAAACTGATTGCTGAAAAGTAAATCGCAGATATAATCTAAGCCCACAATTCCGACTCTGAAACCGCTTAATTCTTTAGATATAGAAATGATTACCAAAGCCACGATTAACGGAACATATTTACTTTTGCTAAAATGATTAATAAGCCCCATAATAAACAAAGTGATTCCGGCCAATTGCAAAATATCACCTAAAAGCAAAAAGAAAATTCCTGTTTGTAACGTTCCTGATTGTAAGCCATACGCCGAAATAAAAGCTTCGGGAAGTCCGCCAAAAATAAATTCCGGAACCAGAAATTTTAAAATATTCATTCCGTAACCAACAGCCAGAATGTATAAAGCCCTTTTGCAAACTGCCAGAAAACTTTGTCTTCTTGATAAAACAAAAGAAATTCCCATACTAACCAAAAACATGGTTGTTCCGCGGCCTAACCATAAAATAATTTCTCCTAAAACAGTGTTGGTTTGTGTAGCAATTGTTCCGTAAATAAGCATGGTGTGTACCATCATCATTAAAATAACACTTGTTCCTCTGGCAAAATCTATTGCCAAAACTCTCTTTTTTTGTTGTACTGCTTCCATAATTATGCGATGGTTTCAAATGCCGGAGATTCAATCACTTCTGTTGCGGGAACACCAAATTCCTGAAAAGCAATTTTAGTTTCTACAGCGTAATGTTCAACTCCTGTAATTTCTTTAATGATGTATGAGTTTCGGTAACAAGCCATTCCTAAATCTGGCGTAACAAAACCATGTGTATGCAGTTCTGCGTTTTGTACAAAAACTTCGATTCCGTTTTGGTCAATTGAGTAATTTCTGTTGGTTGCAAAACGACCTTTATCGTCCCATTGAATTCGGCTGGCGATTCCTTCTAAAAACTGAGGTAATTTATATCCGTAACCAGTTGCCAAAACCAATGCATCGGTTTTATGGCGGTATCTTTTATCTTGCTCCACCTGATGTAATTCTAATTCAAAAGATTGGTTTGTTTCATCGTAAGTTCCTTTGGTACAAGCGGCATTGGTCCTTAGGTTCACATCAATTTCTGTAATTACTTTTTTATTATAAATCGTGTCGAAAATGGTAGCGATCAGGTCTTTATTGATTCCTTTGTACAATAATTTCTGATTCTTCAACAAATGATCTCTTTTTTCTGATGGAAGATTGTAGAAATAATCTACATATTCCGGAGAAGTCATTTCAAGCGTTAACTTGCTGTAATCCATCGGGAAAAATCTTGACGATCTTGTAATCCAGTTTAATTGATAGCCGTAAACATCAATTTCCTGCAACAAATCGTTAAAAACTTCGGCAGCGCTTTGTCCGCTTCCTAAAACTGTAATTGATTTTTGCTTTTGTAACTCGGCTTTATTCTGAATATAAGCTGAAGAATGAATCGCTTTTCCTTTTAAAGACTGACAAGATTTAGGAATATGCGGTGCTGTTCCCGTTCCTAAAACAATCTTTTTGGTTTTGTAAATTGTCTCAACATTTGTTTTTGTAGAAAGCGTGGTTACGATATAAAGATGCTGATTTTCATCGTATTCAATTCTTGTAACTTCTGTATTAAAATAGATATTGGGTAACTTTTTAATTGCCCATTGACAATATTGATTGTATTCATTTCTTAATAATAAAAAGTTTTCGCGAATGTAAAAGGAATACATTTTTCCTTGTTCTTTGATATAATTCAAAAAACTAAACGGACTTGTTGGGTCTGCCAAAGTCACTAAATCTGCCAGAAACGGAATTTGTAAAGTGGTGTCTTGCAGCAACATTCCCGGATGCCAGTTGAAGGATTCATTTTTATCAAAAAATAATCCGTCAAGGTTTTCAATTGGCGCGGTTAAACAAGCCAGACTTAAATTGAAAGGCCCTACTCCAACTGCGATGAAATCGTATATTTTGTTTTGCATTTTATTTTAATTTTTTAATGAATATTCATTTCCGTGATATACAATCAAATCGATGATTTCTTCAATATTTTTTGGGGTTGTTAACGGGTTTAATAAAGTGAATTTGAGGAATACTTCGTTGTAGACTTTTGTACTGGTAATTATTGCTTTGCCCTCATTAAATATGGCTTTACGAATGTAACTGTTGATGCCGCAATACGAGTTTTCATTTCCGGTAAATGGTGTATAACGGAACACGATCGCACTGATTTCCGGTTTGTGAATGATTTCAAAATCTTCTCTGTTTCTTAGTAAATCTGCGGTGAATTGAGCGTTTGAGATTGCTTTTTCCATGTATGAACTTAAACCTTCTGTTCCGATCATTCTCAATGTAAACCACAATTTTAAGGCGTCAAAACGGCGTGTTGTCTGAATAGATTTTTTTACCATATTTGGAATTCCTTCGTCTTCCTGTTCTTTAGAGTTCAGATAATCAGCGTGGTATTTGATATAATCTACAAAGGATTTATCTCTCATAAAAAAGCCGCTTGAACTTACAGGCTGATAAAACGTTTTGTGATAATCTATTGTAACTGAATCTGATAATTCGATTCCGCTAAGCTTTTCTTTGTGAACATTACTAATCAATAAACCACCGCCATAAGCCGCATCTACGTGAAACCAGATATCATTTTCATTGGCAACTGAAGCAATTTCTGCCAATGGATCTATAGAACCAAAATCGGTTGTTCCGGCCGTTCCTACGATCGCAATTGGAATATTTCCTAAGTCTTTTTGCTGCTGAATTACCTTTTTTAAGGCGCTGACATTCATCTTAAAATCAGGATCTACGGCAACAGGAATTACGGCATTTTGTCCTAAACCTAAAAGGCTTAAGTTTTTCTTTAAACTAAAATGACTTACTTCAGAACATAAAACCCTGAATTTTGAAGCTTCAGGAGGAAGTCCGTCCATTTTTGGATCGATTCCGAAATGCTTTTTGATGTAATGATCTCTTGCCAAAAGCAATCCCATCATGTTCGATTGTGTTCCGCCGCTGGTGAAGATTCCGTCAGCATTTTCAGGATAACCCAGTTTATCAAGCGTCCATTCCACTAATTTTAATTCGATGAAAGTTGCTCCTGTACTTTGGTCGTAGGTATCCATCGAAGAATTTAATGAAGATACAAAAGCCTCGGCCACAAGTGTTGGCGTTAAAATTGGGCAATTAAGATGCGCTATGTATTTGGGATTATGAAAATGAATACAATCATCTAAATAAATATCTTTTAATTCGTCCAGAACATAATCCAGGCTTTTTCCTCTCTTATTTTCTTCGAGATAAATATTATCAATTTTTCGTTTAATAGTAGAAATACTAGTTCCGGTAAATGGTGTATCTCTTTCTTTTAAATGATTTTCAATTGTTTTAATGGCCTTTTTCATGCTTTTCTTATAAATCCCAATTGATTTATTGTTGTTAGAAAAAACATGTTTATCGTGCGCATTTTCAATTATGACTTCTTGCAGTATTGTTTCTAATTTTTCTTGTGCCTCCATTGTGATATTTATTTAGATTGATTCTAAAGAATAATTTTCCACAAATGTAGATTTGTACGAAAATTAAATCAATACCATAAAAAAGTGAAAATTATTTCTATAATTGAGGTAGTTAAAATACCTCAATTATAGTAGGAAATAAAACATAAAATTTATTTAAATAATGCGAAAATTACTTTATTTTTTTCTCTAATGCATAAAGTATCAATTCAGGAGTTGTGTGCCTGCCTGTTTTTTTCATGATGTTTTTTCGATGTGTCCTGAAAGTATGAATACTGATAAAAAGCTGCGACGCGATACTTTTTCCGTTGTTTCCCTGCGCTATTTGTTTTAGGATTTCGAACTCTCTTAAAGTCAGTTTTTCATCACTTTGGGAAGTTGGCAGAGCAAAAACATCAATAAATGTATTTAAGGTTTTGGGACATATATAACGTTCTCCGTGCTGAATTTTATATAAGGCATCAAAAATGGTTTGCTCTTCACAATCTTTTGATATGAAGCCGCTTATATTTTCTTTTAAGAAACTGTCAATGGTTTGTTTGTTCTTAAAATACGAAAGGATTATGATTTTACATTGGGGATATTTTTCTTTAATAATCTTAAGATCATCATCATAAAACAAAAAAATATTATTGGGATCAATAATTAAACATTCTATATTATTTTTATCCAAACATTTAAACAACTCTTCTCGTGAATTTGTCACTTTTAAGCTGGGTGTTTTGACGAGCTTTTTTAGTGTGTGCCTCAATCCAATTATGTGTAGGTTTTCAGAATCGGCAATAAGGAAATTTTTCATTTTTACTATTTAGATTTAGTCTAAACAAAAGTAATATAAAAATGGTTATTATGCCGTTAATTGATGTAAAAAAATAGTTTTTTTCTTATAATCATAAAAGTTTTTTGTGATAAGCTGAATCAACTAAAAAGCAAAAAGGCCCGGACAATGTCCGAGCCTTTTTCTATTCTATATTGCTTTTAAAATTCGCTTAGAATTTATACGCTACACTTCCCATCAATGTACGTGGAGCCTGAACGTTTATTGTTGAATAACCGTTAAAGTATAATTCGTCTGTAAGGTTATTTACTTTTAATGATACTCTGTATTTAGGCTGATCGTAATACAATGCAGCATTTACTACAGCGTAAGATGGAAGTTCAAAAGTTTCACTTGGTCCAGCATTGTAAACGTATGTAGCATCTCCATAGTTACCACCAAATCCTAAACCTAATCCTTTTAGTTTAGTTGTTTGAAGGTTATAACTAAACCAGTAGTTAATTAAATTTTCTGGCCCTGCAGTTATAGGTCTTAGATCATTTAACTCAGAATCATTTTTTGCATAACCCACAAGTAAGTTTAATCCAGGGATTGGGTTTGCTGTAATTTCTAATTCAAAACCCTTACTAAATTGTGTACCGTTTTGTATGCTTGCATTTGGTAAGCTTGGGTCAGAAGTTACGATATCTTTTACTTTGATGTTATAGTAACTAATTGTAGCACTTAGTTTATTTTGGAAAGCATTTGCTTTAACACCAAATTCAAACTGGTTTGCTCTTTCAGGGTCAAATTGTTTCAATACAAGAGAACCTCCTTCATTTGCACTTGCAAATCCAACATTTTTAAAACTATTTTGATAGTTACCAAATACTGATAACTGATCTTTTAAGATTTGAAAAACGGCACCAAATTTTGGCGAGAATGCATTTTGAGAAAATTTGCCAGCCTCTGTACCTGAAAGTGGATCAAATGATCCTTGATTTTCAAAATGATCAAAACGTACTGCTGCCGAAAGAATTAATCTTTCTGTAATGTTAATAGCATCTGCAACATAAGCACTGTAAGTTGTTATAGCACTGTTGCTGGTATATGGATCATTATCATTTCCAGAAATCCTATTCCTTACATTTGTTGGATTAAAATCATAATAATTAGCTGCCGTTCCTGTATAATTGATTACATCATACGCAGCATAATTTTTGATATTTTTGAATACTAAATTATTTGAACCGTAATAAATATCACCACCTACTAAAAAGCGGTTTCTCATTGATCCAATGTTGAAATCACCATTAAAGTTTTGCTGGAATTCGATAGCATTATCTCTACCATTTGCATCCCATGCATTTCTTGATAATTGTTGGTTTGGTAAAAGGTAAAACCATGTTTGCAAACCAGTTGCTTTATTTGAACTGCTGCTAAATACAGTTTGTGAAGTCCATTGTTCAGACATTTGATATAAAGCCTGTGCAAAAACATTTAATGTTTTAGTATTCATCACAAATTCGTCTCCTAAAAATGATCTTTTAAAGTTGATGTCAAGATCTTTAGCATTGGTTACTCCTAACCCAGATGGAGCTGCACCAAAATAAATTAGAGGCATACCCGAGTTATCCTGATTTCCTATTTCTGCATCAATAGAAATAGTAAGTTTATCATTTACTTTATAAGAGAAAGATGGCGCTACAAAAAAGCTTTTTGAGTAACCGAAATCCTGAAAAGTATTGGCATTTCCAAAAGCAGCATTTAATCTGAATAATGCTGTATTATCATCGTTTATTGGAGTATTAATATCAGCAGTTAAACGGTTAAAACCATAACTTCCGTTTTGATATGAAATTTCTCCGGCAAAAGTTTCAAAAGGTTTTTTAGTTACACGGTTGATTAATCCTCCGTATGAAGAAACTACGTTTCCAAAAAGTGTAGCCGATGGCCCTTTTATAACTTCAATTCTTTCAAGGTTTACAGCATCAGTATTACTGTTTACTTTTCCTGCAAGACCGTTTCTTACTAAACTTTGTGTTGTAAATCCACGTAGTGAATACCAAGAAGCTCCGTCACCTGCACGGTTAGTAGCTGCCCATAACTGGTATAAACCTGGAACGTTTTTTAAAGCTTCGTCCTGGTTTGTTACTAACTGATCTTTAATTAATTCTTTAGTTACAACATTGTAAACTTGTGAGTTTTCAAGGTTTTTAACAGACATTCTAGATACATACTGACTTTCTGCTTTAGTGTACTTGTTTGCATTTCCTTTAACAAAAACTTCAGTCAACGCTTCAGATGTTGTGATTAAGGTAAAGTTTACTACAAGTTCTTTTCCTGCTGTAACAGTGATAGCTTCTTCTTTTGGTGAAAATCCTACTACTGAAGCCTTTAATGTATAATTACCCGGCTTAATGTTTTTGATTTCATAGTTTCCTTCAGTATCAGTAACAGTTCCAATCTTTGTTCCTCTTAGAGTTACAGAGATATTATCAGCGATTTCATCATTAGATAGCGAAATTTTTCCTTTGATGGTACCTGTCTGTGCAAGCGAAGTAGCAGCTGTAAGCAGCATAAGGCAGCTCAATAGCGGAAGTAGTATTTTTACTTTCATGTTATTTAGAATTATTTTTAATAGCGCAAATTTATGTGTTGCGTTAAAATAAACCAAATTATTTGTATTTATTCCAAATAATAATAACATAAATAGGTTTTACTGTTTATTTGTCAATTTTTTAAACATAAAAAAGAAGAATCTCTTTTTTTTAACACTAATAGGCCAATTAATTAATGTATAAAAAACACGTTTGCGAAATATTATGCGAATATTTTTAAGTATTTATTTCAATCTTAAATTTGCAATAAGATTTAAAAGCAAAAACCTCCAAAATCAAATGAAATTGGAGGTTTTATTTGGAACAAAAAGTGTGTTCAAAAATTATTCTTTATGATAAGGACATCCTGAAGGTGCAGAAGATCCCGCTGCTGCAGAAGGTTTAATGGTATTAGAGCTTGGAAATTGCTCTTCAATTAAACGTCTTTGCTCTGGAGAAACATCTTCTAATTTACGAAGTGTGTTTACCTGAATGTGCGGCCAGCTTGTAGTTCCGCCATCATCTCCAAAATCAAATTCGAAAAATATAATTTGTTCGTATTGCAACTGAAGGATTTCTTTTCCTTCTTCAATAACTGTTTCAACCCACATGCTCATATTCATTTCAACAGTAGTAACAAAACGGTTTACAAACGGAACATTTAATATACCACCTTGTGCTCCTGTTTTATTTTTGGATGATAATTGAATAAGGACATGGTTTTTTATATTTTCTCCTTTGATGGAATCACGAAGACGCAAATCTGGTCTTACGGAATAGGGATACAAATCATGAGCAAGAATTCGCTGTGTATAGATTTTATTTTCTCCGGGATCATTTTTATCATTCAATTTTTCAAATACCCAGGCAGGTGGTGCTTTGTCAAGATTTATTGGCTTTTTTTCGCTTGCTCCTGCTCCACCCATAGTTCTTGAAATCGAAAGATGATCGTATTTCCAGGCTGCATCGCCATGCGGAAATTCAGGAGGACCTTCATTCAGGTAGCTTGTCTCGCCCTGAACCAAGTCTCCTAATAAAGTTATAGTACTTCCATGTGGAATTACGCCGCTTCGTGAAATAGAATAATCCGGAATAAAATAAGGTCCGGTTTGTCCTGCTCCGGGTTTCAATTCTTTAGAGGCAATAATTTCAGAATAAGGTCTTCCGTTTAGATTTTCCAGCGTTACATATTCTTTTTCTCCAAGATCATTATAAACCAAAAATAAGGTTTCGTCCTGATAACCGCTTTTGTACAAATCTTTATTCGGATTTTTTGGCGATACCGGATGCACGCCACGGTCTTCTTTAATCGTTTTCTCTGTAGCTGCGTAATTGAATATATCACTCAGCCATAAATACATACCGTTTTCTTCGTGGATTGGAGTGTATTTTAAAGCTTCCTGACCTTCTACCGTGTTGACACTTTTTATACTTTGTTCGTATTTAACAGCACCACAAAATTGTTCGTTTGCTCCACCGCGATTACGAACTCCGCCCGGTACTAAATCAAAGGTTAATTTTTCGATATATTCTTCGCAATCAAAACTATATTTTCCGGGAATCGTTCCTGCATTTGTACCCGGCGATGGCATAATGGTCGTATGGATTCCGCTTCCTATTAACTTTCTATCATTTTGTCCGTTATGATTATAGCTCACCCAGGTTCCTTGCAATACCTCTAAAATACCATAATCGACATTGTTTACAATTTGCTGTAAATTACTTTCATGAAAAGCTCTAATTGGGTCTTCAATTTGAACTTTTGAATATCCATCCATCAAATCTCCTAATATTCCTTTACTGACTTTTTCCTGATCAGCTCCGAATAGTAATTGTTTATTACTTACATCTAGATTTTGAGCTATATGAGGCAGGTTTAACTCATCGGCTCCGTTTTTTCGTTTTAGCATAGTTTTATTTTTTTGATTAGTAAATCCGGGTATTTAAAAGCACGGCAATTGCCACGAATCTAAATTACTGGAGATAGAAAATCAATTATAAAAAAATGACATAAAGCGGAAATTATTGGTTACAAAACAAGGTATCTAAAGGATGGAATTATCTCTGGGATTTTTAATTTAAAAAAAGGGTGTTTATACCCTTTTTTCATTTCCCTTATTATAATAAATTTGAAAAATATTTACGTAACATATTTACAATCAGTAAATTATTTATTCTCATATACACCTACAGCGAGAATATTCTATATGCCTTCTTTTTAATGTCTGCTTTATTTATTTGATATGCTTTTGCATGAATCAGGCAGCATAACGTATTCATTACCTCATTCCCCTTTTATTTATAAAACTTTTGAAATTAAAATAACGATATCAAATGAATTAATAAATTAAAACCCAACGATTATGAGTTCAATAGTACCACCAGACAAGAAAGCTAATTATGAAAAATTATTTGCTTCCTGCATTATAAGAGAAGCTAAATATCCTGAAATTGATAAACTAGTTGCGAAGATAGCTTCGAATAAAGCAAGATATCAAGCTGTAGGAGATCCGCTAAATATTCCATGGTATGTGATTGCGATAATACACTGTATGGAAGCCAGTTTAAATTTTGCAACTCATTTACATAACGGTGATCCGCTCACGAAACGTACAGTTCAGGTTCCTGCTGGACGTCCAAAAACGGGAAATCCTCCATTTGAATGGGAATACAGCGCTAATGATGCTTTGATTTATGACAAACTAAACACGTGGACTAATTGGGAAATTGCCGGAATTCTTTATAAACTGGAATTATTTAATGGTTTAGGTTATTATAGACAAGGTATTAATTCGCCTTATTTGTGGAGTTATTCTAACCATTATATAAAAGGAAAATATGTTAAAGACGGAAAATATGATCCTAATGCTGTTTCTAAACAATGCGGGGCTGCAGTATTGCTAAGACGTTTGAGCGAGCAAAAGCTTATAACGCTCCCAAGTGGTAATATAATAGAACAAATATTAGCGCAGGGTAATAAAACATTGTATTACACTGGAACTGTAACTAACGAAGCTAAAGAACTGCAAACGCTGCTTAATAAAGCCGGAAGTATATTAAGAGTTGACGGAAAAGCTGGAGAAAGAACCTCAACTGAGTATTTTAAATTCAGTAAAACGTATTTAAAAGGAGATCCTAGAAGAGCATAATGTTTTAACCTATTCAATTAAACAAAATGGGACTTCCTCCAAGCTTAAAAGATTTATTCGACAAACACATTTACTCCATAGTAACGGCGGTAATTATTGCTGTATTAACGTTTGGATATCTTTCTTATGTTCTTCCTAATAATCAGCAAAAAGAAGATGCTAAAAATATAATCATTTTACAAGGCATAGAAAAGCAATTGAATACTTATATTGATGACCAAATTAAACACATCGACGAGGATACAATTGACGACTCCGAACGCCTCTCAATTTATAGAGGCTCAACTGATTTTTATATTGATAATATTACTATTGATAGAAAAAAATATCTGGAATTTGAAAATGGTACAATAAAATTATTTACTAAAATTAAATTATTAGAAAAATCTAAAGACTCTATTAATAACCCAGATAAAAAAGATACATTTAAGGATACCGTTACTAATCAAATAACTATTAATCTAGTCAATTTTTTAAATAAAATTGATTCGACTACCTATTTTACCTCATTTTATATTTGTCCCGTCGAAGCAGGATTATGTCAGTCTCATAAAGCATTTCTATCAAAAAATGTTAGTCTTGTTGATCAGGATAGTTTGATTCGTTACAATAGAAACAATGGCCCTTTTAGTTTCGAAAAATCTTCAGTAAGATATTACACCAATCAAATAAATATTCCTCAAACTGATAAAACAATATTTTTAGCAGTCGGAATTCAAAAATCTGTCTTTGACAGCAATGTCCAACAGATTGATCCTAAACTTTTAATTTTTAGCTTCATTTCGGTTATTTTTTTAGTATTAGGTATAAATTTCATAAAGCCTATTGTAAGTAGTTACAAAGAAAGATTAAGTCAGTTTGATTTGGTAGGTGTTGTGTTTTCTATTGGATTGTTGATCGCTATTTCAGTTATATTTACTACATTATCTTATTGGAACAATGCTATAAAAACTAGAACTACAAATGATTTAGATCAATTGGTAAACAAAATTGATAGTTCATTCAGCGATCAAATTACGGCTTATAAGAATTGGAAAAATGATAATTCAAGATTAGGAACAGCTTGGAAAAGTTCAGAAACAAAATTTTCCAGAATATATTTAAAAACTGATTTGAATACCAATTATTTAAATGAAGATCCTCTTCCTAAAAATGATTTGAGTGACAAACGTGAATATATTATTCTTGAAAATAATGATTTTGAAAAAGATACAAATAACTTAAAACTGATTAAATATTTGGATCACTACTTTCGAATGAACAATAAAGGAGTACTTATAAAAGATCTAACTACTACTAAACTTGATATACCAAGAAAATATGCAGATAGAATGTACTTTAAAATGTTACAGCAGAAAAATGCAGGCAATGCAAAAACAGGACCAGTACTAACTGCCGTTTTTTCCAGAGATAGTGATAAGTATCAATTGATATACGCCGAAAAAAATTCAATTAATAAAATAGAAAACGGTATCAAAGGCATTGCATTCAGAGAATATTTTTCGGATGAATTAGAATTACCGCCGGGAACGGGATATATGCTTGTAGATCGATATGGAGATATTATTCTGCAAAACGATCCCGGGAAGAATTTATATCAAAATTTATATTATGAATCTCAAAGTAATCCTGAATTTGCAAGCGTATTATCGGGTACGACGCCAAAATCATTTGAGATGGAATATCAAGGGAGGCCTTATCAAATCTATGCGAAAAAGTTAAGTGAAGAAACAGCCTCTCCCATCTATATTTTAGGAGTTCGTGATTTATCTTATCTCAATCGTTTATCCATATTTTCGTTTACAAACGGATTCTTAATTTCGGTTTTATACGGGTTTTTTATATTATTAATCAATTATATCTATTCGATAATCTTCTATAGTGGTCGAATTAGTGCATTATCAAAACATCATTTTTATTACCTCTTTCCGGATAGCAGCAGAACTAATGAATATAAAAAGCTATTATTAATTAATTCCATTTCCATTTTATTAGCCATTATAATATCTTTTATGTCCACTCCTTCCCTAGCACTTATTTTTTGTATTGTTTTAGGGATTAACGTAGCTTATATTAATCTAATAACTCTCAATATTCGCACTTTAACCCCTAAAAAAGAAGTTATTAAACTAGTATTGATTTTGTTTATTCCTGCTATTTGTCTACCTATGATTTTATTTTTTTATTACAATGCATTGGTTGCTGCCATTGTGCTTTTTGTTACTCATATCGTATTAACATTTTGTTATAGAAACTGGAGAAAAAGACAAGAAGATAGTGGTGATCATGATGATGATCTTGCCAAATTTGTAAAGAAAAATAAAGGGGTTAATAGAAAAGCATATACCAAATTTCTAACAGCAAGATTATTATATCAATTTGTTGTGTTTCCATTTATTCTAATTAGTGCATTTTATGTAAGCGAATTAAATGATTTTTCGCGTTATTATTGTTCCTCTCTTGACGCTAAAGAACAAAACATAAAAACCAAATCAGATTTTATTATAAAAGATAGAATAACAAATGCCTATAACTGTAATTGCAAGAAACAAACTCAAGATGAAACTAAAGATCAGGTTATACAAAAAGCTAACCTAGGCTTTTTTGATCGGCCTGTTAGTTACGAAATTAAAAATTTTACATTCAACACACTTAGCGATAAATATTATCTAAACTCACTGGCAATTTTTCAAAGTGAAAATGATATTATTTCAACTATAAATATCTCATTGTCTTTATTAGTATTAATTTTATTTCTTACTGTTTTAGCCTATCAATTATTAAACTACTATAGTAATCGTTTCTTCTTTTATGATTTAATGCAGGCGTATTATGAAAAATATTATCCGTGCACATTACATGAATTAGCAAATGATCACATCTTTATACCTATGGTAAATAATTATGATATCAAAAAATTGATTCAGGTTGACAATAATTGTCAAATAGGCTCAGATACTAGATATAAGGGTCATAAAGACTGTCCTAACCGTGAAATCAGTATCGACAAAGTTTTTTATAAGGATGAAAAAAATGAAATATACCCTTATTTACGGATGGATTATATACTTAATATCAACCACAAGCAATTTTATAAAGAATATAATAACGTGTGGAGATCATTACCTATTGAAACTCGTTATGTTCTTTATGATTTTGCCCAAGATCATTTTGTAAATTACAAAAACAAGGATACACTTATAAGTCTTATGGAAATGGGAATCATTGACTGCCATAAATTAACCGGAAGGCTTAAAATGATGAGCCTGAGTTTCAGGATTTTTATTTTATCTAAAAATAAACGTGATCAAACATTTATCCAAAAATTTAATAATCAGAGTAAAAATGGAACATACAGCAAATTGAGATTTCCAATAATAATTATTGCAGTCAGTGCTTTAATTTTATTAATGTATCTTAATAAAGACAGTTATGACCAGGTAACTTTAGTGGGAGGCAGTGTTGTAACCGTGTTGGCTTTGATTAATAAAATTCTCGACGCTAACAAAAGTCTATAAATTATAAAAGCTAAATTTTTGTAAAGGTTTAAGTTTACTAAAACGTCCCAAATTTTAAAATTTGGGACGTTTTCAATTTTACTTTGTGCAGGTTAATTACTTCCGCTGTTTGTCGATTCGCTTCCTGTGCTTCCTGCCCCGCCGCTGTTATCGTTTCCGAGATTTTCATCGGTTTCTTCATTTTCCTCAAAATCTCTTTCGTCTCCCCAGTCGCCGGTATTCGGTTTTTGAGCGGGATCGTTGGCGTGAGTGTTTCCGTACTCTTTATCTTCATCCGGGTTTCTGTCCTGAGAGTGTAAACGCGAATCTACAGTCGGGGTCCAAATTTGATCTTCGTGGCGATTATTTTCATCTCGAAAAGAATCACTATTGGTGTTTCTAGTTTCCATATTTACTTTTTAAAATTGATTAATGAACTGCTTTTATCAATTCTTAAAATTCAGCAAAATAACAATCATTCTTATTATACTTTTTTAGGAGAATATTACAGTTTTTCTATAATTGATTTTAGATAACATATTGTTTATTAAACAGATATTATGTTTATGAAAAAAGAATTAGTAACCGTAAATTATATAATTGACAAGCCTCTTAATTGTAATATTCTGATTTTCAGTAGTCGTACATTTGACTTATAACAATCTAAAGAATTAGAAACCATGAATACTTCGAAAAGCAAAACAAGCACAGAAAGTGCTAAAGGATCAGAGAAAAAAACTGATAAGAAAGAAACTTCAAAAATAGATACTCAAAATACTTCAGATAAAAAAACTGATAAGAAAGAGGAAACATCAAAAAGCGGTAATAAAACTGCTGCGGGTAAAAAAACTACTAAAAAATAACTTTTAAAAAAAATATTATGAGTTTAGATGAAAGAGAAAATTACCGTCAGGACGACCAGAATTTTCAAGAAAATGAAACAGGATATCAAGATAATGCAATCGATGCGCCGCCGGTAGATCATTCCATCAGCAATTCGGCGGAACCGGATTATGGAGATGATTTGGTAAACGAAGAAATTGACAATCAGGAATTAGCAGGAGAAAATCTTGGTAATGAATCATTCGATAACGAAAGACTTGGCAATAATGAGTTTGAACAAAACGAATTCGCAAGTGATGATGATAATAAAGAATTAGACGACGATGATGATTACGGAGATGAAGGTCTTGGTGATATCGACGATGACGAAGAAGATGAAAATGATGACGATGAAGAAGGTACAAATCCTGATCGAAATTTATAAAACCAAAAATAAACCGTCTGTACTGCAGGCGGTTTTTTTATGAATAATGATTATCAGCCTGATAAAAATTCTATAACCAATCTATAAAAACTTATAAGTAACAAGAGGGTTAAAGATCTTAATTTTAAGTAATTAAAAAATATTATAATTTAAAACTATTATTATGAATACAGCAGCACTATCAAACTCGTCACAGAAATCAAAGCCATTTCTAAAAACTAATGTTTCGACATTAGAAAGAATCTTAATGATTACCAGCGGGGCTTATTTGGTGTACAATGGTTTATCAAATAACAATAAAAGTATTTCTAAAGCAAGTGCCGGCGGCGCTATGCTTTTAAGAGGAATTTCAGGATATTGTCCGGTTTATGATGCGGCGGGACATTTAATCAATGATAAAGCATCAAATGTAAATATCAAAGTAAACAGCGTAATTAATAAACCTGTAAGCGAAGTATATTCGTTTTGGAGAAATCTGGAAAACCTGCCCAAGTTTATGAACCATCTGGATGCTGTAAAAAACAGATCGGCAAATATATCTCAATGGACGGCAAAAGGTCCTGCTGGAATTGGAAGACTAAGCTGGGAAGCAGAAATCGTTAAAGATGAAAAAGACAAATTACTAAGTTGGAATTCTCTGGAAAATTCATCAATTAAAAATGCAGGAAAAGTGGTTTTTAAATCCAAAGGAAATGCTACAGAAATTGATGTTACGATTTCTTATCACGCTCCTCTGGGAATTGCAGGCGAAAGCGCAGCAAAACTATTAAATCCTTATTTTGAAAAATTAGTTAAAGATGATATTTCAAATTTGAAATTTTATCTGGAATCTATTTGATTAACAAAATGAAACAAGATATATGGATATTATGATAAAAAAAGGACAGGAAGTGCGTCAGGAATTTGGCGGGCCTGTCATGAAGGTTATTGGGTTTGAACCCGAACTTATAGAAAATGTGATTACGCAGTGGGAAGACGAACAGGGAAATATTATAACGGCGAAGTTTATGGATTCGCTGCTTATTCCGAATGATAATTAATAACTCATTTAGAATTATAAATTGCTTTGAAATTTCGACCTTCGTATCAAAATTATAATTGAAAAGCAATGGCCGAATCTCATAATAAAATTCCGTTTTCTTATTATCTTAATCCTGATGTTATTTTCCTTGCTAAAGATCTTTTGGGAAAAGTGCTTTACACTCAAATTGACGGCGAAATAACTTCGGGAATAATTGTAGAAACAGAAGCTTATTTTGGGATACAGGATAAGGCTTCACACGCTTACGGCGGCCGAAGAACGGATCGAACGGAGACTTTATACAGTCAGGGCGGTGTATCGTATGTTTATTTATGCTACGGAATCCATCATCTTTTTAATATTGTAAGTTCGGTTGAAGGTGAACCACATGCGGTTTTGATTCGGGGGATTGAACCTTTGGCAGGAAAAGATATTATGGAAACCAGACGAAATATGTCCGCTTCAAAAGGAGCTGTTTCTGCTGGTCCCGGTTCTGCAGCAAAGGCTTTGGGTATTAATCGTTCTTTTAATAAAAAAGATTTAGGCGGAGAAGAAATCTGGCTGGAAGATCACGGTATTCGCTATACTGAAGATCAAATTGCAGCATCGCCTCGTGTGGGCGTTGCGTATGCACAGGAAGATGCGCTTTTGCCGTGGCGATTTTTTATTAAAGGAAATAAATATGTCAGCAAACCAAATAAGGTATAAATTGGCGGTTTTTAGATATTTCAAAATTTCATAAATTTGCCATAATTATCGGGGTTACTTTATACCTCAACATCTATTCAATTTCTCCATCAAAAAATAAATGACAATACAAGATTTAATTGGTGATTTTTCCATTTCCGGAAGTAATCAGGAAGAAAGCGATCAGGTTACTTACAAAGGTACTTTGAGCTTATCCTTAGACGATAACAATAGAATTGTTGCAAAATGGTTCATCAATAATGCACAAGTCCAAAAAGGTCATGGTTTCTTTAAAGATAATATCCTGGTCATTAATTTTAGTTATAAAGGCGACGACAATAAAACGTATAAAGGCGTTGCGGTTTACCGATGCATTACTAAAGATGTATTGGATGGATTTTGGTCAGAAAAACATGGAAATCCGCTGTTTTTAGGTACTGAACATTGTTTGAGATTAGAAACTACAGAACGGCTGAATTAAAATCAACAGTATATAATTTCATTGGTTTTGCTTTTCCCCGCAAAAGTATTTCGCCCTTTTGAGTATACGTTATCGAATTATCTTCGGGAAGTGCATTTTTCATGGTTTCAGAAATAACAAAATCATGGCTGAAATTATTGCATTCGCACTGAATTCTTGAAGTTGTATTTAAGAGATCTCCGTGATAAACAATTTCTTTTTTTACTTTTCCTACCCAGGTTGTTACGGCGGTTCCTATATGCATTCCGGCTTTAAACTTTGGAACCAGATTGTATTTTCCTAAATAATATTCTCGTTTATTCTCTATACATTGTTTAAGAAGATAAAAACAATAAAGACAGCGTTTTTCTTTTAATCCAGTTGAAGATTTCCAAGTCAGAATAATTTCATCTCCTACATATTGATAAATTTCTGCTCGCGAAGCCTGAATTGCATCGGTAAAATCGTTGAATAAATCCTGCAATAAATTGCTGTATAGAATATCTCCTAATTGTTCTGCAAGTGTGGTAGACGATTTTACATCGACAAACATAAAAATTCGTTCTTCCTGAATTGGTCTATGATATTGTCCTGTAAAATAATTATAGAAAAAACGGGTACTTAATAAACTGCTGATTTCTAAAAAGAGAATTAAAAATATAGATGCTCCAAGAGAAAACATATAATCTTCGAACAAACGTTCTTTAGCATATTTAATAAAAACTTCCTGATAAGAAAGATGCCCTAACATTTCTGAAAATATCAGAACAAAGAATAGTAAAAACAACAATATGCTTATGCTGTAAATAATGGCTTTTAAAAGCATTGCGCCTAAAAAAGAATATCGGTTTAAATTGATAAGGCGCTTCTCAAATGTTATAATAATGAAACCTATAAAAGCGCCTATAATTATGCCGGGCAAAAGCTTTAAATAATCAAAGTTGGATTCTGCATCAGTAATTGAGGCATATAGTAAACCTAAGATTCCGCCGGCAATAGCGGCTTTAAAAACAAGACTGTATTTTTTATAAAAAGGCAACTTAGGTAATTCCATATAAAGATGCTTTCGTTCTTTATAAAAATAGATAAAATCTTAATATAAACTACCGCAGAAGTTTTTCTGTTCAAAAAAAATCCCTGAATGAAATTCATTCAGGGAAAACTTTATTCTTATAATATTAAATTTCTACCGGCTGCTTATAAACTTCCCAGTCTGTATAACCGTGATTACCTAATCCGTAATGCAAATCACGAATTGGCTGCGTTAATTCCCAATTGTTTTGCAAACGTTCTACTAAATCAGGATTCGAGATAAACGGTTCGCCAAATCCGGCAATATCAATAGTTCCGGCATTAATGAGTTGTTCTGATTTTTCTCTGTCCATGCTTCCGGCTAGAATAATAACGCCATCGTACCAAGAACGAAAACGCTCTATAAAACCATCAGGCAAAGCATGACTTCCTTTTGACTGCTGATCCATTATATGGATATAAGCGATGTTTCTTTTGTTTAATTCTACGGCTAAATATTGATATGTTGCTTCTATTTCATCATAATGCGGCAAGTCTCCTAAACCTCCGTATGGCGTTAACCGAATCCCAACTTTTTCATTGGTTACAGTATCAACCGAAGCATCTATAATTTCCAGTAAAAATCTTGAACGATTTTCGATACTTCCTCCATATTCATCTGTACGATTGTTTACAAAAGGATTTAAAAACTGTTCGATTAAATAACCATTGGCTCCATGAATTTCTACACCGTCAAAACCTGCTTTAATGGCATTTTTAGCTGCATTTGCAAAATCGGTTACAACATTTTTAATTTCATTTACAGAAAGTGCTTTAGGCTTTGATGCCGGAACAAAACCTTCTACTCCATTTTCATTATAACCCCAAGCTGAGGTATTTTGCGCCTGAATATCTGATGGACCAACTGGAGCGACTCCGTTAGGCTGATTTGAAGTATGAGATACTCTGCCTACATGCCATAATTGAGAAAATATCTTACTTTCTTTTTCATGTACTGCCTTTGTAACTTTCTTCCAGCCTTCTATTTGCTGCTCCGTATATAATCCGGGAATATAAAGTACACCTTTTGCTGTTTCAGAAATGGCTGTTCCTTCTGTAATAATTAAACCGGCGCCAGAACGCTGTTCATAATAAACCGCATTATTTTCGTTTGGAATACCATCTTCATTTCTTGCTCTTGTCATTGGTGCCATCGAGATACGGTTTTTTAATTGTAATGAACCAATCTGAACCGGTTTAAAAATATCTATTTTCATAATAATCTCTTTCTTATTTTTTAATTAACCAGCTTTCAACAGCTCTTGAAAAATCTGCTACATCAATTGGGTGACGGCTGGTAATAATGTTTCCGTCTGTTACCACGGGTTGTTCAAGAATAGTTCCGCCTGCATTTTTTAAATCTACCTGAATGTTCCAATATCCCGTCAGCTTTCTTCCTTTTAAAATATCGGCGGAAGCCAATACAACCGGAGCGTGACAAATAGCGGCAATCAGTTTTCCAGATTTATTAAAATCCTGAATAAATTTGATCACATCTTTGTCATAACGAAGGTTATCCGGATTCCATGCTCCACCCGGAATAAATACAGCATCATAATCACTAACTTTTATTTGGTCTGCGGTACGGTCAAATTTTATCCACCCAACTGGCTGTAAGTATTGTATCGCCATAACATGGGTATTTGCCATTTCAGGAAATACTAAACCATATCTTTCCGGAGCCGGGTTAAATTTTGGTGACACAATTTCAACTTGTGCTCCTAATTCTTTAAAATACCATACTGGTCCGGTTAATTCAATTTCTTCAAAACCATCGGCTACGATTACGGCAATTTTTTTCCCTTTTAAGGCTGTTTTGTTTTTTACAGGTGTAAAGAAGAAATCTTTTAATGCTTCGTTCCCTGGTGCGTTTAATAATTTTGTCACCGGCATATTTACAACGGCTGACTGAGTAGACAATTGATTTACAACTTCTAATTCATGACTGTAGTTTGTTTTCATTTCGTTTGTTTTTACGGTTACTTGTGCTTCTACATTTACTACAGCAAGTACACTTGTTATACCTGCTGCAATGATTTTACTAATTGTTTTCATTTTTTTAGGTTTTAAATATTAATAATTTGTGTTGATTTTTTCTGCTGAATATTACTCCCGAGTAAGCGGTGCAAATTCGATCAGGTTATGAATTCCGTCCTGAAACGGCTGTTTTTTTATACTCGTATTCAGGTAATCTATTACGGGCTGAATTGGCGGAAAATTTAAATGATATTGAAATGCATCGTTGCTTCTGAATTTTTCGAAGGTTACAAATTGGGTTTTATCATTTTCCAACTGCGATAATTGATACGTTACTACGCCGGGTTCACTTCTAAACTGCGGCATTGCGGTATGGTAAACTTCCATGAAGTTTTTCTCTGTGCCGGCTTTTGCATCTACAAAAAGCATAATGGTTAACTGATTGTCTTCTTTTTTACTCGTTCTTCTCCATTGCTCTTTAGTGAGAGGTTCTAAATCTTTTACATAGATTATTTTCTCAGGTTTTGCTAAGGCAGTTTTTACAAGCTCTTTTATGGATTTTGAATTGTTTTTATCCAATGCTGTTTTGCTTGTCCAGCGTTCAAATAACCAAATAACCGTTTTTTTGTTTTGTTCAAAATAAGCTTCAGACATAATGTTACTTTCGTTTAAGAGCGATTTTTGAACATACTCGCTTATGGCTTTTTGAAATTGCTCTTGATATTGCTCTTTTACTTCATAGCGGGTAAGTTTAGCTGTTTCATTTTGTGCCGATGCCAATGTGCTTTGCAATGAAAATAGAACGGTGAAAATCCCTAAGACTTTTTTAGAAACTGTGAGTTTTGCTTTTGTGATCATAACTTCTAAAATTTTTAAGATTATTTATTTCCGTTTTTAAAGATGAAAACACCCAGATAATGAAATAATAAACCTACTGCCCATGCGCCAGTCTGCCAAAGCGGCCATAGATAAGTTCTGTCTGTTAAAAACCAAATGGTCCAAATGGCAGGAATTGATAATACAAATACTAATAAGTGAATTCTGAAACCTTTTTTAGGGTCAATGTGAGCAATTGTACGCTCGTTTGCTAGATGTCTCATGATATTAAATTTTATTAATTGATTGTTTTATATAAGTTGTGTTCCTAATTTTTCTGTTTTTTTAAGCCATTTTATACGCTGTTCTTCTGTTGATTTTCTCATAAATCCAAAAGTGGAGAATTTGATAGGATCAAATCCTACGTAACCGAATACGATGTCTTTAAGGATTTGATATTGAGAAGCACGATAGATGAGATAGAACCACCATTTAGGAGTGTCCATCGTAATTAACAGCCTAAGGCTTTTTCCTTTTAAAAGTTTTTCGGGGAAGATTTTGCCTGAGTGATGTTTGAATGCAAAATCAGGCATAAAGATTCTGTCTATAAATCCTTTGGTAATGGCAGGCATAAAACCCCACCAATTTGGATAAGACAATACAATGTGGTCTGCCCAGGAAATGAGTTCCTGAGCCTGAATTAGATCTTTTTCAAGCGGTACTATTTTTCCGGTTTTATATCCGTCGGCAAGATTTACATCAAAATCTAATTGAGAGATATAAATGGTTTTACAAATTGCTCCTGTACGCTCTACTCCTTTTTTGTAAGCATTAAGCAAGGCATTACAAAATGAGTTTTGAGAAGGATGACCAAGTATTAATAAGATATTCGTTTTCATTGCGCATCATTTTAATTTGACACTGCAAAGATTTTAAATAATGGAAAGTACTTCCTGACACAAATGTGTCAAAAACTATTGGTGCGCTAATTTTTGACGAATTCTGGTAAGTGTTTGTCTTTCAATACCCAGATAACTGCAAAGATGCGAAATGGAAATCCTGTTAAACAGCTCTGAATAACACTTTATAAAATCGAGATAACGTTCCTCGGCGGTTTGAAATATAAAGCTTTCGATACGGGCCTGCTGACGTTTTAAAATTTCTTCGGCGACTAATCGTCCGTATCGTTCAAAGCTTGGTAAATGCTCATAAATCCACTGCATGTCTTCATAGGAAAGACAAACCATAATTACAGGTTCTAAACACTGAATGGAATATTTACTGGGCTGCTGTGTTATAAAAGCGGGATAGTGTGTGGCATAATCACCCTCGGCATAAAAACCTACTGTAATTTCATTGCCTTCGTTATCTATAAAAGAGGAACGCACTAATCCGCTAGCTATAAAACCTATAGCTTTTTGTACTTTTCCGTATTGAAGAAAGAAGTCTTTTTTATTGAATTCTTCAATGGTAATTTTTGCAGCAAATTGAGAAAGTTCAGCGTCAGTAACGTTAGGACAAATTTCCTTTACTGATTTTAGAAATATTTCTTTGGCTGAATTCATTATCATAATTTGCTTTCAAACCTCTAATTTAAAAAGAATGTTTTTTAAAATGTAAAAAATACACGATTATTTTTCTTCAAATAAAAAATTATAATGTGCTGTGTATTAATTTTTTATTAACTTTAACATCCCATCAAAATTTAGCCAGCTGAAAATTGTAACTTCCTAAATTTAAAATTATGAAATGGTTCGTGACTTTAAAAACAACATTTAAGGACAAATTTTTTAAATCAAACCTTAAAAAAAGTTTTGTGGATTTAGAGAAAGGAAAACAGCTTTATTCCACCAGCCATTTTCAAGAGGCTATTATTCATTTAGATAATGTGGTCAATTATGAATTTGATTCGACGGCTTATGAATTAAGGGCGAGTTGTTTTCAAAAACTGGAACATCATTATAAAGCCATTGAGGATTTTGATAAAGTAATTGAATTTAATCCATTAGAGTTTTCTTATTACTACCACAGAGCAGTTTCTAAAAAAGCCGTTTTTGATTTTACGGGACAAATTGAGGATCTTCATAACTGTATTCATTATTACAAAAAAAATAAGAATATTGAAATTGGTTTATTAAAAACATTTGAGGCTGATTTAATAAACGCAGGAAATCATATCGAAAAACTGAAATACAATATCAGCTCTTTTCATAATAATTCTTATTTAGAGATAAAGGCTTTATTAACGGATTGTCTTTATCAAATAAAGAAAATAAGGCTTAAAAGAAATAAGATCAGAACGCCATTTCGCCAAATCAAAAAAGAAGAACTGTCTCCTGTAATAAATACTGAAATATAATTTATAGCTTCTTTTCAGACCCTGTTTTTATTTTCCTTAAGTTTTTATGAATGATGCTGCGGGTTGATTTTTTCTTTAGTTCATAATCTCTGGTACATTTTTGTAATTCTGCCAACAAGATTTTAAAACAATTGTACAAAACATCGAGTTCTTCCATGTTTTGGTAAATCTTTAGATCATCTTCTGATGTTGTTTGTACCGCAATAGATTCATCTTTGTATTTCTCAAAAATTTGCAGCAATTTTCGATGTTCAATGTTATCAATTCCCTGCATAACGAACGATCAATATATTTATAATTTTCATGGTGTAATTTGCAAAAGCGGGTCAATGTCTGTACTTATTTTGCTGAGTGGCAGTAATTGTACAGTTTCTGTTTTCATTTTTATTTTGTTTGTGTTTCCTGATATTCTATTTAAGGTTTCTTGTAATAAAGTTTCAGAGCGGTTTCCTAAAGCAAATACTTCCAGCTGTTGTAATTCATTTATAACTATTTCAGGGTTTATTCCTTTTGAATAATTTCCTTCGTGTCTGGCATTAAATAATTTATATATGGAAGGGTATAATATCCAGCCTCTTTTATCCGGATTACGATCATCAACAATTGGAAATCCTGCTACATCTTTACCAAATGTTTTTTCGCCAATTGTAATAACTTCCATATACGGTTTTAGATTATTTATAATAAGTTCTGATGCTGATGCTGTACGTTTTCCGCATAAAATATAAACTTTATTAATTCCAGGATGTGCATTGCGTAAAGCATCAAAACTTACGGAAGATTCATTGCTTTTTAAAGCCGCAGAAAAAGACTGGTCAACATTTCCTCCGTTTTGATTTCCTTCAAATTTTATAAAAAGATCTTCTGCTTTAATATTGGGTGCCAAAATTATACTCAATGCTGTCGCAGATGATATATCTCCTCCTCCATTGTATCTTAAGTCTAAAACCAATTCTGTTATGGATTTGCTTTTTAATTCCTGAAACATTTGCAAATACAATTGTGCTTGTCCAACATCAAAATGCGGAATGCTTACATAACCAATTTTAGTATTGTTATTTTCGATTACCTGATATGGAATGGGCTGCAAAAAGGTAAAACCCTGCAAAACAGAAACTGTTTTTGGATTAGAAAAACCTGTTTGGGCAGAATACGAAACGACTTTTAAATCGAGCTGCGTATCGTCAAGCATGCTATTATATAAATTATCGTAGTTATCCAATTTCAATTCTGTTCCGTCAATATGAGTTATAAGCTGTCCTCTTTGCAAACCATTATTTTTTGCCGGAGAATGTTCTAAAACATATAATATCACACCATAATATTTCCCTTCAAAAGTTATAAAACTTACGTCAAACCCGAATTTACTTCTAAGGCTTTTAGGTGAAGTTTCGGGTTTTTCAGGATGTATTGCGTAGGAATAAATATCTTCGGACTGCAGTAAGGTTTTAAAATATTCTTTTGGATCTAATGCTAAATTACCTTGGTTTTTTATTGCATTATTCCACAAGTAATATCTTTTCATTTGATTGTACATCCAGTCGTTTACATATTCATTTGTATTTTCTTCATAGGTTACTGGCTCATCTGTGTTTTCGCACGAAATAAGAAACAGGGCAAAAAATAAAAAAGAAAACAGCTTAATAGGCAAACAGTTTTTCATTGGATAATAATCTTAATTATTTTAATGAGCGGTAAAATCAAAAAAATCTGCCAGATTCAGACTTGCATCAACACTTTGAAATTTGCCATTTCCATCTTTTCTTTCGTCCAAAACGATTAATCCTGATTTGTTTGGCAGCATCAGCATAACTGTAATAACTTGTCTGCCGCTTATATAAGATTCGGTTGTATTGTGTTTAACCAATTCCATTCTGATAATTGGAGGCAGACTTGAAGGGAATTCTATAAAATCGCTGAAGCTATCTTTGCCAATGTTTTTAACTACTCCGACTACTTCGCCGTTTACTTTGCGCATGATTCCGTCAAGTTTACCGGTATAACCGCTGGCAGAATATTTATTAAGGGTCGGGAAAATAAATTTGAAACCTGCATTTCCTGTCTGTGTAATTTTTCCGGGTTTCGTTGCCAAAACATTATTTATCCATAAATCTTCTTTGGTATAAAAAGAAATAGTATCAATAGGTTTTGCAGTAGTTAGTTGATAAGATTGAAGAAGCTGCTTGCTTACTTTATTCGTAATTTCAACCAGTTTCGTTTTATTTGAATAAAACACAAATTCGTAATTTTTAGCAACTTTTTTTATGTAGGCATTTGTTTTTCCTTCTGTAAGGATTTTTCCATCTACCGCTATTTGTATAGAATCTTTTTGTGCATTGTAACCTTGTATTACTACTTTTCCGGGCTGCTGTTCTTCATAATAAGGAACCATATCTTCATTAATGCAGGCCTGGCAAAGAAGAAGTACAATTGAAAATAAAAGTATTGGAACAATTTTAGTTTTCATATTTTATATTTTGTCTTTATAATTATTTCTGAAAATAATTATCTGTTTACTTTTTGATAAATTTTATTTTTTGGGAAGTTGTATTATTTGATATTACCAGAAAATAAATTCCCTGCGGAAGATTTACTACTGAAATATTTTCTTTTAAATCTGCATTACTTTTAACTAACAATCCTGAGGAATTATAAATTTTTGCTGCAAAATCTTCGCTTAGAAATTGTTCGCTTATTTCTAATTCTAAATTTTCGGCAACAGGGTTTTGTTTAAGGCGAATTGTATTATTTTTATCGAAATCGTCAACACCTAAAAGTGCTTCGGCTGTAATCCATACTTTATCAACTTCGTATCCAACAAAATTGCTGTTTTCATTTAAAAGGGAAATGTAAACATTTTGATTGCCGACAAACTGCGAAATATCTACCACATAATCTTTAAATTCCGGATCTAATTGTGATATTCTTTCCATATAAATAGTTCCTAAAAGTGTGGCTGAAGCCGGATCTGGAGATGTTCCTCCGTAGACTAAAATATTTTTGCTTCCGCCGAAAATTGCCATCTGTGCTGTAAAATCTAATTCAATTTTTCCACTGTAATACGATAAGTCTATTGCTGGCAGCATGGCCCAGTTTTGTTCTATTATATCAAGCGGCGCACCTGAATTTAAATCAATATTATAAGTACCTAATACATTAAAATTACCATCTTTAATTCCTCCTGTACTTTCATCAAATTGAATATTTTTTCGTGCACTCCAGTTACTGCTGTTGCCATCTTTGTCTAATAAAGTCCAATCTGAAACGTCACCATCCTCAAAATCATCTTCCCAAATTGTAAACTGGGCAGATGATACAGTTGTAATCATTAGTAATAAAAATAATAGTATAATTTTTTTCATATTTTATTTGTAAAAAGCATGGACAGAAATGCTGCCCATGCTGAATTAAATATTGCTTAACCTAACTAATTAGAAATTTGAAAACTTAGTCCAAGTAGCTGTCCAAAGTGCCTCAGTTTTGAATGCACCTGTAGCACCTGTAAAGTCTAATGGTCCATCATTAAAGAATGGCTGAGTTAAAGACCATTTAGTTCCTGGAGCAACAGTAGATGTACCGTTTCCAAAACCTAAAGCAACAGTTGTTGGCAATACTGGATTAACATATCCGTGGATAGATATTGCAGACCAAGTAGAACCAGTTGATACTGAAGGAGATTCCCAGTTGATTCCTCTGTTGTATCCTGTTACAGTAGCATCAGTAAGACTGATTTGCCCTAATCTACGTACGTGGATTCCATTTTCGTATGAGTTAGCAGCTGTTGCAGAACTAACACCAATAATAGATAATTGAGCAATAACAGGACGTGTAATAATTGTTGTAGAAGTACCACCAGCATTGTTATCTAATTCGATACCATTAGAATCTGGTACTAAGTTTGGTGCAGTACCACTTGTACTGTGAGTAGAATTGATATCAGCAAGAGCGATTGCTTTTGTGATTGATCCTGTGTATCCTAAATCGAAGTCAAAGTTGTCATCATCTGGAGCAAAAGAAACTAAATGAGTAGCATTAACTCTACCTCCAAAAAATTCAAATGAATCGTCTCTACCGTAAGAAACCTGAACGTGATTAACTGTAGTAAGAGCACCAACTCCACCAAAAGTTACACCATTGATTTCAACACCAGTTGCAGCATCTAAGATTCTACCAGCAAATTCAACACGAACATAAGAAATTGTTCCTGCATTGTGAGAAGCATTAGATCCACCATAGTAAAAATCAGAAACATTTGGCTGATCTCCTAATCCTTCGATAATATTAGTAGTTGATCCGTTATTTACCTGATCATCACCTAAAATTACAAGACCACCAAAATCTCCAGGAGCTCCTTTTGTAGAAGCGTTACCATCTAACAAGTTGTAACTTGTAAAGATAATTGGAGCATTTAAAGTTCCTTGTGCATTAATTTTACCAGTTTTAGTAATTACAAGAACTCCTGTAGCAACACCAGCAGCAAGAGGTTTTGCTTTAATGTAAGTTCCAGCCTGGATTGTTAATGTAGCTCCAGATTTTACACGAACTACTCCGTTAATTTCCCAAACTTTGTCACTTGTCCAAGTTGTGTTAGTTGTAATATCTCCACTTACAGTTTGTACTGTTGTAGGATATCCGCTGTAGTCAGCCCCAGCAGCTTTCATAGAAAAAGAAGAATCAGCAGAAGAATCATCATTTTGGCAAGAACTCACAAGTAGAGCTACAATTGCGAACATAAAAAATTTTTTCATAATAATTTAATTATTGCTATATTTGCCGCTATTAAACTAGGCCTTTGGAGAGAGCAGCAAAATTTCTTTCCTCAGGTCTTTCTCGTTTTTGGTAAATTTGTTTTTTCAAACGCATCCGTTTTACCGTCCGGGGGAGCTTACCTAACTTCCATCTTTCACTATTAGGATTTTTTTCATTTCAATGAAAGGATCAACTTCGATTCCCTTTAAAATTTAAATACACAAAAAGATAAATGTCTTTGGATATGATAAACCTAATGCCTTGTCTTCTTTATTGTTTTTTGGCTTAAATTGAAGATTCCGTATATCTGCAGGTTTCATTCTTTTATCTATTTAAATTTTTCAAAGAACATTTTAAATACTCTCAGCAAAAAGAGTTTTTATTTTTTACCCAACTTGTTTATTTATTAGTATTAGCTTTTGAAATAACAGAATATCATGGGTATTTTTTATTGTTAACTTTTTCTTAATATCCAGCAGGAAAATACTTATGATTATGAATTTAATATTAACAATAGCTAATCTTAAAAATCATAGTTTAGAGAAATACTAATCGTTCTACCAGCAAATGATTTAAATACTACCTGATCAATATCCGGGTCATACTTCTTGGTTGCGTTAGCTCCAAGACTGTATCCTGACCTTGGGTTAGATCCCATTGGCACATCTACTATTTTACTGTAACTGTTTCTGTTATTGTAGGTTTGTATGCCTGTATCAAACATATTTTTGATGCTGAATTTAAACTGCAGGTCTTTCTTCTTGAAAAATTTATAACTCAGCTGCGCATCTGTTTGTGAATAAGGCATACGGATTTCCTCTGCCGAATAGTCAAAACCAACCAAAATATATTGATCTCCAACAGCATTATGTCTAAGGCTGAATCCAAAACGGTCGCCAACATAATCCATTCCTAAGTTATAAGTATATGGCGACTGCCCGTAAAGCGGTCTGTTCGCTTCATAAAGTTCTCCGTTACCCTCTAGACTAACGTATGAAGTAACTTTTGTCTCATTTACAGAAGCATTTCCGTAAACAAACAAATGTTTTAAAAGATCACCTTCACCTAAAAAAGAAAGACTTTTATAGAATTCTAATTCAACTCCCCAAAGTTTTGCTTTGTTTGAATTAATATTGTAGATATCTCTAAAACCTGATGGATTTAAAAACCCTACAGCTTCAATTGGATTATCGATATCTTTGTGATATATCCCAAAGGATAAAATTTCTCCTCCAGAAGGAAACCATTCTAACTTTAAATCATAATTATTAGCAACGCTCGAAACTATTCCGTCTGTATAATTGTAAATTTTAGCAGCGCGAAGCGGGTCATAATATGGAATACCTAAGCGTTCTGCAAATTGCGGACGTAAAACTGATTTATTGTAACCCAATCTGACATTCATCTTATTAGTTGGGCTGATAATTAAACTAGCAGATGGCAGAAATTGCCATACTTTATCATCTCCCTGCACTTCTGAAAAACCATTTGGATTTTCAGACTGGCTTTCTATTTGTGTGTATAAATAACTCTCTGCCCTTACTCCCCAAACGAATCTTACATATTGACCAATTTTATCATCGAGCATTAAATAAGGAGAATGCACCTTAACATCTCCAACATATCTATTGCCATAGATACCATATTTTTGCCAGCCAAAACCGCCATAATAGTAATTTGAAACGTCTAAAAATTCTGGTAAAGGTTCGTAAATTGTTACATTAGTAGCTGCCTGGCCAACCGTAATCAATTTTGCTGATTCCTGTTGATTGGTTGCTTTTTTATAAGTGCCAAAATATCCTGCTTTGATATCGTTTGTAAAAGAATCACCAAAATTCAAAACGTATTTAAAATTAACTGCCCAATTGTAATCTACTTCGTCATTTGTAAAATAACTACGGCTAAATGGAAATCTCTGTTTAGTGTTATCAACACTATAAGCTGACAGAATATCATCACCTACTTTTACTCTCCCAATGTCTACAAACGTTGCATCTTTGGTATCTTTTCTAACGTTTCCATACGCTCCATACCAATTGACTTCTAACTTATCAAATTTGTGATTTCCTTCAATTTTATTCTGAATAAAAGTCGTGTAAACAGGGTAATTAGATTCAGATGTTGTAGGCAAATTTTGGCCGCTTAATATATCTGGAATATAAGTACCATCTGTCCAGCCGCTAATTTGTGTTAATTGATTATTGTAAATATGCATAACGGTGTTACGCATTGTAATTTTATGATTGTCTAATTGAATAGAGGCGTTAAACATACCGCCTAATGTTGAATTATAATTGTAGTTGTTTCCTGAGTTTCTAAAGCCGTATCTTGTAAAGGTTGAATAAGCTCTATCTTTGTTCTCTTCTTCAAATAAAGAATTCTTCTGGTAACTTCCTCTTTGAGTGTGTTCAATTTCTAAGGTTTCCTGCGTGTTTTTAAAAATAAAAGAACCTACAAACCCCCATTTGTTATTGTCTTTTAATTTATAAACACGCCCTAAACCAAACTGAAGCGTAGTTCCCGGTGCTCCATATGTTTTATAAGTAGTAAAATTATCTTGGGTAAATAGTTTAGAATATGCAATAAATGGTCCAGATGCTGCCTCTGTTGTTGGCGGATCTATTGTTGTGTGATTATTAGGATAATTACGTCTTCCGTCGTCAAATCCCCAATAATCGTAATCACCCTCCTGTTTTGATAGTCTTTCTTTAAAAGTACTCTTGCTGTTATAAGAATTACTAATAGAAAAATTGGTAAAATTTTCTTTTGGGATATCTTTTGTTTTTACTTCTACATATCCTCCGGCAAAATTAGCGTACATATCCGGCGTGGCAGATTTACTTACAATGATACTCTCTACCATTGCAGTTGGAATAATATCAAAAGAAAAATTTTGCTGATAAGCGTCTGTACTTGGTAAAGCGATTCCGTCCATAACGGCCTGGTTCCATCTTTCTCCCATGGAGCGTACTACAACATATTTATCATTTACAGTTGTAACTCCCGTAATACGTTTTAACGAAGCTGCTACATCTCTATCAGGAGTTCTTGCAATTTGTTCTGCCGAAATACCATCAGAAAATTGTGCCGCCTTTTTTTGCTGTATTAACATTCCTTCAACCGAAGCTGTAGCCTGCTTATAATTTTGCACAATGATTACTTCATTTAGCGATTGTGCATCTTCCTTTAAAGAAACAACTAGTGGTGTCTCTTCTCCATCCTGCACTTTTACATGAGTAATTTTTTGAGTTTGAAAAGAAATTACGCTTATTTCAATAGTATATTCTCCGGCTTCAAGCTCTAAAGTATAACTTCCATCAATATCTGACTGTGCGCCGAAACCTGTTTCAACCACTTTAATATTGGCTCCAGGAAGCGAAAGTCCATTGTTGTCAACCACCTTTCCTACAATTTTCCCTCTCCTTTTTTTTTTAGCTGCGTCGTTTCTTTTAACCGCAATATTATTATCCGTTCTTCTAAAATCTAAATTGGTTAAAGTTTGTAAATCATTCAGTATTTCGTCGATTGTTACATTATCTTTTTTTAAGGTAACAAGCGGAAAACTTAAGTCAAGGTCTTTTTGATAAACAAATTGATAAGGCGTTTGTGATTTTAAATTATCAATGATTTTTTGAGGCGAAGAGTTTTTAAAATCAACCGATACGGTTCCTGTTTGCGAATAAATAGCGTTTGTTCCGAGAAAAAATCCCAAAAACAAAATCCAGATGGCAATAAAATAATGCCTGGAAAAATCATTGTTCATAGTTGAAATTGTTAGTTTGTGTAATTAATTTTAATGAGATATTTTGCGTTAAATATTTTGTGATTTTAAAATAGTGGCAGTAAAACAATAAATTATTGCTTTTTATTTTTTACCGATTATATAAGTGCTGTTTCCGGCTGGGCTGATATGAATTTCTAAAGCAAAAGCAATAGTTTGCAGTGTTTCATAAAAACCTTGTCTAGTATCCAGAGTTCCCTGTATTTTTAGATTTTTTAAATCGTCATCGAGATAATTCACCGTAAACTTATGATCACGTTTAAGTGTTGTAATAACCTCATCCAGAGTTGAACCGTCAACATAGAGCAATACTTTTTTCCACTCAGGTTCAAAATTGTTTGTTTTCTCTTTATTAACTGTAGCAGTTTTTTCGGCATATATCGCCCTGTAACCTCGTTCAAGCAAAACGGTGTTTTGTGTACTTTCTACTTTTACTTTTCCTGTTCTAACACTTACCTGAGCATCATTGTCATTGTAGGCTTTAACATTGAAAGAAGTTCCCAAAACAGTCGTTTTTACCGCACCTGAAGTAATAATAAACGGACGTGTAACATCTCGCTTTACTTCAAAAAAGGCTTCTCCTCTTAACGTTACATTTCGTTCCTTTTTTGAAAATTTAGATGGATAGTCAATTTCTGTATTTTGATTCAGCCAAACTCTTGTACCATCAGGCAGAGATATAAGACGTATATCATCCTTAAAAGTTATGGTTGAAGTAATTTTAGGTTTAGATAAATCTAATCGGTTTAAAGAATGATAACTTCCAATAGAAAGAACAATTACGGCACACGCCACGGCAGCCCAATTGTAAAGGTTTCTATATTTATGAATGGTCGCCTTTCTAATATTATCCCACATTCGGGCTTCCGTATCATTTGGAAGAATACCTCTGTTGGGTATAGCATTCCATTCTTCTTTTAATTTTTTATTTCTCATTTAGATTTATTTAGAATCGAAAAATCATGCGCGAATCTCCCCGATTCAACTACATTAGATTTTCATTTTTTTAAATGTCACGGGGTGTTGTTACTATTAACATTTTCTTAATCTGCGAGAAGATTTGGCAGCATTAAAAAAGAGCCGAAGGCTTGGCTCATATTGTAGGGCCGGATTTAAATCCGGTTAAGAAATAAATTCAGTCTGGCTTATAAAGAAAAGCGCAAACCAATAAAGCTCATGGTTCTTTACCGAGTTTTTCTTTAAAAATTGTAACGTTTTAGAGATTTGGTTTGCTACGGCACTTGGAGACATATTCATTTCAACCGCAATTTCTTTGTAGCTCCGGTCTTCGAATTTATGAAGGCTGAATATTTTTCTTCTTTTTTCAGGGATTTTATTAAGCAGATATTCGATTTTTTCCAGCTGCGAACTGATATCTTCATCAGGTTCGGCGGCACTGTCGAGTTCCTTGATTAGCTGATCGTCTTCTACAGAAAAAATTCGGTTTTGCTTTTTATACCATTTTGAGATTTCCTGTTTGGAACTTTTAAACAAGATGGCTTCCAGCGTAACATTTGGGTCTAATTTTGTTCGGTATTTCCAAAGATGAATAAATACATTTTGCGTCACATCTTCTGAATCTGCAAGCTGCGCTGTATATTTTTTGACAAAACAAAAAACTTTAAAATGGTACAATTCATATATTTCCTTAAAACAAGAATCATCTCCAGCACGCAACCTTAATATCAAATTAGAACTCATAATGCAATTTTAAATGTTAAAGAAGAGCCTTACAAAAGTATAATAAACATTTATTGGTATTTTTTACAATTTGGTCATTTAATAATTTATTAATATTGAAACCCGTTTCCTGTATTTAAAGAGTTTTACAAGAGGTTCTCGCATTTCTAAAAATCGCTGTATTAGCAAATCATTAAAAGATTTGTAATTTTGATGCACAAATCAGCAAGTAACTCTTCGTAATGAAAATTCATATTTTTGGTGCATCCGGAAGCGGCGTAACGACAACTGGTGAAGCCTTATCCAAAAAACTAAATATACCTTACTTTGACAGCGATACCTATTTTTGGGAGAAAACCCAAACTCCTTTTACAATAAGAAGAGATCCTGACGAGAGAAATTCTACAATACAATCAGATCTTGAAAATCAGGAAAATTGGATTCTTGGAGGTTCTATATTTGAATGGGGCGAAAATGTTTTTCCTGAGTTTGACTTAGTGGTCTTTTTATATATTCCTCAAGAAATTAGAATGGAAAGATTGAAGAAAAGAGAATTTGAAAGATATGGGAACATAATTTATACAGAACCAGAAAGAATAAAACAATTTGAAGATTTTATAACCTGGGCTTCTGATTATGATGACAGTAAAGGAATTGCCAGCAGAAACCTGAAAGCTCATGAAAATTGGTTAACAATTCTTGAATCACCAATTCTAAAAATATCAGGCGATTTAACCGTAAACCGAAGAATAGAGCTTATACTTAAAAAAAATCAAAATATTATGCCATAAACCTGATTTTGACTACTCTAAACCTGATTTTAGCTACAAACCATCAATGACAGCTATTTACCTTTGAATTCAATAAAAACATAAAAAAATGGAATTAAAAGGTAGTACAATCCTTATTACAGGAGGAACAAGCGGAATTGGGCTTGAATTTGTTCGACAACTTACTAAAAAAGAAGTCAAAAATATTATTATTACAGGTCGCGATTTGGATAAATTGGACAAAGCAAAAAAACAGTTTCCAAATATTTATACTTTTCAAAGTGATGTTAGTAAGCCAACAGAAATAGAAAAACTATATACCGACGTTATTCAACAATTTCCGGAACTTAATATTATTATCAATAATGCCGGAATTATGCGTAATTTGGATTTGAATGACAGCAGTATGGATTTGGAAAATATTACCCGTGAGATCGCAATTAATTTGTCCGGGCCAATCAGGATGAATCACCAGTTCTTACCGCATTTAAAAACAAAAAAGTCAGCAGCAATTATAAACGTATCGTCGGGTTTGGCATTTGTTCCTTTTCCTATCTCGCCCGTTTACAGTGCCACAAAAGCGGGTATTCATTCTTATACTCAGGTATTAAGGCTTCAGTTAAAGAAAACAAATATTAAAGTTTTTGAGCTTGCTCCGCCAGCAACAGAAACGCCTTTGGGCGATGCTTTTGAAGGATTTGTCGACAGCAAACAGAATATGAAAGTCGATAAAATGGTTGAAATTGCTATAGACGGAATATTAAAAAATAAAGTAGAAATAAAGCCCGGACTAGCTAAAATACTTAAATTTATGAGTCGCTTAGCCCCAAATTTTATCCTGAATGTAATGGATAAAACTATCGAAAAGGCAAAAGCAAAACAGGTATAAAAGATGGCACAATCAAATCTATTTCATATAAAATCTATAACGGAATTTCACAGGCAAGCTGGACTTCCGTTACCTGAAAATCCGCTAATCAGTATAGTAGATTATTCGAAAATCCAGCATTTACCGGAAAGTTTAAGCGCGGTTTTTGATTTTTATTCGATTTCTGTTAAAAGAAATTTGAATTATAAATTGTTTTACGGTCAGCAAAAATATGATTTTGATGAAGGAATTATGTTTTTTATGGCTCCGGGGCAGGTTTTAAAAATCGAAATAGATCAAAATACCAGATTACAACATTCTGGATGGATGTTACTGATTCATCCAGATTTTCTTTGGAATACTTCGCTTGCAAAAAATATAAAGAAATACAACTATTTTGATTATTCGGTTAATGAATCCTTATTTCTTTCGCAAAAAGAAGAAGACGTTCTTAATAATATTCTTGAAAGCATTAAGCAGGAATACCATTCTAATATTGACAAATTCAGTCATGATATCATCATTGCGCAACTAGAAGTTTTGCTAAATTATGCCGAACGATTTTATCAACGTCAATTCCTTACAAGAAGAAAAACCAACCATCAAATTTTAGAAAATTTAGAAAATATTCTAAACGATTATTTTAATGATGAAAAACTGACTAGTAACGGTTTACCAACGGTACATAAAATTGCTGAAAAACTCAATATGTCATCAAACTATTTAAGTGAATTGCTTAAAGTTTTAACGGGCTTAAATACCCAACAGCATATTCATCAAAAGGTCATAGAAAAAGCTAAACTAAAACTTTCGACGACAGATTTATCGGCCACAGAAATTGCTTATGAATTAGGGTTCGAACATCCACAATCTTTTAGTAAACTGTTTAAAACTAAAACGAATCTGACCCCTTTAGAATTCAGAAACTCTTTTAATTAGAAATCAAAAATCACTGACCTATTTATTAAAATTCTTTGCTTCTATAAAACTAAATGACCTCCAAAACTAATAGATTTGGAGGCCATTGCTACTGTTTTTTTTTGAACTTTACTTCGTATTAAGTGCTTCCATAATCTTAGCATAAATTTCAGTGTTTTGATAAACACCTGCAAAATTCTGAGCCCCTGCACCATAAGCAAAAACCGGAACCGGAACTGCTGTATGATCATTTGTGCTGAAACTTCCGTGAACATAACCTTTTTCAATACTTCCGTCGATTAAAGAAAGTCCGCCTGTTTCGTGATCTGCCGTTACAACTAAAAGAGTTTCAGGATTATTATCTACAAATTCCATTGCCTGCCCTACTAATTTGTCAAAATCAAGCATTTCGCGAACCACATATTCTACATTATTGCTATGTCCGCCGTAATCAATTTGTGCACCTTCCGCCATGATAAAAAACGGATTTTTTGATTTTGCAAAAGTACTTACTGTTTTAGTAAAAGATTTAGTTAAGAAATCTCCTCTTCCGTTTTTCATCGAAACTACCGCTGCATCATCTGCAATAACAAATTTGCTGTTTTTAATAGTATCTAAAGCGCTGAATTTATCTGAAAAAGTATAACCTTTCTCCATTAATGCTTTTGATAAATCTTTACCATCTTTTCTGGATTTAAATTCTTTTGTCCCGCCGCCAATTAAAATATCTGACGGATTACTTAAGAAATCATTTGCGATAGGTTCACTATAACTTCTTTCCGGCTGATGTGCATAAAAAGCGGCCGGAGTTGCATCTGTAATATTCCCTGCTGAAATAATGGCTGTTTTATAATTCTTTTTAGCCAATTGCTGCGTAATTAATTCTAAAGGTTTTCCGCTTTCATCAACACTTATAAATCTGTTGTTGGTTTTATGCCCAGTTGCCATTGCTGTTGCTCCGGCAGCAGAATCGGTAATATAACTGTCAGAAGCTTTTGTTATAGAAAGTCCTTGTGTTGGAATATTAAATAAACTTAACTGCCCTTTATTAGCCGTGTAACCCGAATAAATCTGCGTTAATCCCATTCCGTCTCCTATTAAAAGAATTACATTTTTTGGTTTCTTTTTGGCGAAAGCCGAAACATTTTTAGGAACATACGCTTGGTGAAATTCTGTATTTTGATAAAACGTTGATTTGATATTATTAATGAAATGTGTCAACTCAGAAACATTATCTGTACCAATAAAATCAAGTTTTAAATTCATCAAAGTCATCCACGTATTTACATTATCTGCCGTGCCCCAAAATCTTATTTTTTTATTTTGATTGTGGACTTTTTTAATCACTGCCTGAATTTTTTCTAAATCGGCTTGTGTTAAAACACCTTTCCCGTTCCAAGGCGTGAACACTTTTATATCTTCACTGATCATTTCAACACGGGCTAATTGCTCCGGTGAATATTCTTCATTAAGCCTTCCGTCAAAATAAATAAATTCAGAATAGTCTTTCCATTGTGCAGGATTTGGTCTGTTTCCTGAAATAACAACTTTAATATTTTTATTTACAATAATGTCAGGAAATGTTTTTAACTGCTGTGCAATAACTTTTAAAGTAGCATCAGCATCAGACTTAACATCAATCATTAAAATCAAAGGTTTATTGCTTGGGTAAGCTTTGCTTCCTAAACTTTTTAATTTTAAAGAAAGTGGTTCCAAATACATGCTTTTTAATGTATTCTGAGGTGTAATATCTTTGAAGTTGTGCGCAACAAATAATTCGTTATTTACGACAAAAACATCGGCTTCGATAACGCCGGTTTCGTTAGAATACGCTCCATAAAACGGAAGCGGACTTGCATAATCATTATGTGAATGAATGTTGGAAGAACTATATTCCTGCGCTTGTACAAACAGGAAGAATTGAAGGCAGAAAAGGGTGAATATTTTTTTCATTGAAAATGTTTTTATTAATGCTGTTTGTTTTTTGCCACAGATTAAAAGGATTAAAAATGATTTTTAGATTACTTTGAGTAAAGGGTTTTGCCACGAATTACACTAATTTTCACGAATTATTTTTTTGTTTTGCGAATAAAATTTGTGGAAATTCGTGTAATTCGTGGCAAAAGAAAAAATCCTTTCTAATCCTTTAAATCTGTGGCTAAAAAAACAATAATAACCAGTCCTTCAAAAAAAGACTGATTTTATAATATTTTAATGCTGTCGATTATTTTTTTACCGCCTGCAGACTCCACAACAAGCCTGCAGCGTAAAAAAAAATAAACAAACAAACTAATTAATTGTTAATGGTGAATTATAAATTGTAAATGGCTAATTCATAATTAACAATTTACAATTCACAATTAAAACTACCATCCTTGGTTTTGAGTCAAAGCTCCTTTGCTCACTGCTATTTCATCTGGTGGTATTGGCCACACGTGGTGAATCGCAGGATTGAAATTACGAGCCGGATAAATTACGGTTCCGTTATAGTGGTGAAGCGGTTTTGCATAAGCATCTTTTGCATCTCCCCAACGCACTAAATCAAAATGACGGTCTGTCCATTCCCCTGCTAACTCGCATCTTCTTTCTCTTTTTAAATCAGTCAATGTTGCTCCGGCAAGATCTCCAAGACCAGCACGGTGACGAATCAAATTGATTTCAGTATCTGCGTTTTGACCTTTCATTAATTTCGCTTCAGCCAACATTAAAAGTACATCGGCATAACGTAAAAGCGGAACATTTAAAGCTGTTGAAGGTTTGTCTCCGTTTGCATTTACATAACGAATATCTACAGCTCCCGAATTTGTTTTTGGATAACTAAACGGCTCCATGTATTTTTTAAACTGATAACCCGTTCTGTTACTTGAACTTACAATATAGTTTCCTTCGTTAAATGTTACTTCTTGTCCAAAATAAACGAATTTATCTCCTTTTTGAAGTATGGTCGCGCTTCGTCTTTTATCTGTTGGATCATACGTATCAAACAATTCTTTTGTTGGATAAAAATTTCCCCAGCCATTGTAAGCTCCCCATCCTTTATCTTCTAAACAAACTCCAGGAAAAATGGAACCCAAACCTGTATTTTCTGCACTAGAAGTTACAGACCAAATATATTCTGTAGACCAGTTATTTTTAATTTTAAAAACATCTTCAAAATTGTCAAGCAATTTATGTTTTCCGCTTGCAACAATCATGTTCGCATATTTTATAGCATTATCCCAATCTTTAGCATACAAGTACGTACGAACTAAATAAGCCCACGCAGCCGTTTTGTGCGCGCGTCCATAATTGTCTGGTGTAAGCTCATTAAAGTACGGTAATAAATCAGCTGCTTTCTTTAAATCGGCAGCGATATAAGCGTAGTTTTCTCCAACGTTTTTAGCACGCGGAACGTAAACGTTTGTAAAGTTTTCTCTGTCCTGAATAGGAATTCCGGCACGATCGTCTCCATAATGATACGCTAATTCTAAATGCATTACAGCATGATTAAAATAAGCTTCGCCAAGCATTCCGTTTTTTGTTTTTTCATCCAAAGGAATATTCGGGATATTACGAATTACGTCGTTACAGCGTTTCATAATTTCGTAGTGAATTCTCCAAATATCTTTTGTATCCGATTCTGCTCCATCTACAATAAAATTTTTGATACGTTCTGCATTTTGTCTTGGTTTTGTTCCGATATCGTCGCTGGCGTTGTTTAACCAAAAGAAACCACGACCGTACATATTATCATCAGAATACAAAGCATAAATAGAATTTACTCCTGCTTGTGCGTCTGCCGGAGTTTTCCAGAAATTTCCGCTTGACGGCGCTCCTTGCGGAATAACATCAAGTTCACTTTCGCAAGCTGTGGTGCTTACCAATAGCACAAAACTCAATAATAAAAGACTTAATTTTTTCATTTTGTTTATTTTATATTTTTAAAAAGTAGCGTTTACACCAGTCATATAAATTCGGGAAAGCGGATATTTACCTACATCCATTCCGAAGTTTCTAAGACCAACCTCCGGATCCATTCCTGAATAATTGGTAATCGTAAACAAGTTTTGTCCAGAAATAAAGAATCTTAGTTTTGCTTTTCCGTTTAACCAGTTTTCTTTAACTGTATATCCAATCGACACGTTTTTCAATCTTAAGAAAGAAGCATCTTCGATATAGAAATCAGAGATTCTACCAAAGTTATTGTTGTTGTCTGTTGAAGATAAAACCGGAATATTAGTATCTGTATTAGTTGGCGACCAGGCATTTTTAGATTCAGCCAATAAGTTGTAACCCGGGAAAGAACCGTTTAAACCTGTATGTTTTACAGCATTGAAAACACTGTTTCCTGCCGCTCCGTTAAAAAAGATATTCATATCGAAACCTTTGTATTTGAAGTTAGCGTTTAAACTGTAAGTTGTTTTAGGAAACGGACTTCCAAGCACTACTCTATCGCTGTTGTTAATAACACCGTCTCCGTTTTCATCTTTAAATTTAATATCTCCGGCAACAGCATTTGGCTGATACGCCACTCCATTTGCATTTACATACGCTTTTGCTTCTGCAGTACTTTGGAACAATCCGTCAGTTGCATATCCGTAAAAAGCACCAACTGGGCTTCCAACCTGATAAATATTCGCTAAAGGTAAACTACGAACTCGGCTTAAGTTTAAAGGCTCAAGTGAAGTCAAATCATCTTTAATAGAAACAATTTTGTTTGTTAAAAATGCAGCATTTGCGGTTACATCAAATTTAAATTCTCCACGCGTTTTTTGATACGTTAAGCTTGCTTCAAGACCTCTATTCTCCACATCCCCAGAATTAACGATTCTGCCAAGAGGCGTTCCCGAAACTCCAGGAAGCTGATCGCGCACTAACATATCTTTGTTTGTTTTTACATAAGCATCTACAGATCCTACAATTGTATTGTTAAACATTGTAAAATCTAAACCTATATTAGTCTGCTCAGAACTTTCCCATTTTAAGTTAGGGTTAGATAATTCACTTTCGGCATAACCGTAATTGATTGTTGGAGTAGCTCCAATTAAAGCTGATGTCTGCGTAAGAGGCACACTAAACTGGTAAGGTCCAAGGTTTCCTAAGTTTCCTATTTGTCCCCAGCTTGCACGAAGTTTTAAATTGCTTACAATTGGGTTAATGCTTTTCATGAAACTTTCTTCAGAAATTAACCATCCTGCCGAAACTGAAGGATACACTTTCCAACGGTTATTTTGTAAAAGTTTTGAAGTTCCGTCGCGGCGTACAATTCCTGATAATAAATATTTTTGATTGAAATCGTAGTTTAACCTTCCCACATAAGAGGAAATAATTTCATCAGATAAACCTGCTCCTGTCTGTTGAATTACTTTTGCATTCAACAAATAACGCTGAGATGGATCTTCGTTATCAAAACCTGTTCCTTCAACGGTGTAATAATCTCTTTTTGTTTCCTGATACGTATATCCTGCTAAAGCTTTGAAGTTGTGTTTTCCTAATGATTTTTCATAAGAAATAGTCTGCTCGCTCAATAAATCAGTTGTTGTCATTGACTTTTTAGTCAATCTGTTAAAGTCGAATATTTTTCCCGGTTCTGTAATTTTAACCGTAAAATCTGTTGCGTTATCTTGTATTCTTGTATAACCCCAGTTTGATTTCACTTTTAATCCTTCGATAATTTCCCATTCTGCATAAGGATTGATCAAAACTGTAGAAATTGGGTTTCTGTTGTCTAATCTTTTTAAATAAGCAACAGGATTAATAACGTCTCCGTAAGAACCAATATATTTTTCAGGAACTCCTCCAAATTGTCCAGAACCATCTTCTCTGTAAATTGTTGCATTTGGCGGATAAAAAATTGCTCCTAAAATTGCTCCAGTATAAGCGCTTGAAGTATTAGCAGACTGACCATCTGTTAAGGAATATGATAAATTTTCTCCAAGTGTAAAATTTGGCGCCAATTTAAAAGAGGTATTTGCTCTTACTGTATAACGGTTTCCAAAAGTATTTAGCAAAATACCTTCGTTTCTTCTATAACTTCCTGAAAGAAAGAAATTTGATTTTTCTGTTTTTCCATTTATCGAAAGAGATAAATCCTGAATTTCTCCTGTACGGAAAATTTCATCCATCCAGTTTGTTTTTGTTGTTCTTGCTGTTGGTTCAAAAGCAGGATCAAAAGCAGGAATTCTTGGTAAACCTGCATTATCTCTTGCTGTATTCATGGCATCAGCATATTCTGCAGCGTTTAAAACATCTAGTTTTTTAGCCACATTTTGAAAACCTCCCTGATAATTAACGTTTACATTAATTTTATCTGAAATTCCTTTTTTAGAAGTAATTAAAATTACACCTCCAGAAGCTCTTGCTCCGTAAATCGCCGCCGAAGCCGCATCTTTTAAAACACTGATCGAAGCAATATCATTTGGGTTAATCGTATTTAAGGAACCGCTGTAGATAATTCCGTCCAAAACAATTAACGGCGTTTCTGCGTTTAAAGATCCAATACCACGAATATTAATTGTTGGCGAAGCTGTTGGATCTCCTCCGTCGTTGATAACCGTAACACCCGCTACAGTTCCCTGCAATAATTCACCCGCATTGTTATACGTTCTGCTTGATGCTTCTTTCATAGAAACAGATCCTACCGATCCTAAAACTTCATTCTTTTTTACGCTTCCGTAACCCATAACTACAACTTCCTGAAGCTGTTTCATATCGGCTGCTAATTTTACAGTGATATTTTCTGATTTGGTTACTTTTATTTCTTGTGTTACATAACCAACATAAGAGAAAATAAGTACTGCCTCAGATGCGTTAATTTCCATTTTAAAAGTTCCGTCAAAATCTGTTGCTGTCGTTGCATTAGAACCTTTATCTTTAATTCCAACTCCAGGCAATGGCATATTATCGTCTCCGCCAAAAACAGTTCCCGAAACAATAATTTTGTTTTGATCATCCGTTAAACCAGCTACTTTCTGCGTTTTTTTAATAACGATATTGTTACTTACAATTTCATATCGTAGCGAAAAATTACTGCATATTTTATCTAATGCCTGCTCCAACTTAACATTCGTAAGTTTTAAACTGATTTTTTGGTTCGTATTAACTTGATTTGATTCGTACATAAAATGAACACCAGCCTGATTTTCAATTTTTTGAAAAACATTTTTCAAGCTTTCATTTTCTACCTTTAAGGTTACTTTTTTATCAAAATCAATATTTCCGGCATTTATTAATCCGGTAAAAAACAAAGCAATAAATAAGATTACTTTTGCCCACATAGCTTTTTTAATGCTTTGAAACTTTACGACGTACCGCTTTTGTTTTTCATTCATAGTTTTTGGATTTTAGATTGGCTTTTAATTTTAGATTTTAGAATTCTGATTTTAGATTTTTTACTATTTACTTCTCACTTTTTACTATTCACTTTTCACAACTATTGAATTTTATAAACCCCGTCCTCCACTTTATATTCGGCGTTTACGATATTGCATACCAAGGCTACAACCTGATCTACAGGAAGCTCTTTGAAATAGGCGTTTATTTTTAGTGCGTTTAGATTTTTGTTTTTAAGTTCGATGGCAACATTGTAGTTTCTGTTTATGGTTGCGATCACTTCCGGCATTGGCGTATCTTCAAAAACAATTATATTTTTACGCCATAATGAAATCGTGTTTACAGGAACATCTTTAAAGGCTTGCAGTTTGTTGTTTTTTGATTTAAAAACAACTTTCTGACCCGGCGTTACATATACATTTTCTTCTGTAACAGTCGATTTTACGTTTACTCTTCCGGTCATAACAGAAACTTCCTGTGTTCTTTGGTCCGGATAAGCCTGAACATTAAAACTCGTTCCCAATACTTTGGTGTCCATTTTATCGGTATGGATTATAAAAGGATGTTTTTTGTCTTTGGCTACATCAAAAAAAGCTTCTCCGGTTAGATAAACTTCACGTGTATCACCTTTAAATTCTTTTGGATATTTTAAACGGCTTCCGGCGTTTAACCAAATTTGTGTTCCGTCGCTTAAAGTCAGCTTGGCGTGTTCGCCTAACTTTGCCGCATATTCTTTTGTTTCAACTGCATTTATTGCTTTTTGGTAAAAGAAAAATGATGCACCAAATAATACTAATAAGGAAGCCGCAGCTGCCCAGTATTTAGTTTGAAGAAATATAACCTCGTTTGATTTCTTTATTTGTCTTAATTCTTTTTTTAGTTTGGAATGATCTGATTTTATGGTTTCCATATTCTCGAAAGCTTCATCAGTACGATCGTACCATTTATTCCACATTTCTTGTCCTTTTGGAGAATAATTTCCCCCTAAAAAATGTTTTATTTCTTGTTTTAATTTATCAGGCATTATAATTTCTTTATGTCTTTAATAGTATGTCTTGGGAATTGAAAATTCAGGTAGGTTGAAAAGGTTACGCTTTTGTTAAGAAAAAAGTCGGCTTATCATTTTCGGAAATTTTAAAAATCAATTAAACTCTCCTAAATAAGTCCGCATAAATTTTAAGGCGTATGTAATATGATATTTTACCGTATCGATCGAAACGTTAAGCTCGTCAGCAATTTCTTTATTAGAATAATGTTTGATTCTGCTGAGAATAAAAACCTCTTTTGATTTTTTTGGAAGTAACGAAGCAGCTTTGTCAACCGCTATTTGTAGTTCATCATAAAAAATAGAATCTTCGGTTGCATTGTGACTGTTATAAGAAACGGTATTTCTATCTAAAACTTCCTGAATATACTGATCTGTTACAGTGTGGGATTTAATATAATCTAAAGTGGTGTACCGAACCGAAGTGTAGATGTATGCTGCAAAACTTTTTTGAATTACGATGGTTTTGCGGCGTTCCCAGATAGTGGTAAAAACTTCCTGAACAATTTCTTCAGAAATAGGAACCGACTTCATCCTTAAATAAACGAAGCGCACCAGCGAATCACGGTATCGAAAATACAGTTCATCAAAAGCTTTATCTTTTCCTTGTTTTAATAATTCAACAAGTTCTTCATCAGAATAACCTTTATACATAATACTTCACTTTATTATTGGTCAGGAAAATAATGTCTGCGAAAACATTTATTTGGTGAAGTATGCTTACTTTGAAAAATGACATATACTACAATAGTTTGTTTTAATAATATGTCTTCAAAATTAAAACTGAGGGTAGGTCGGTTAGGTTACGTTTACATTAATAAAACAGCAGGATTATGAAACATTGTATTAACATTTCGTTTGGTTTGTTACCAATAGATTGTAAAAATCCGGAAGAATAAAAATTAGGGATAACTTAGTAAAAAGAATTAAAATATTTTTCTATTAACAAACTGAATATGTGAATTATATAACTTTAAAAATTTAAACTATAAAATAATTTCCTACTAACAATTATACATTTACATTCCCGCAGTAAAAATCTGCACGAACGCAATTTAAACAACAATTATTAACCTCTAAATACTGATATCATGAACTTTGAAGGCAATGAAAATGACGAAACCACATTTAGAAAACAAGAATCTTTTTGTCTGTATGATTCGATAACAATATGCGGCGATCAGGAAATAAGCCGATATTTTAGAGGTCAGAGTAAGAATGTTTCCTGGGATGATGAAGATGACAGCCTTGAGGAAGAAGACGACAATTATTACGATGATGAAGAGGAAACCCTGGAGAGTTATGACCGACCGTTGTAAGTCTCTCTAATAATAAATAATCAAAAAAAAGCTATCTGAAATCAGATAGCTTTTTTTTTTGGTTTTGGTGTAATTAGTTTATTTAAAAACAGTAACTGCGTCGGCAAGATTCTGGCTTGAAATAAAATCAGCAATAAAGTCTTTTACTTCATTTCTACTTTCTGCCGGAGTGGCGAAAGAATTAATATGATAATTTTCGTCCTGATCTAATATATGTATTATTTCAGTGTAGCCTTTGGAGATTAAACTGCCTTTTAACTTAATTACATTAAATTGCTGACGTCCGTCTAATTCTTTACGTACTTGTAGTTTTATAGCTCGTTCCATATATTAATATTTAAATTAATTCCTTAACTATTCCTTTATCAAATATAAACATTCAAATATTTAAGTATATCAAAATCAAAGCAGTAGTTATTAACTGTTTATCAGCATATTATCAACAATTCAGAATTATACTATTAAATTTAAAACATAAAAACCTTCGAAAGCAATGTTTCCGAAGGTTCTAAAAATCAAACTGATTAAAATTAAAAATATTCTGTACTAATTATGCCGGAATCAAATTGGTAGAAATTCCAATTCTGTTCCACACATTAATAGTAATAATAGATAGAATTACCTGAGCAAGATATTTTTCATCCAAAACTTTTGCCGCCTGCGCATAAGTTTCATCTTTTACATGATTACTAATTAATGTAATTTCTTCCGTTAACGCTAATATAGCACGTTCTTCTTCTGTAAAAAAACGTGTATCTCGCCAGGCGTTTAAGGCATAAATACGCTGTTCTGTCTCCCCTGCTTTGCGCGCTTCTTTAGTATGCATGTCTATACAAAAAGCACATCCGTTTATTTGCGAAGCTCTAATTTTTATTAACTCTTTGTGTGTTCTTGTTAATGATGTGCTTTCAATAAACTTTTCAAGTCCAAGGACTGCTTTATAACCGTCTGGTTCTACCTGATCTATACGAATTCTTGTTTCCATTTTTATAAAATTATTTGTTGTTTAAATTTAATTAGCTTCTGTATTTTTCTAAAAGTGAGTTCAGTTCTTCCAACTGATTTACATTTAGATTTTTGGCAAACTTTTCTTCGAGAATTTCTATTAACGGATTAATGATATCCAGAATATTTAATCCGGTCTGCGTAATAAACACATCAATTTTTCTGCGGTTTTTACTGCATACTTCCCGGATTACATAGTTTTTTAAAAGAAGTTTATCAACTAATCTCGTGGTGTTGCTTGCTTTAGAAATCATACTTTCCTGAATAACACACATGTTTGTGGCTTTTCCTTTCTGTTTCTTCAATATGTTGAGTACATAATATTGTTCTATAGATAAATCGTGATGCTTTAGCACTTCAATCATACTTTCAACTAATTGATTTTGTGCATACATGATATTTAAAAATACTCTTTTATGTAAAGACGATTCCTGGATAGATTGATGTACAGTATTCATTTCCATATAGAAGTATTTAACAGCAAAGCATTATTCGCATTCAGTTTTGATATAATTCTGAAGCAAAATTAGCGAAGCAGTCTGGATGGAAAATAGACCAATTTTAAAATAAAGTACAGCCCAGATATTAGAGGATTGATTTTTTAAGGATTCCCAATGCCTTTATCATTTCTTTTTCATCGAGCGAAGCAAAACCCATTCGCATAGCATTAGTCACAAAAGATTCGTTTTTATAAAAATTGCCATTATCAATATTGAGTCCGTTTTTTGAAGCCGTTTGAGACATTTGATGCAAATCTATTTTAGAATCAAAATTAGACCAAACCGCAAGTCCGCCTTCGGGAATAGTAAAGTTTATTGTTTCTTTAAAATCAGATTCTAATAAGTCACAAAAAAGATTTCGGCGCTGTTTATAGATTTTTAAAGATTTACGAAAATGCCTGTCCATTTCTCCATTATTGAACAATACCGAAAAGGCATCTTCTAAAAGTGTATCGCCCTGTTTGTCTATTAATTCTCTTAAAGAAGCCGCAGCATCAATAAATCCTGATGAAGCACACATAAAACCAATTCTCAACGCAGGCGCAAAAGTTTTTGAAATTGATCCTATATAAATAACATTATGATTATGATCAATGCTCGCTAAAGGCAAATAAGGTTTGTTCTCGTAATGGAAATCAAAATCATAATCGTCTTCAATAATCGCAAAATGATATTGTTTTGCCAGATTCAATAATTTCAGCCTGCGCTGCATACTAAGTGTTACCGTTGTTGGAAAATGATGATGCGGAATAACATAAACCGCTTTAATACTGTTTTTTGGTTTTTGCAGCATTTCTTCCAGATAATCAATATCCATTCCGTTAGCATCAATAGGAATACGTAATAGTTTTGCTCCCGTATGTTTAAAAGTTTCATCGGCAAAACTATAATTGGAAACCCCAACAGCAATAGTATCAGCTGAATTTAAAAGCAATTGAGAGGTCAAATATATTCCCATTTGACTTCCTTTTGATATTAATATATTTTCAGGCGAAGTGGTCAAACCCCTTGTATTGGCTAAATAATTTGAAATAGAATTTCTAAGATTTTCAGATCCTTTTGAACTGCCGTATTTCAAAAAATTCCTTCCATAAAATTTTCTGGAAAGACTTCGGTATTCTCTCATAAGCTGATCTACAGGTGCAAGCCTCACATCGGGAAAACCATCATCAATAGTTAAAAGTGCTTTTTGATAATTTCGGTTTGGAATTGCATTTTTAAAATTATTCGTCCATACAAAAGAATCTCCGGTATCTGTTTCTTTATCTTCTTTTGGAACAATACTTTTTGAAATAACAGGAAGTTTTGAGAGAACAAAAACGCCTTTTCGCTCAACAGATTCTGCCCAACCCTGACTTACTAATTCTTCGTAGGCTAATTTTACTGTATTTCGGTTGATACCAATTAATTCTGCCAAAATACGAGAACTCGGTAAAACATCAGACGGTTTTAATGTTCCGTTAGTTATTAAAGATATGAAGTTGTTGCAAACCTGAATATATAAGGTTACAGGAGCATGTCGATCAATATGAATTAATGTTTTATAAGGAAGCATCTGGACTGGAGTTTTATTAAAAATACTATGCAAATTTAACCCAAATAAAATGATCTTGTCCGTATTTGGATATTTTTAATAATAAATCTGGGCTGTAGTTTTTATTAAAATTGGATTAGAACCAGCATCCAGATTACGAATACTTTTGACAAAAATTATCAAAATGAAAAAAGTATTAGTAATTAATTCAAGCGTTAGAACGCTTAATTCTCACAGTCGAAAACTAACAGAAGTATTTGTTGAACATTGGAAAAACCTTCATGAAAACCCAACAATTACTTTTCGTGAAATTGGAACAAATCCAGTTACGCATATAAATGAAAATTGGGTAAATGCAGCGTTTACGCCCGAAGCCAAAAGAACTGAAAATGATCTTGAAATTTTAAAAACAAGCGATTCTTATATTGCCGAATTACACGAAGCAGATTGTATTGTTTTAGGAGCTCCTATGTACAATTGGTCTATTCCGAGTTCTTTAAAAGCGTACATCGATCAAGTATTACGACTTAATGAAACGTTTAAAATTAATCCATCAAACCCGGAGAATCCTTATGTTGGTTTATTAGAGAATAAAACTTTATTTCTATTGTTATCAAGAGGTTCACAGGGATATGAAAAAGGAGAACCAAACGCACACATGAACTTCCAGACAGATTATTTGAAAACGATATTCAATATGATGGGAATTACAAACATTCATGTAATTGCCGTTAATGGTTCGTCATTAGATGCAGCAATTTTAAAACAAACAATCGAAAATTCACATCAAAGCATTAAATCAATTCTTGATAAAGAAGCTCTTTAATTATGAAAAATAATGCATTAAAAGGAAGTCTTTATATTGCATTGGGAGCTTCCAGTTACGGTATGCTGGCTACATTTGTAAAAATAGCGTATCAGCAAAATTATACAACTGCCGAAGTTACGCTTTCGCAGTATGCTTTAGGTTTTTTAGGACTTTTGATTTTAAATTTATTTCAAAAGAAAAATTCGCCGTCATCGTCTCAAAAAATGGGTTTGAAAAGTACTTTAAAACTAATAATAGCAGGAAGCTCTTTAGGTTTAACGAGTACATTTTATTATCTGTCCGTTCAGTATATTCCCGTTAGTGCCGCCATTGTGTTATTGATGCAGACCGTTTGGATAGGCGCTGTTTTAGAAACTATTTTATATAGAAAATTTCCCAATCAGCGCAAAATCATTTCCATTGTTCTTGTTTTGATTGGTACATTACTCGCAGTCAATTTAATTAAAGAAACTGCCGTGATCAATTGGAAAGGATTCTTATATGGAATGCTGGCGGCACTTTCTTATACGGCGACAATGTATTCATCTAATAATATTGAATTGCATTTACCTCCGTTAAAACGAAGTCTCTACATGATTTTAGGCGGATTGATTGTGGTTAGTTTTATCTTTCATTCCTCCATAAATCAGGAATTTCCATTTGGGATATTATTAAAGTGGGGAATATTACTTTCTTTATTCGGAACCATACTTCCGCCTTTACTTTTCACAAAAGGAATGCCTTTAACAGGAATGGGATTAGGAGCCATTGTTGCCTCTGTAGAAATTCCGGTTTCTATATTTATCGCCTATATATGGCTTTCAGAACCTGTTAGTTTATTGCAGTGGTTCGGAATTGTATTAATCCTGTTTGCTGTAGTTTTAATGAACCTTCAAAAAAAGATTATTTAAAACAAATATCAGAACCATCAAAAAAGCCATATCAACAACGATATGGCTTTTTCTAATTTAACTCGGATTAATCTGCACCATCCGGCTGTAATCTTTAGAATATTTTTCAGGATCTGATGCTGCGTATTCGTTTTCCGGTTCGGGAATTACATGAATTTTAGAATCACTAACGGATATTACGGCCGAGCAGACATAAATTCCTATTTTGCCTTCGTTATATCTAAAATCCAGTAAAGTTAGCTTTACAACATCGTTTATAGAAAGTTCATAATAATTTCCGTAACGGATAATCTTAAAATAGATTTGCTTATTATCCTGAATTTCAAATTGATTGGTTTGAATGTTTTCAAAAATAAAATTATTCTTAACGTCTTTTTCATTAAATCCCCAAGCCCTGAACTGCACAAATCCGTTTACAAAATCAATCGAAATATAATAAGCTGTTCCTTCTTTATCGCATTCAATTACAAATCCTGTTTTTCCCATTCCTTCAACGGCAAGCGTTCCTTCCCAGACAAAATCCATTGAAGGTTTTTCGAAGCAGTAAATTTCATAACCGCTTCGGCATCCAAATCTCCATTTGTTTTCATTTTCCTGAACAAAATCAGCAGTTGGATTTCCCAAAATTGGTACGGGCTGCGGTAAATCTTTTTGCAAAATTGTTTTTTGGTAGAGTTTTTCCCAGTAATAATAAGACTTTAATAAAAGTCTGCCACTTTTGTCAATATCCAGTTCTTTTGGCGGCGGAATTACTCGGTGTGTATTGACATTTCCATCGGCAAAATAAAAATTATAGACTAAAAAATGCGCGCCGTCTTTTACAACTCTCGCTGCATAATTCCCCTGCGGAAGCAATACATTATTATGAAAAGCACAATATTCTCCCCTAAACTCCGACGCCGACCAATAGCGTACTTTAACATCTTCTCGAATGGAGCCTAGTAAATAATGAGTTCCTTTTATTTCGATAACACACGGACATTCAACATCATCATATACATATGGGAAATGCAGCGGCTTTTGCAACACAAAACCTTCTTTCTCTCTTTTGGCTACACCAATACAGCCTCGTCGGTAAATTGGTCCGGAAGCACTTCTGGCGCAAATCAATAAATAATCTTCGCCTTCATATGTGTATTTAAACGGATCTCTAAAACTAATCCATTCCCGGGGATTATTAGAGGAACTTTCATAATGCGGTGCTTCACTTTTAAAAGGCAGACCTTCAAAATTTTCTTTTTCCCAATGAATTAAATTTGCCGAAACTGCCCTGCCTACTTTTTGCTCAATTCCTTTATCCTGACGTTTCAAACCGGTATAATACATTTCGTAACCCTTTTTATCCGATCTTTTGCTTACATGCATAGTCCACAACATATCATCATCCCATTCTCCAGGATCACCTACAAACAAAGCATTTTTTACTCTTTTCCAAGAAAGACCGTCTTTTGAAACTGCGTGCGCAATATAATCGTGATTGGGAATAATCAAATGAAACAAATGATGCATTCCTTTTTCATCTATAAATACATCAACATCTCCAATTTCCCAATTGCTAAATCCTGAACCTGAATACATTTTATTACTTATTTAATCTGTTAGTATAATTATTTTAAATGCATGAGAATATTTAAACACATAGAAACATAGATTTTTGAAGCTTAAAAAAGGCGTTTCACTTGTTTTAAACAAACATAGTTGGGCTGCTGTAAACTTTGTCAAAGTTCAAAACTTTGACAAAGTTGACCCAAAGCTATGTGTGAGAAACTAGTTTCTTTTTATACTCTTTTTAATTTTAGAATATAACCTATGTTTCTATGTGTTTAAATAATCTCAACACGTTACTTAATTATTTTATAATATTTCAATCCTTCTAAAATTCCTTCCGAAGCAGAATTCTTAGCCACATAAACACTTTTGGTCGTTTCGTAATCGGCCAGTTCTGCGCTTCTGTTTCCCACAATAATACCTTTTACTAAGCCTCTGAACATATCAACATCATTTCCCGAATCTCCGGCAGCAATAACATTCGATAATGAAATATTCCATTTACGGCATAAAAATTTTATAGCATTTCCTTTTGAAGCCCGCTTCGGAATAAAATCCAGATATTGACCATGGCTCGGAATAATATTTATTTTATACCACCCCGTTCCTAAAGCCTTGATTAATTCGTCGTGATCGTAATCTTCTTTTTCGTAGTAATAGGAAATTTTATAAGGATTCTGAGCTTCTTCTTCCTGAAGCCTGATCCATTTCACCTCTTTTAAACGTTCGACAATATCTTCTCTTTTCCATCTACCGGCTAAGAATTTTGCCCAGCCTTTGTCAAGAATATAATCTTCCCCATTAGTATAATAAATTTCTGTCCCAACGGAACAAATAATAAAATCCGGCAGCGGAAACTCCTCTTCATCAATTATTTTTTTAACCAAAGTCAAATTTCTTCCCGAAGCCATCGCAAAAGCCATCTTATCCGTACGGTTTGTTAAGTGCGCTTTTAATTCCTTTAATCCGGGATTATTTAATTTGGGTTCGATCAGTGTTCCGTCAATATCCGAAACCAATAAGTTTTCGATCTTTCTTTTCAATCGGTCAATATTGATATTTGGATAATGCTGTTTTTTGATTCCGGCTCCGGATGATAAGGATAAGTTTTCTTTTACCAATTCCACATATTGATTAACATGGCTTAACCAGCTGTAATGTTTTTGAATATTTATCGCGCCGTTATTCGAATAATATTTCCACTGATTTTCATCGGTTAAAATATTTCGAAGTGCTTTTTTAATTTGATTTTCATCTTGCGGATTCACCAATTCTCCGTTTTGGCAGACTGGAATAATTTCTGATGGCCCGCCATTTTTGGTAACCACAACCGGAAGTCCCGAACTGGCAGATTCTATAACGGTTAAACCGAAATTTTCATGCAAAGCCAAATTCACAAATACACCTCTTTTTTCGGCAGCATAACGGTAAATAATCGAAACTTCATTCTCAACATCATGCTTTTTCGGAATCGCCATTTTTCCATACAAATCGTATTTGTCCATTTGCAATAATAAATCCGTCAGAACATCTTTTTCAGATTCCGGCATTTTGGCAATGTCTTTACGGATTCCGGCAAAAATGACCAGATTCGCAATGCTCTGCAATTCTTTGTCTTTACCGTAAACATCAATAAGTGTATGGAGATTTTTATGTCGGTCAGGCCTCGAAAGTGCCAGTATAAAAGGTTTATGCGGATTGGTAAGGAATTTCGAAATCGTTTCTGAAACCCAGTATTTTCGCTGTGTTTCTTCTAAATGTTTATCATTATCCGGCTCCTGAAAATAATAAGGAACAAATTTTCTAGTATCGATTCCCGGAGAAATGGCGTGGTATTTTCCTAATTCAAAATTTTTATACGCTTTATAGGTTTCAATTTCCTGCTCGGTAGAAGTAACAATAAATTCCGAAAGTTCAAGTGTCTTTTCCTCAGCTGCGATTCTAGCTTTAAACTTGAATTTCTTTTCCAGTTCTTCTTCCGTAAATCCGCTTTCAAGCAATTTTTTCTTTTTATAAAATCCTAAAGAATGTCCGGTATGTGCAAAAGGAATATTGAGAACCGCAGATAATTCGGCAGCAGCGTAACCAGCATCTCCATAATGAGAATGAATCCAGTCGGGATAAATATTATGCAGTTTAATATGCTGCATTGCTCCGTTTACAAACGTATCAAGATCTTCCCAAAGTAGTTCTTTCGATTTGTATTTTTTTCCTAAAAAAGGAATTCGTCTTATATCTAATTTATCATTGATTACTTCCACCGGAACTGCATATTCCGGCGAAAGCAAAGGATCGTCAATTAATCGTGTAAATAAATGTACGTGCTCAACATCTTTGTGCTGGGATAAAAATTCTGCAAGTTCGTAGACATATTTAGTTTGTCCCCCGTTGTCTGCATCCCTGCCAATTTCAAGACCAGAACCCTTTAAAAGTCCGTGTATATTTATAATTGAGATTCGTAATTTTTTCATCATCGGGCATTGTTATTTTGAAAGCCCAATTTACCATGCCCGCGAAGATTTTAAAGAAATAATTACAGTTTAAATTTACATATTTCCCACATTTAAAAGATAATTTAACCTAAAATATTACCGTTTATAATTCAAAACTGCCGGCAAAATATAATCTTTTACAATTTTTTCTGCCTGAGGATGTGCATATTGTTTATTATATGCTTTTGAAGTAATAATGATCACTAACGGAAGTTCCTTAAAAACTATAAACTGATTTCCCCCATTTCCGGCACAATAAAACGTTTCATAATTTTTTCCTTCAAAAGCAAAAGTTTTATTCCAAAACAAATAACCGTAGAATTCATTATTTCGTTCCGGAATCTGGATTTGTTTCGTAAAAGTTTTAGAAACCCATTCTGGGCTTAAAACCTGTTTTCCGTTCCACAAACCATTATTTTTATACAACTGCGCATATTTAGCATATTCCAGCGAAGTCATTTGTAAACTTCCAGCCGTATTAGGCACTTTTTGAGGCGTATACTGCCATTGATAATTCGTAATATGCAAAGGTTTAAAAAGCTTTTCATCGGTATATTTTTCTAAACCCTGAGCCACCGTTTTGTTTATAATATCACCAAGAACAACAACTCCTGCCGTAAAATAATCCCATTGACCGCCGTTTGTTTTGGTTTTATCAATAGGCAGGTTGAGCGCAAATTTTATCCAGTTCTCAGCAGGATACATATTATCTTCATTTCCCGGAGAATCTCCATTGCTGTCAGAACCTTCAAAAGCAGAACTCATTGTGAGAAGATCTCTTATTTTTACGCTGTCTTTTTTAGGTTCATAATTAGTAAACTGTTTTAAATCGTAAAATGTATTTAAAGTCTGGTTTTCATTTTTAATAAAACCTTCATCAATCGCAATTCCCATCATTGTAGAAGCAAAAGATTTTCCCGCAGATCTGGTGTCGTGCAGCGTATTTCTATTGGCATCATTAAAATATTCTTCAAGAAGTAATTTACCATTGTGTATTACAACGACGCTTGTAATTTCCTTTAAATTATAAGTGCCAATAGCTGAATTTAACTCCTCAATTTTCTTTTTATCAAAAGACTGATTTGAAATTTCCCAATCGCTTCCCGGTTGAATCTGCTGAACTTCAATTTGTTTTTTAGTTAATACAATAGGTTTTATAAGCAGCTTTAACTGACCTTCGGCAATTAAATTTCCTGTTTTTATAGTGTCGCCTATTTTTATATAAGGCCTGAGTTCTATTTTGAGTTCATGCGTTCCTGCGTTCAGGGCTTTTTCTCCGCCATTATTTTTAAATCGTTCCCACATATTCATAGCCCACCAGTCTTCTCCTTTTGTACTCGTTAACGGAACCCTAAATACTGTCGATGTATTTTTGTTTCCGCCAGAACCAAAATTGCAGCCGTGATGAATATTTTCGGTATAAATCAATTTACCGTCAACATAAAAAGAAAACTGAAGATTTCCGGTTTTTAAAAGTGTTTCTGCAGGCAGTTCAGGAGCTAATTGATGTAAATAATTCACTACTGAATTATCCATAAAAACCCTGATATTTAAATCTGATCTGGGTCTAAGTTCAAATGATTTTAAAATGTCTGTTTTTTTATATTCAACCAGCGGAATATTTCCATTCATAAAAGTAACCTTGCTAATATTGGTTTTATGAATATCATAAGTGATTTCGTCTGCTTTATATAAATCATTTTGAGCCGCAATTTTACCGCAAAAAGACAGTAAAAGAAACAATATTATTCGTGTCATCATTTTAGTTTTTATAAATATTTGAAAAGCAAAACTATGTCGTTCCATTCACTAAAAATTGTACAGAATTAACATTGCGGTTATTTCTTAAAAAGTATTTTTTTATGTTGAGATGGATTAATTTCATTCATTTCCCTAAAACAACGATTAAAATGACTTTGGTCTGAAAATCCGCATTGATAAGCAATTTCGGTAAAAGACTGATTTTGGGAAGACATCAGCGAAAGCGCCTTTTCAACCTTTAATTTTCGAATATATTCGCCCAGATTGCAATGAAAATATTTAGAAAAATCCCTCGACAAATGTATCGGGTGAATATCTAATATCGAGGCTAAATATTCTAACGTAAGAGGTTCTGCAAATTGTTCGTGCAGGATTTCATCAAGCGTTGTTACCCATTTTGGTTTTTTATCTAAAACTGCTTTAAAATTGTTTTGTAAACGTGAAATTATTTCGAGCAGTAATATTTGAGTAGAAAGGTCAGCACTATTATCGTCTATTTTTGAAGCCCTGAAAACCTTGTACATCAACAATTTAATATCAGGATCTACAATTTTATTGCTTCCTTCGATGTTCTCGCTGTTTAAACTCAGATTCTCAAACCAGTGCTTTTCAATTTCAAGGTGAAAACCTCTCGTAAATCCGTCAGGTTTTATGTTATAATGCGCATCCTGCCAGTTATGAAACAATAGGCTTCCGGGAGAACAATTGTAGACTTCTTTTTTATTTCCTTCAATAACATTTCCTTCCAGAATAAAAGTAAAATAAGCATGTTCATGGTAATGCCAGTCCACTTTTGGATGTGTGTAAACGGTATCAGTTAAAGTAATTCCGTCGAGATAAATAGTCTTGTTTGTATCGCCGTAAAATTCGCCTTTTTTTGAATGTTTCATCGTTACAGAATTTCAGGAAACTAATGTACATTATTTTGGCATGAGAATTATAGAACAATATTTAAAAATTGTGTAAGAAAATTTTAAGGTATAGTTATACTTTTCAGTCAAATAAATGTTTCACCAAAACATAAATCCATGAAAATACTTTTATCAATCTTCTTAATTGTTATCCTAATTTCAATTTTGAACTACAGCTGCGAATCGCTTTGCGAAGATGAAGATTCCAGAAGCGATCATAAAGAAGCTTCAATTCATAAAACAGACACATTAAAAGCGACTATCGATTAATATATTTTTTAAGAATTTTAATAAATTTCTTTCAAAAAACACATCAAAAGAGATTAAAATTGGTAATATAATTTTTACATTTGAGTAAGAAGAATATTGCCATGCAATTCGTTTTTAACGAAATACAATCTTTTTTAAACACCCCAAAATTTATATGACTTACAAAAACATATTACAAATTGACGATGATATTGACGATTGCGATTTTTTTATGGAAGCCCTTCAGGCAGTTTCCAGTGCTGATTATGTTTCTATGCAAAACCCTGTAGAAGCACTTAATAAATTAATCCACAAAAAAATTAATCCCGATGTTATTTTTCTGGACCTCAATATGCCGGTTATGTCCGGCTTAGAATTTTTAATAGAAATTAAAAAGCAGGAAGTAATTAAAGATATTCCTATCATCATTTTTTCTACTTCACAATTTGAAGAAATTAAGCTTAAGGCCAAAAAATACGGAGCAGATGAATACATCTCAAAGCCAAGTGATTTCAATGAATTAAAAGAAATATTAAGTCATTATATCGTATGATGTATACTGCGCTTAATTATACTGCTCAAACCATTTCCTGCGCTCTGCCGTTTTTTGCTTTTTTTATTGTTAAACCTTGGTTTCTATGGTATTCATAACAAAAAAACAATGAAATTATCAACTCAAATACTTCTCGCCTTTACGCTTATCATCTTACTTTCTGTAGCAGATTCCTATACGAATTACAGGCTGTCTAAAAAAGTACAGCTTAATTCTCAGTTTCTTTCAAAATCTGAAGCTGTAATTAGAAATTCTAATAAAACCCACAGAGCCATTCTTGAAATGCAAAGTGCCGTAAGAGGTTATTTTTTAACAAACGATACCACATTTTTAGAAGAATACCACAGAGGAATAAAAAAAGTACCCGAATATCTTAAAGAACAGCGATCCCTTATTGGCATTGATAATACCCAGCGGTCTATTATAGATTCTATAACGCAGCTGCATATGGAATGGCTTGCGTACACGTCAGAATTAATTAGAACCCGAAACGATAATCCCGTAGTTTATCAAAACCTTATTGACACTAAATTCAAAAAACATATTGGCAAAAATATCAACGATGCCATTAGTAAAAAGTTTAAAAGGTTTGACAAAATCGAATACAAAACTCGAAAATATCACAGCGATATGTTATTGCAATCTTTAGCAAATACCAGAACATTTTCGCTCATATTTTTATCCTTAACCATATTTGTTGGTATTGCAAGTACAGCTTACATCGTTATTATGATTACGAACCGAATCAACTCTATGGTTCGCGTGGCAGATACTATCTCTAAAGGAAAATTTACCATTGTTGAAGATTATAGAAAGGATGAATTAAGTGCACTTTCTTCCTCTTTAAATATTATGTCGCGCCGACTCGAAAAAAACATTCAGGAACTGGAAAACAAAAATGCAGAGCTAAACAAATTTGCTTATGTGGTTTCTCATGATTTAAAAGCGCCTCTTCGTGGTATTTATAATGTTATCAGCTGGATTGAAGAAGATTTATCCGAAGAGCTCTCTCCTGCCCTAAAAAACTATCTGAACATAATTCCGAAGAGAACACAGCGCATGGAAGCTCTAATAAACGGTCTTTTGGATTATGCCCGAATAAACCGAAAAACAACTCCCGAATTAGTGGATACCAATATAATGGTTGATGAAATCTCGCAGTCTATTGTTCCAAGGAAATTCAAATTAGAAATTATTAATCTTCCCGTAATCTTTACAGAACGTTTAAAACTCGAGCAGGTTTTTTCTAATTTAATCAGCAATGCTGTAAAATATTCCAATCCTAAAAATCCACGCATCGAAATAAAATGCGAAAAAATAATGAACGTTTTTGAGTTTTCAATAAAAGATAACGGAATTGGAATTGATGCTGAATACCATCAAAAAATCTTTGAAATATTTCAAACCCTAAGAGAAAAAAATGAAATGGAAAGCACCGGAATTGGCCTCGCCATTGTCAAAAAAATAATTGACGAACAAGGTGAAACCATCAATGTACAATCAAAACTGGGCGAAGGAGCTCAATTTACCTTTACCTGGAGAAATACTAAAGCCGTATGAGAAAGCCAAACATTTTACTAATTGAAGATGATGAACTGGATACTATTTCGGTAGAACGTTCTTTAAAAAAATTAGAAATCAAATATGTTCTTCATACCGCCTACAACGGACTTGAAGCATTAAAACTATTAAGAGATCCTGAAAACCCGCTTGTTCCGGATGTAATTCTTCTGGACATTAATATGCCCAGAATGAACGGAATTGAATTTCTTAGAATCGTAAGAAGCGACGAAAGTTTAAAAAACCTGAACGTTTTTATTATGACCACATCTTCTGAAAGCAACGACAGAGTTACCGCCGAAGAACTTGGTATTTCAGGATATATCATTAAACCATTGAATTACAACGACAATACAAAAAGACCCGATTCTATGGATGCCTTTGTACAATTTCATCTAAGGAAAATTTTATTGAATGAAAATACTTAAATTTAATAGAAATTTTAAAGTGTCAATTGCAATCACAATTTCAAAATCAAAAATCAAAAATCAAAAAACAAAAATTAGAAATCAGAAATAATCTAAAATCTGAACTCTAAAATCTAAAATATCCCAACTCCTCACCAATTATGAAAAAAGCAAAACACACCGATAAAGCGCCAGAAAATGAGGTCTTGATCGCACTGCCAATCATAACAGATGAAAAAAAGCCATCTGGAACCAAAGTAAAAAAAATCGAACCCGAAGAATCTATTCTTAACGATGCCGAATTTTTAAAGATTTTGCTGAAAGTTAAAAACGGAAACTTCTCGCAGCGTTTCCCTACCGACCAAAACGGAATAAAAAGATCGATCTGTGATACTTTAAACGAAATCATTGACCTGAACGAAAGAATGGTTTTTGAATTTCAAAAGGTTGGTAAAAGCATTGGTAAACAAGGAAAATTAAACAATCGCGTAGTTCTTGATGGCGCGCGCGGTTCGTGGAGTTCCTGCGTTGATTCTGTAAACACGCTGATTTCTGACTTGGTTCACCCAACGATTGAAATTGCGCACGTAATTACCTCGGTAGCAAAAGGAAACTTATCTCAGGAAATGCCTTTGTCTATTGAAGGAAACCCGCTTCAGGGAGAATTCCTCAGAATTGCAAAAGAGGTGAACGGAATGGTAAAACAGCTGAACCTTTTCTCGATGGAGGTTACCCGTGTGGCACGTGAGGTTGGTACAGACGGAAAACTGGGAGGTCAGGCAAAAGTTCGTGGTGTGGGCGGTGTTTGGAAAGATTTGACCGATTCTGTAAATAAAATGGCGAGTAACCTTACTGGTCAGGTGCGTAATATTGCCGATGTAACAACAGCGGTGGCAAAAGGAGATTTATCTAAAAAAATTACCGTAGACGTAAAAGGAGAAATCTTAGAACTAAAAAATACCATCAATACCATGGTGGATCAGCTGAACTCTTTTTCTTCCGAAGTAACCCGTGTGGCGCGTGAGGTTGGTACAGAAGGAAAACTGGGCGGACAAGCACAGGTAAAAGGTGTTGGTGGAACATGGAAAGATTTAACAGATTCGGTAAACCAAATGGCATCGAATCTTACCGGGCAAGTACGTAATATTGCCGATGTAACAACTGCGGTAGCAAGAGGAGATTTATCTAAAAAAATTACCGTTGACGTAAAAGGGGAAATCTTAGAGCTGAAAGATACCATTAATACGATGGTGGATCAGCTGAATTCCTTCTCTTCTGAGGTAACTCGTGTATCACGTGAAGTAGGTTCTGAAGGAAAACTGGGAGGTCAGGCAAAAGTACGAGGTGTGGGTGGAGTTTGGAAAGATTTGACCGATTCTGTAAATCAGATGGCATCCAACTTAACCGGACAGGTACGTAATATTGCTGAGGTAACAACAGCCGTAGCAAAAGGCGATTTATCTAAAAAAATTACCGTAAACGTTGAGGGAGAAATTCTTGAACTAAAAAATACGATCAATACTATGGTGGATCAGCTAAACTCATTCGGTTCTGAGGTAACTCGTGTGGCGCGTGAGGTAGGTTCTGAAGGAAAACTGGGAGGTCAGGCAAAAGTAAAAGGTGTCGGAGGAACATGGAAAGATTTAACCGATTCCGTGAATCAGATGGCGTCCAACTTAACCGGACAGGTACGTAATATTGCCGAGGTTACAACCGCCGTAGCAAATGGTGACCTTTCGAAAAAAATTACGGCTGTAGCCGAAGGAGAAATCCTGGAGTTAAAGAAAACTATCAATACGATGGTGGATCAGCTGAACTCCTTCTCTTCTGAGGTTACGCGTGTGGCACTTGAGGTGGGAACAGAAGGAAAACTGGGAGGTCAGGCAAAAGTAAAAGGTGTCGGCGGAACATGGAAAGATTTAACAGATTCTGTGAATCAAATGGCATCCAACTTAACCGGACAAGTACGTAACATTGCTGAGGTAACAACAGCCGTAGCAAAAGGCGATTTATCCCGCCAGATTACGGTGGATACCAAAGGAGAAATCTTAGAGTTGAAAAACACCATTAATACGATGGTGGGTCAGCTAAACTCATTTGCATCTGAGGTAACCCGTGTGGCGCGTGAAGTTGGAACCGAAGGAAAACTGGGAGGACAAGCGCAGGTAGAAGGTGTTGGTGGAACTTGGAAAGATTTAACAGATTCCGTAAACCAAATGGCATCCAACTTAACCGGACAGGTACGTAATATCGCCGAAGTAACAACAGCCGTAGCAAAAGGAGATTTATCACTCCAGATTACGGTTGACGTAAAAGGAGAAATCTTAGAGTTAAAAAATACAATTAATACGATGGTGGATCAGCTTCGAGGCTTTGCTTCGGAGGTAACAAGGGTTTCACGAGAAGTAGGAACTGAAGGAAAGCTGGGAGGACAAGCGAATGTTCCCGGAGTTGCCGGAACATGGAAAGATTTAACAGATTCTGTTAATCAAATGGCAGGAAATCTTACGGCTCAAGTACGTAATATTGCCGATGTGGCGATTGCTGTTGCCAACGGAGATATGTCCCGAAAAATTACCGTTGACGTTCGCGGGGAAATTCTGCAATTAAAAGAAACCCTGAATACGATGGTGGATCAGCTTCGTGAGTTTGCCTCTGAGGTAACTCGTGTGGCACGTGAGGTGGGAACCGAAGGAAAACTGGGAGGGCAAGCGAATGTACCCGGAGTTGCCGGAACTTGGAAGGATTTGACAGATTCTGTTAACCAAATGGCAGGTAACTTAACGACACAAGTACGTAATATTGCTGAGGTTACGATTGCCGTAGCCAATGGAGATATGTCGAAAAAAATTACGGCCGACGTTCGTGGAGAAATTCTGCAATTAAAAGAAACCGTAAATACCATGGTGGATCAGCTTCGTGCCTTTGCATCAGAGGTAACTCGTGTGGCGCGTGAAGTTGGTACCGACGGAAAACTGGGCGGGCAAGCATTCGTTCCCGGAGTTGCCGGAACCTGGAAAGATTTAACAGATTCCGTTAACCAAATGGCATCCAACTTAACAGGTCAGGTACGTAACATTGCCGATGTAACAAAAGCCGTTGCAAATGGTGACCTTTCCAAACAAATTACCGTTGACGTAAAAGGAGAAATCTTAGATTTAAAAAACACCTTCAATACGATGGTGGAACAGTTAAATTCATTTGCATCTGAGGTAACGCGTGTGGCGCGTGAAGTAGGAACCGAAGGAAAACTGGGTGGGCAATCTGAAGTAAAAGGTGTTGCCGGAACATGGAAAGATTTAACAGACTCGGTTAACGTAATGGCATCCAACTTAACAGGTCAGGTTCGTGGAATCGCAAAAGTAGTAACATCCGTAGCAAAAGGAAACTTAAAACAAAAATTATCTATTGATGCAAAAGGTGAAGTAGCACAGCTTACGGATACTATTAATGAGATGATTGATACACTCGCCACTTTCTCAGATCAGGTAACAACAGTTGCCCGTGAAGTAGGTGCCGAAGGGAAACTGGGAGGTCAGGCAAACGTTCCCGGAGCTTCTGGAACATGGAAAAACTTAACAGAAAACGTAAACCAGTTAGCAGCGAATCTTACGACACAGGTACGTGCGATTTCTGAGGTAGCATCGGCGGTAACGCAGGGAGATTTAACGCGAACTATTGGTGTTGAAGCAAAAGGTGAAGTTGAGGCTCTTAAAGATACTATCAACCAAATGATTTCAAACCTAAAAGCAACTACTTTACGTAATCAGGAACAAGACTGGCTGAAATCGAATTTGGCTAAATTTACCCAAATGCTTCAAGGACAGAAAGAGCTTAAATCTGTTACCATGAAAATCCTTTCTGAGCTTGCCGCGGTAGTTACTGCACAGCACGGACTTTTCTATATTCTGGAAGAAGGCGAAGAATTCATGGATTCAAAACTAAACTTAATTGCCTCTTACGCTTACATTAAACGAAAAAATTCACCTACCTCCTACGCTATGGGCGAAGGACTTATAGGTCAGGTTGCTGTAGAAAAAGAACGAATTATTTTAAGTAATGTTCCAAAAGATTATATCAGAATCAACTCTGGTTTAGGAGATGCCAAACCAAAAGATGTAATTATTCTTCCGGTTTTATTTGAAGGAAGACTTAAAGCAGTTATTGAATTGGCTTCGCTTGACACCTTTAGTCAGACGCACTTAGATTTCCTTGAAGGGTTAACAGAAAGTATTGGTATTGTATTAAATACTATCGAATCAAATTCAAGAACTGAGGAATTATTGGTACAGTCACAATCGTTAGCAAGCGAGCTGAAAAGTCAACAGGAAGTATTGAAAAATACCAACGAAGAGCTGGAAGAAAAAGCGATTTTATTAGCCAATCAAAAAGAAGAGGTTGAGCTAAAAAATCAGGAAGTTGAGGTTGCCCGTAAAGCTTTGGAAGAAAAAGCAGATCAGCTTACTTTAACTTCCAAATACAAATCAGAATTCCTGGCAAATATGTCGCACGAGTTAAGAACGCCATTAAATAGTTTGCAGATTCTGGCCAACGAATTAATCGCGAACCGTGACGGAAACTTATCCGAAAAACAAATTCAGTTTGCCAAAACAATCAACTCTTGCGGAGATGACTTAATTCAGTTAATTAACGATATTCTGGATCTTTCTAAAATTGAATCTGGTTACATTTCTGTGGATTACAATCCAATTAGTTTTGCAGAAATCAGCCGATTTGTGGAGTCTACCTTCAACCCTATTTCTCAGGCGAAACATCTTAATTTTGAAATTATGATGGATAATAATCTTCCTGAGGTTATGGAAACCGATTCGCAAAGATTGAATCAGATTCTGAAAAACCTGCTTTCGAATTCATTCAAGTTTACTGAAAAAGGCGGTGTTAGATTAAACATTTACAAAGCAGATAGCAACTGGAAAACGAAAAACGCAAGTTTGGAAAATGCCGAAGCTGTTGTTGCTTTTGAAATCTCAGACACCGGAATTGGAATTTCCAAAGAAAAACAAAACATCATTTTTGAAGCTTTCCAACAAGCAGAAGGATCTACAAGCCGTAAATATGGAGGAACTGGTTTAGGATTATCCATCAGCCGCGGACTTTCTGATTTATTAGGTGGAAGCATCGAACTCGAAAGTGATACTAACATTGGAAGTAAATTTACTTTGTTCTTACCGCTTAAATTCGTTCATATTCCAGAACTGGAAGACATTAATGTAAATGAAGAAACAAACGTTATTCACGCCGGAAAAAGCCGTTTAAAATCACTTCCGTCTGCAAGTTTCAAAAAATCAGATATTGATTTGTATTTTGTAGATGAAGTTGGCGACGATCGAACTGATATTAAGCCAAATGACAAAATTCTTTTAATTGCCGAGGACAATGTCACATTCGCCAAAATATTATTAGAAAGAGCACATCAGCATGGTATAAAAGCGATTGTAACGACTCGCGGAAATGATGTTGTAGATTATATCAATCAATTTCAGCCGCACGCCATTACAATGGATTTAAATATGCCGGACACGAGCGGCTGGAAAATCCTCGACCGTTTAAAAACAGATTTCACGCTTCGTCATATTCCGGTTTATATTATTTCGGGAGAAGATGAAAGAAACAAAGGCTTAAAACGCGGAGCGAGAAACTTTTTCCTTAAACCGGTCAAAAACGAATTATTGACTTCTCTTTTCAATGATATTCAAGACTTTAAAGACAAGAAAGAAAAAAATCTTCTTGTAGTTGATGATAATGAATTTGAACTGGAACGAATTGTTGAAGCTGTTGAAGGCGAAGACATTTTGGTCTCAACTGCTTTAACGGCAAAAGATGCTGTAAAACTGATACAGGAAAAATCATTCGATTGTATTATATTAGACCTAATGCTTCCTGATGCTGATGGCTTAGATTTAATCAGCGATCTGGAAAATAATATCAGCGGACAGGAAACGGCTATAATTGTGCATTCTGCGGGTGATGTCAATAAAAAACAGCGTGCTAAACTCAGCCGTTTTGCACACAGTATTATTACAAAAAGTGCTGTATCTATTGATGAATTAGTAGATCAGACTGCCTTGTTTATGCATCGTGTACACAAAGATCTGCCGGAAAGTATGAAAGACAGAATTGAAACATATTATTTAAAAGAAGATGTTTTAATCAATAAAAAAGTACTTTTAGTAGATGATGATGTTCGAAATTTATTTGCACTTACAACTGCTTTAGAACGTTTTGGTTTAGATGTTATCAGTGCAGAAAGCGGTCACGAAGCCATTGATATTTTGAGTCAGAATTTAAAAATTGATATTGTTTTAATGGATATCATGATGCCCGAATTAGACGGTTATGAAACCATGAAAATCATTAGACAAAATTTAAAGCATAAGGACTTAACTATTATTGCCGTAACAGCAAAAGCAATGAAAGGCGACAGACAGCGCTGTATCGAATCCGGCGCATCAGATTATATTACAAAACCGGTTAATGTTGAACAATTATCCTCTTTAATGAGAGTGTGGTTAAAATAATTCCCCTATTATGAAAGGCCAGAACCCCATAGAAGAACATCCGGTTAAAATATTAATTGTCGATGACAAGAAGGAAAACCTACTTTCGCTTCAGGTCATACTTGCAGATCAGGGATATGAGTTTGTAGAAGCAACTTCCGGGAAAGATGCACTGCGAATTCTGCTTAAAAGTCAGGATTTTGCCATTATACTTATGGATGTGCAGATGCCGCTTATGGATGGGTTCGAAACTGCCGAACTCATTCGCCAGAGCGACAAACTCAAACACGTTCCTATTATTTTCTTAACTGCCAATATGAATACTACAGATTATATCTTTAAAGGATATCAGTCTGGTGCTGTTGATTATATGATTAAGCCTTTATCTGCAGAAATCCTTCAGGCCAAAGTGATGGTGTTTACAGAATTGTATAAGAAAAACAGGGAATTACTTTTAAAAGAAAAAGAAGCCACTGCGCTTAATGCCAAAATCACAAAAGCAAATGAAGAATTGGCCGCGCAATATATTGCCATAGAAAAATATGCGACTGAGTTAAAAAAGAAAAATACTGAACTTGATGCTTTTACACATATCTCAAGTCACGATTTGCAGGAACCGCTGCGTAAAATTCAGACTTTTACAAACATTATTCTGGCAAAAGAATATCCAAATTTAAGCCCAGACGGGCAGGCAAAATTTGAGCGAATCTTATATTCCACCAACCGAATGCGGGAACTGATCAACGATCTATTGACTTTTTCGCGAACGAATATTACAGATCGTATTTATGAAAATACGGATCTCAATATCATTATTGAAGATGTAAAAGAAGCGCTTCGGGAAAATATTAAGGAAAAAAATGCCTCCATTATTACGGAACTTCATGGCAAAATAAATATCATTCCATTTTTGTTTATTCAGCTTATTGAAAATCTGGTAAATAATGCCTTGAAATTTTCTCAGAAGGAAATTCCGCTTCAAATTGAAATCAAAAGCCGAATCGTCAGTGGTGAAGAATTACAAAATGATAAATTATCGTCAGCAGAAAATTATTGTCACATCAGTTTTAAAGACAACGGAATTGGTTTTGAACCGGAACACAGCGAAAAAATATTCGGTGTTTTCCAGCGCTTACACAGCCGTGATATTTACGACGGAACCGGAATTGGTCTTGCCATCGTAAAAAAGATTGTCGAAAACCATAATGGTATTATTAATGCCACGGCAAAGCCAATGGAGGGCGCGACGTTTAATATTTATATTCCGCAAAAATGAATTGAAACCGAATTGAAATCCACCCATTTTGATCATCGAAAAATTTAAATATCTTTGACCATAACATGCAGGAAAAACTTCGGGAACATATCGAAAAAATAATAAAGCTGACAGATGAAGAATTTTCATTTATCAGCCAGCATTTTATCACCAAAAAATTTAAAAAACATCAGTTTTTAATTCAGGAAGGCGATGATGTAAAATATGCTTATTTTGTCATTTCCGGACTTTTAAAATTGGTTTACACCGATGAATCCCTAAAACAGCATATTGCTTCTTTTGCTATGGAAGATTGGTGGGAAAGCGATTATTATGCTTTTTTCACTCAAACCAAAGCAACCATGTCTTTAGAATGTCTGGAAGATACAGAAGTGCTTTGTTTTACTTTGGAAGATTATAAAGATCTATGCGATAATTCCCCAAAAATGCTGCGCTTTCTTCTTGAAAAGGCCAACTTTGGTTTTCTTGCCTCACAGCGTCGTATTCTTTACTGGATGACTTCTAACCCCAAAGAACGTTACGAGCAGCTTTTAAAACAATACCCTTCTCTTTTTCAGCGCATTCCTAAAAGTCTTATCGCTTCTTATTTAGGCGTTTCGCGCGAAACCTTAAGCCGATTATCTTCGTAAATGTGACATTTCGCACATTATAATCGTGACAAATGTCAAGACCTGTTTCCACAAGTTATTTTCAATTTTGCAGTATAAATTTTAAACTGTAATCGTGAAAACAACAACAAAACTTTTAGGATTATTATTAATCGCAACAATGCCAATATTGGCACAAACTAAAAAAGGAAATCAAATGGAAAAAAGAGTTATCAATCCGTGGAAATGGCAAAACGAGCGTAGTTATAATCAGGCAGTTGAAGTAAAAAATCCGCAGGGAACATTATATGTTTCCGGGCAGACTGCTATAAACGCCGAAGGAATTTCAAGCAACGAAAACATGGAATCACAGTTAAAACTGGCGATCCAAAATCTGGAACAAGTAATCACCGAAGCAGGTTACGAATGCAGTGGTATCGTGAGATTAACGATTTACACAACTGCAACTTCCGAGCTTTGGCCTCACTTCAATATTCTGCAGGAATGGATTGCAAAACACAACATTCAACAAGCCACAACTTTGATGGAAGTAAAAAGCCTTTTTGAAACCGTTAAGATAGAATTGGAAGTGACGGTGGTTAAGTAATTTTTAGTTGCTAAGTTGCTAAGGTTCTGAGATGCTAAGATTTTTCTAAAACCTTTGAACCTTTGCAACTCTGCACCTTTGCGACTAAAAAACTTAGAATCTTACAAAAAATCTCCATCCTTAACTTTAAAAGCCCAATCTGCCATTGCTTGAATAACAGGCAGTAAACCTTGTCCGGCATTGCTGAGTCTGTAAGTTACAAAAGGCGGAACAACAGGTTTTGCTTCCCGAATCACAAGACCATCTGCTTCTAATTGTTTTAAATGCTGAATAAGCATTTTTTCTGTCACGGCAGGAATTTCTCTTTTTAATTCGCTGTAACGTTTTGTTCCGCTTGATAAATGCCAAAGAATAATAGGTTTCCAGTAACCGCCTATTTTTTCCATTACAAACGTAACTGGGCATTTTTCCAGTGCATACTGCTTATTTTCCTGAATTGTCGATGATTCTTTAATTGCTGTCATGATACATACTATAGGGTAAGTACTTGTATAAAAGTAAGTACAAAGATACCTTTGTAACTGTAATAAAAAAAATTATATATATGAAAATTATAGTAACAGGTTCTTTAGGGAACATAGGAAAACCATTAACAACAAAACTTGTCGCTGCTGGTCACGACGTAATCGTAATAAGCAGTAATGCTGACAGAAAAACAGCAATCGAAAATCTTGGCGCAAAAGCTGCATTAGGTTCTGTAAGCGATGCTGCATTTCTATTGGAAACATTAAAAGGTGCAGATGCCATTTTTGCCATGACACCTCCAAATTTAGGCGGAGCAAATGTTATTGCGAATACTGAAAACGCTGGTAGATCTTTTGCAAAAGCAATTGAAGAAGCTAAAATAAAAAGAGTAGTAATGTTAAGCAGTATTGGTGCTCATTTACCAAACGGAACTGGTCCAATTGCCGGGCTTCATAAAATTGAAGAAATATATAAGGAATTAAATACTTCTGTAACTTTTTTAAGAGCAGGTTTCTTCTTCACTAATTTTTATAATGATGTTCCGATGATTCAGGGAGCTGGAATTATTGGTTCAAATTATCCAGCAGATATAACAATTCCGTTTGTGCATCCGGTAGATATTGCTCAGGCTGTCGCCGAAGAATTACAGCAGACTCCGGCAGGAAAAAATATCCGATATATTATCAGTGATGTTCGTAAACCTGGTGAAGCAGCAAAAGTGTTGGGTACTGCAATTGCAAAACCAGAATTACCGTGGGTCGAATTTACAGATGAACAAGCTCTTGGAGGAATGGCACAAGCAGGAATTCCGGAAGAAATTGCTAATCTTTATGCCGAAATGGGAACTGGTTTAAGAAGTGGAAAAATCATTGAACATTTCTTATCAAGCAATGCTTCTGTTGACGGAAAAATAAAACTGGAAGATTTTGCGAAAGAATTTGCCAGTAAATTTTAATTAGAAAATAAAAGGGATTGTCTCAAAAATCGAAACAATCCCTTTTATTTTATGTGTTCTTTGTTCCGTAGGAACATTTCATTGGTAGAAAACATATATTGTCATTATTGTTTACGTTCCGTAGGAACGTTTGATTTTGACATTTTTTCAATAATCCAACATCTCAAACGTTCCTACGGAACGTAAACATGTCGTTGGGCATTATTTTTCTACCAACGAAACATTCCTACGGAATGATAACATGAAATTCAAATTAATCGGGATTAGCCAATATTTTATACAACTCAGCATTTGAAATGTAAAACTGATTTTCAATACTAATTTGAGACAGTTTTGCGCTTACCAAATTATTCTCTCTCGAATTAAGTAAAAAGATCGAGCTTTCGCCGAAGGAAAATAACTTCTCTTCAGAATTCAGCATCGTTACATAATCTTTTACCAAATTGTCGATAACATTTTTCTGCCTTTTTAAAGAAGCAATTTCAGTTTGCTGTGCTTTTATTTTGTTTTTCAATTCCAGTCTCTGCTGTTCGATATCAAATTTTAAATCCTGAATTTTAAGTTTTGCCATTTTCAGACTTCCTCGCTCCTTTCTCAAAAAAATTGGAATGCTGAAATCTATATTAAATTTATAATCATCGGCATTAAAAGAATCAAAATAAGAAGGTTCAGAAATATAATTGTAACCCACATTTAATTTGGGAAGAAGCGAATTAGCTTTCAATTGTCTGTTCACTTCCAGCATTGACATTTTAGTTTCTAAAGCCTGAATTTTGGGATGCGTATCTAACGTTTCCACATTGACCATCATCGCATCTGTTTTTAGGGTTTCTTCTAAAGTCAGAATTAGATTTTCTTCCGGTTTCACCATATCTCCCAATTCAACAGGCACATTTTCAAGCCATAAATAATTAGACAAATACAATTTTGCTTTTGCTAATTTTAGATTTGCGTTTTCAACATTTAATTCCCGGTTTCTAACTGTAATTCCGGCTTCAACGCTGTCAATTGCAGGAGAATCACCAAGTTCAATCAGTTTTTTTACACCTGTAAAACGTGTACTGGCAAAACCAAGATATCGCTTATAAAGCTCAGCTTCATTATAGCTTTTTCTCCATTCAAAATAGGCTTCGCTTGCTTTATACAAAACCTCAATGGCTCTCAGTTTTCGCTGTGCATCGCTTAATTTTAACTGCAGTTTTCCTTCTCTAATATCAGCCATTCTTTGGTTGATGAACATTCCCTGCCCCAACGCCACGCTGACTCCTAAAGAAGTCAATCCATTATCCGGCGTACGATTCTGCGGATTATAATATTGTCCGTCTGTATCGTCAAATCCGGCTTTAATTTCGATTCCGTACCAAGTCGGGATTTTAAAACTACTGTTTAAAAGCGAATAATATTCTGTTCCTTTAAATTCTTTTTTATTGTAATCGACTTCAATTTTCGGATCAAAACCACCACGCGCTAGCATCAACGCTGCCTGCGCATTGCTAATTTCAAGATTGGCCTGTTTTACCAGCGGATGGTATTTTTTTACATATCCTAAATATTCGCTGTAACTCAATTCTTCTTTATTAAAATCCTGACTATAAGCTGAAAAACCGAATAAAAATAAAAGAGAAAACAGTCGAACTATAGTCTTAAATTTATTTTTTGTCTTTCCCATTTTTTGCCTCCTTTTCATCTGACTTATAATAATTTGGCGGAAATCCATTTAAGTTTCGCCATATTTCATACCAAACCGAAACCGTTTCTAATAAAGCAATACTTTGCGCTCCTGCTCCAATGCTTAATTCTTTCGGCCATTTTTCATCTTTGTTTCCATCTGGCGAAATCAAAACCCTGTATTTTCCATTGGCACTAATAAAATTTTCAATTGCCACTACCTTGCCGCCAAAAGTTCCGTAGGACAATCCCGGCCATCCAGAAAATACAATTCTTGGCCATCCGTCAAACCAAACACGCACTTTTGCACCACGATGCACCAGCGGAAGATCGATAGGATCTACATAAGTTTCTACCGCAATATCATAACTTGCCGGCATAATGCTGATAATTGGCGTTCCTTCTTTAATTGTTTCACCAAGTCCGGCCAGTAAAGCACGGTTTACATATCCGCTTTGCGGAGCTGTTATGTAATACAAACCATTTCTAATACTGTAATTTATGTATTGATTTTCCAGTTTATTTACCTGAGCTTTTGTATCGTATTGCGTGCTTAAAGCGGTGAATTTATCGCTTCTTGATTTTGATATTTTTTCAGAATATTCAGCAGTGATGCGGCTTATTTCTACTCTTGCGTTTATCAATTCGTTTTTACTGCTCAAAAGTTTATTTTGCTGTGTAATAATATACGCTTCAGATTCTTGCAGTTTTAAACGTTTTTGTTCTACATCTGTAAGTGGTTTTAAGCCTTCTTTATTTAATGCAGTCGAACGGTCAAATTGTGTTTTTGCGATTCTTAACTGCGTTTTTACCGCTTCAAGATCCATGCTGTCACTTTTAATTTTCAGCTGGGCTTGCTTGATTTTATTTTGAGCCTGCTGCAGTTTCAATTCTCTTTCGGTATTAAGCGATTGTGCCTGAACGTTAAGCGAACTTACTTTATCCGCATACGATTCTACAGCCATTTTTTTGGCATCAACCTGATCTTTTGTATTTCCAACTAAATTCGGATCTAAATAATCTTCTTTGGTTTCAGAAATAAACAAAATTGTGTCTCCTTTTTTTACATAATCTCCTTCCTGTACATACCATTTTTCGATTCTTCCGGCAATAGCATTGTGAACAGTCTGTGGTCTTTGATCTGGTTTTAAGGTTGTAACAGAACCACTTCCGGAAATATTTTGTGTCCACGGAAGAAAAAGACAGGCAATGCAGAAAATTAAAAATCCAACAATTACTCGGTTTAAAATTTTATAGTGCGGTCTGCGGGCAACGGCGGTAATCGATTTGTATTTTCCCGGCGTTATAAGTACGTTATTATCTTTAGATATATTAAGCATGATTAAAGCTTTATGTCGTTAATAATTTTTCCATCGTCAATCGTAATCATACGGCTGCATTTGTTCTTCCAGATATCATTTTTAGAAGTAACAATTACCGTCCAGTCATTTTCTTCGGCAAGTAAAAAGTCAACAATTTTACCCGACGTTAGTTCGTCCATTTTATCAACCGGATCTTCAAGGAATAATATATTAGGTTTGGTCACAATACTTCTCGCCAAAAGAATCTTTTGTACATCTGAAGCAGAAAGTTCGCGTCCTCCAGGATGAATCTGATGTTCCAGTCCGTTCGGAAAAGTTTTTATATAAGGCGTTAAACACACATTATCTAAAGCCCATTTTAAATCGTCATTATTTATGGTTTCATTTCCAAAAAGAATGTTTTCCTTAATTGTTCCCTCAAAAAGCGTATCGCCCTGCAAAAGTGTTCCAGATTGTGCTCTGTAAGTGTCTTCGTCTAAACGGTTCATGAAATTATCGGTCACATACATGGCGCCGCCTTCTGGTTCCAGCAATCCGGCAAGTAATCTTAATAAAGTACTTTTTCCGGCGCCGTTTGTTCCTCTTAAAATGATCTTTTCGCCCTGATTTATTTTCAGGTTAATATTTTTAAGTGATTTTTTATTGTGTTCCGGATAATTGTAAGCAATACTTTCGGTCTCGATTGTAATTCCGGTTTCGGTTACGGCAGATGTTTTTGGAATACATGAAATTTCCATATCGGTAACCTGACCAATTTTTTCTAAAGATGTCAACACATCGTAAAAAGATTCCAGTCCGAAGATTATTTTTTCTACGGAATTGATCAGCAATACAATTACAATTTCAGCTGCCACAAACTGCCCAATGTTCATTTGATGGTGAATTACCAGAAAACCACCAATCGACAAAAGAGCAGCTGTAACAATTACTTTAAAAATAGTAAGCTGAATGTATTGTTTTTTCATTACCTGAAAGTGTTTTTCGCGGTAATTGACATAATGACTTACATAGCCGTCATTTCTGTCTAATGCATAATCGAAGCCGCCTTTTCTGCGGAAACTTTCACGATTACGTGCAATTTCCTGAAGCCAGGCCGCAACTTTATACTTAAACTTTGATTCGTTAAGACTTGTTTCTAAACCATCTTTATAAGAAAATTTAAAAATGACATACAGAATAACAACAAATAAAAGTCCGATTACGGTAAAAAAGGAATGGTACAAAACCAGTAAAATAATCCCCAAACCAACCTGCAAAAAGGCAGTACAAAAGTCCAGTAATAATTTTGCTGTTCCTTTTTGAACCATAAGTGTATCAAAAAATCGGTTGGCTTTTTCCGGCGCGTATTCAGAATACATTTCTTTAAACTTAATTAAAGGCAGTCTGTAAGCAAATTCAAAAGACGAACGCACGAAAATTCGCTGCTGCAGATTTTCTACAATTCGCAGCTGAAGAATGGTTAGAATTCCGCCAAAGCCAACTCCAATTGTAACCAAAAAAACCAGCACAATCCACGAAACACTAAGCTGTCCGCTTTGAATAAAATTAATAATCGCCTGAATTCCTAAAGGCAGGGAAAGGTTTACCAAACCCGCAAAAGCGGCATAAAATATAATTTGGTATACGTCACGTTTGTCTAACGCAAGTAAGTTGTAAAAACGTTTTAAAGGTGTCATGGATTTATATATAAATACAAGATTAATAGATGTTAATTTACGAAAAATATCGCATTAAGGATTACAAAAAATATCATAATCCAATCAAAACTAAATACTTATATTACAAATCGTGGAGGCGGCAAATGTATCTTGCCGTGAAATCCAAACGAGAAAATTGGATTGTCTATATAATTTTTTCCTTTAAGGTTATTTTGAAAATAAAATCCCGGTACAGACGCATCTAAAGGAACCAGATATTCTAATAACACAATTCCTTTTGCAAGTTTTGTGGTCTTCGTATCTTTTGTTTCATAATCGTCCAGTTCTTCTGGGATTCCGTCACACTTAAAGATTTTCTTCAAAAGAGTACACGCTATTCCTTTAACCGAATGAGTTTCTGTATTTTCTTTTATAATTCTACTAAAAGTTGCTGAAACATTAATACTGCTCATTAAAAAATAGCCGATTAGTAACGCCTGAAGGCATTTACATAAAAGGCTATTTTTAATTTTGTTAAGCATAGTAAAAAATAAATTTCAAGGCGCAAGTTAAAACTAAATTTTCGTCGCTACATTAGAATAACATTAGAATTCAAATTATTATCAGCCTTTGATTTTACTGACTTTCTTACTAATAAAATCATAAAAAAAGCGGCTCAACAGCCGCTTTATAATTTTATATTTTAATGAGTTTTTTAGTCCCATTTATTGCTTTTTGAAGCAGCAAATTTTCCTCCTCCGGTAAAAAACAATGCAATTGCCGTAAAGAAATATAACCCCAGAAGGTCTAATTCCCAACCTCCGTGATCACTTAATTTAAAAATATCCTGACTGTGTGCCATTAAAACTGCCACTAAACAGTTGAAAGCTAATATCAAAGCAGCAATTCTGGTTCTAAAACCAATTATAATTAAGATTGGTGCCAAAATTTCGCCTATGATAACGCCATAGGCAAAGAAACCCGGAAGTCCTTTTTCAACAAGCATTCCACTGATGAAATCTAATCCGCCTTTAAATTTTGAAATACCATGCAAAAGCATTAAAAATCCAATTGTAATACGAAGTATTAACAAACCAAAATCGTTGTTTTTTCTCATTTTTAAATAATTAGGTTAATAAAACAATTCAGTATTTCATACCAAATAATTATTGAGTATGATAGCTGCTAAGAGTAAAAATAGTAAAATTAAATTTGGAAGCAACTTTTGGTGTTTTTTTGAATATTTTGAAAAATATTTTTCATAAATGAATAAACGTTCATTTATTATTATATCTTTGCAGAGTCAATTCAATAAAATCCTTTTCATTTTGAGAACAAGAGATATTAATAAAGAAGAATTAGTTAAAGAAAAAACTATAGAAATGATTGTAAAGTATGGCATCGAAGGCTTTACAATGAACAAACTTGCAAAAGAGTGCGGGATTTCTGTAGCGACGCTTTATATTTATTATGCCGACAAGGAAGATCTGATTAAAAAAATTGGAACTGAAATGGGCACTTACTTCTTTAAAAGTTCGCTTAAAGATTTCTCGCCAGATATGCCTTTTGTAGAAGGTCTTGCAAAGCAATGGGAAAACCGATCAGAGTTTATGCTGAAAAACACTGATAAAATTGCCTGCTGGGAAATTCTCCAAAATTCTAATTATGGCGAACATATCGTTAACGAAAGTTTGATGGAACTCAAAGAAATCATGACGAAGTTTTTGCATCGGGCAATTGAAAGAAAAGAAATAGTACCAGTATCAAAGGAGGTATTCTGGAGTATTGCTTATGGCCCGTTGTACAACTTGCTGCGTTTTCATGAAAAAGGTAAAGGACTTGGAGGCAGCACTCCATTTCAATTAACAAATGAAATACAACAAGAAGCTTTTAGACTCGTGATAAAGGCATTAACACCTTAAATTTTATGTTATGAATGTATTGATATTCGCCACTAATATAAAAACAGAGACAAGTAAAAACAAAATCGCAACATTTTTAAATGCAAACAAATCTATCCTGCAATGGTCTATTGATCAGGAAGATATTGATTGTGTATTGAGAATTATAAGCGAAAAACTAAACGCAGCCCAAATTATTGATTTATTGAATTTTCATAATTTTGACTGCAAAGAACTATAATAATTATATGAACGAAAAACAAACTATCGCACCCAGTTTTAATGGCTATCAAAAACTGGTTATATTTCTTTTAGCCATGACACAATTTACAGTTGTGCTTGATTTTATGGTAATGTCGCCGCTTGGGGATATTATGATTAAAACCTTAAATATTACGGCTTCTCAATTTGGTATTGCCGTTTCTGCTTATGCTTTTAGTGCCGGGATTTCCGGATTGCTAACGGCTGGTTTTGCAGATAAATTTGACCGAAAAAAATTGTTACTTTTCTTTTACATCGGGTTCACGATCGGGACTTTATTCTGTGCCCTTGCTCCTAACTTTTTTCTGTTAGTTGCAGCACGCGTTTTCACCGGATTATTTGGTGGTGTAATTGGTTCGATCTCTCTTGCCATTGTTGCTGATTTATTCAGCTTGCAGCAAAGAGGAAAAGTAATGGGATTTATTCAAATGGGATTTGGCGTTAGTCAGGTTCTTGGAATCCCAATTGGTTTATATATTGCAAATGCATGGGGATGGCATGTTCCATTTTTATGGATTGCAGCAATGGCGGCCATTATTACCATGATTTTATATGTAAAATTAAAGCCGGTTACAGAGCATTTACATTTAAAACAAGAGAAAACAGCTTTGATGCATTTGTATCATACTATTTCTAAGAAGAACTATCAGGTTGGTTTTTTAGCTACTGCCCTGCTTTCTATTGGAGGTTTTATGATGATGCCTTTTGGTAGTGCGTTTGCTATCAACAACCTTAAAGTAACTAATGAGCAGTTACCTCTATTATTCATGATTACCGGAATTGCTACTTTAATTACAATGCCGTTTATTGGTAAACTAAGTGATAGAGTAAATAAATTTAAAATCTTTGCATTTGCTACCGTATCTGCCGTGATTCTAATCAATATTTATGCTCAGTTTGGCCCAACTCCATTTTGGATTGTATTGGTGATTAATGTACTGATGATGGCAACAATTATGAGCAGAATGGTTCCGTCAACGACTTTAACTTCTGCTATTCCAGATCCGCAGGATCGTGGTGCGTTTATGAGTATTAACTCGTCTTTACAGCAAATGGCCGGAGGTTTTGGTGCTGTAATTGCCGGATTAATCATTTATCAAAAAGACAGTTATGCACCGTTAGAACATTATGATATTCTGGCGATGACTGCTTCTGGAATTATGTTACTTACTATCTTTTTAGTATTTAGAGTAAGTAAAATTGTTGATACCAAAACGAATAAACTTTAATCTTGATTTTATTCTCAGAATAAAAAAATTCTCAAATAAAGACTCCCAAAGCAATTTGGGAGTTTTTTTATGCTTATAACTGAACAGAATAAAAACTCATTTTACATCCGATACTAATTAAAACAGTATAGAAAACTCAATTTCAATATGTTATAATCTTTAAGCTAATGTTAATTTTTCAAATTTTTAACATCTAATCTAACATTATAAAAGTTTTAATACCAAAAATTATCGCTTTTATGACATAAAATCCTACTCCTGTGTCAATTTATCAATAGCCGTTTTATATCTCCAGTAATTTTAGTAGAAAAAACAAGGCTCAATATCAAAACTAATACTACTGTGTCGAAGCAAAGTAATGCTACTAATACTTATGCTTCAAAACTTGCTGAAACAGCCAATTGTACAAGCCTGTCTTTACTTCTGGAGGTATCATCGCATCTATACTCAAGGTACAACGTTAGCATATTGGACTTAAACATGTTACATCAAAAACTAATTAACAAAAAAATGTTTAACCCTTTAATTCCCAAAAAACTAACACCATGGAACCTAATTCCCACACAAAACTCTTTTTAGAGGTTTCGGCGCTTCTAACCGGTTTCAGTAAAACTGAACTTAAAGCCACCGGAATGCTGGAAACCTACTACAACACGATCCTGAAAAACACAGACAAACAAGACATCGATTACTTCTTTCTGGATGTTCATGTGCTTTTAAATGACAAATCCAAAAAAAACATTGAAGCTGCTTTAGCCTCACAATTTATGGCTGCTTCTGCTTACAACGGATTGGCAAAAAACATCATTATCCTTTGGTATACAGGAAATTGGGGCAACGATGTAGTATCATCAGCTTCTTACATTCAGGGCCTTATGTGGAATGCTGCGCATACACATCCGCCGGGAGCAAAACAACCTGGTTACGGCTCATGGGCAGAACGTCCTCTTACAGTAAAAAATTCATAACAAAAAGGTAATCAAATGGAAAATAATTATGATGTAGTAATTGTTGGTTCTGGTATTGCCGGATCAATAATAGCAAAGGTTCTTACCAATGCAGGTAAAAAAGTTTTAATGCTCGAAGCAGGTCTTTCTGCAGGTATGGCAATGGATCAGGATGCTAATTATAAAAACTATCAGGATTATCTTAATACGTTTTATAATGCTTCTGCAAAAGTTCCGAATGCACCTTACCCGAATATCAAAGATGCGCCTTCAATTAATGTTCTTGATATTCAGAAAATCCCAAAAAACGGACCTTCAACAAAAGGTTATTTGGTACAAATGGGACCGCTTCCTTTTGCAAGTGATAATACGAGAGCACCTGGAGGAACAACTTTACACTGGCTTGGAACCACACTTAGAATGCTGCCAAACGATTTTGTAATGAAATCTAAATACGGCGTTGGTGTAGACTGGCCAATTAAGTATGAAGATATGTCCCGATATTATCAAATGGCCGAAAATGAAATTGGTGTTTCAGGAAATGTAGAAGATCAGCATTATCCTATCGAACAAAAAAACATTTTTGGTAAAGATTACGTGTTTCCAATGAAAGGTATTCCAACGAGTTACCTTGACGGCGTAATGAAAAAGGTAATTGATAAGAACAATAACATTAAACTTAATGGTAAAGACTATAAATTAACTTGTATCAGTACTCCGCAAGGACGAAATTCAATTCCGAATCTTGATTACAATATTGGCGGCGTTGAATGGAATCCAGGTTCAAAAAAATTAGATATTATCAAAAATCAACCCGGAGAATATGATCCGGTTGGCGCAAACTGGGATCAATATACAGGTCAGCGCTGCGAAGGAAATGCGAGCTGTGTACCTATTTGTCCGGTTCAGGCAAAATACAATGCCTTAAAAACATTCAGAAAATGCGACATGGGAAATCTTGTCGTAAAAACACAAGCCGTTGCTTCCCGATTGTTAATCAACGAAACTTCAAACTGGATTAACGGCGTTGAATACAAGACGTACGTTAAAGGAAGTTCTTCTTCATACGAGACCCATACTGCAAAAGGAACATTGTATGTAATGGCCTGCAGCGCGATTGAAAATGCTAAATTATTATTAGCATCAGGAGCAGCAAACAGCAGCGATCAGGTGGGGCGTAATTTAATGGATCACATGACGGTTTTAAGATGGGGATTAGCAAAAGATCCTATTTACCCTTATCGTGGTCCGGGTTCTACTTCTAACATTCCAACTTTTAGAGATGGAGAATTTCGTAAAAATCATGCCGCCTGGATTTTACCACTGGACAACTGGGGCTGGGCATGGCCAACTGGTTCACCTGCAACAGATGTTATTAATGCAGTAAATGAAGGTATTATTGGAAAAGAACTTCGCGCTAAAATCGAAAATCTGGTTACGAGACAATTCTTTACTCATTTTGAATGCGAACAGGCTCCGGATCCTGAAAACCGTGTAAGAATTGATCCTCAATACAAAGATAATATTGGCAATTACAGACCTATAATTTATTATAAAGCGACAGAATATATGCTGAAAGCTTTTGAAGCATCAGGAATTGTTTCTGAGCAATTGTTCAGTCAATGTGGTATCGAAGATTTTACTTCATACAATCCGGCTTCGGATGCTGATTATGTGACTTACAAAGGCAAGGGTTACACTTTTGCTGGTGCAGGACACATTGTAGGAACACACAGAATGGGATTCTCAAAAGAAGATTCTGTAGTCGATGCCAATATGCGTACGTGGGATCACGAAAACTTGTACTTGGTTGGCTGCGGAAATATGCCGACTCTAGGAACTTCAAACCCAACTCTAACTATGTCTGCCCTAACTTTTAAAGCGGCAGAAGCTATCCTTCAACAACTTGAACAATAACTATTATGGAAAATAAATTATTTCAAAAGAACAATCCAAATCGTCAAAAGCTAATTAAACCAATTGCCGATCTGGATATTAACGAAGAGGTTTACTCCGTTGCTACAGATAATGCCTTTATTGCTGATAATGAATTCAATATCGATGCGCCTGCAATAGCCCAAAAAAGCACCTTGAAAACATCATTGAAAATGTCTAAAAGAGATGTAAAAAATTACATCAAAGATTTGAAACATCTTCAGGACTCTCTTAGAACCGCTTTAAAATTAGAGCTTTCAACAATTCCTCCTTATTTATGCGGACTTTACACGATTAAAGAAGGTAGTAATGTCGAAGCGGCAGCTCTTATTAGAAGTGTTGTGGTTGAAGAAATGCTGCACATGGTTTTGGTATCCAATATTTTAAACGCGATTACAGATCCAAAAACAATAAAAAAAGGAGATAAACTTTTTAATGTAAAAGATATTATTCCAAACTACCCTACTCCGCTTCCGGGAGGCATTGTTCCTGAAGTTCCAAAAGGTTCGCCTCCGTTTGAAGTTCATCTTTTAAAATTCTCCAGAGAAGCATTAGATGAATTTTCTACAATCGAAAGACCTTCTGATCCTAAAGCGCCTATTACCAAAAACTTTGATAGTATTGGGCAGTTTTATGAAGCGATTCGTTACGGTTTACTTCGTTTAAATGAAGAAGCAAAGAAAAAAACAAAGAATGGTATTTTCATTGGAGATCCAAGCCGTCAAATTACTGCTGAACATTACTACGGAAGCGGCGGTAAAATCACAAAAGTTGTAAATTATGAAGATGCTGAAGAAGCAATTGGAGAAATTGTAGGTCAAGGTGAAGGTATCGACGGAACTATTGCAACGGAGCAGGTTTTATTTGGAGAAGATATTGAATACGCACACTATTTCAAGTTTCAGGAAATCTGTTTTGGAAGAATGTACAGTGCGAATGACACCAATTTTCAAATGCCTGTAAAAAGTATCCCAACAGGAAAACCTTTTACGGTAAGCTGGTCATCAGTTTATAACATGAAAGCGAATCCAAAAATGAAAGATTATGAAAAAAATCCTGAATTACTGGAAAAAGCAAAAGACTTCAACAGAGTATATGTACAGCTCCTAAACGGAATTAACGATGCAGTGAGCGGTGAACCTGAACTTCTTATTAAAGGAATTACAGTAATGTATGAACTTAAATACAAAGCGCTGGAATTGCTAAACATTCCGCTTGAAAATGGTGAATGTGCAGGGCCAACATTTGAATATGTAGCAGTATAAAAATGGCAATTTCAATGGTAATGACAATAGCAATCGCAATTTCAATGGCAATGGCTATAACTCATAATTCATAACTAATAATTCAAAAAACTATGTATTACCCACTTGAAGCAAAATGGACCATTTTGCCCGGAAATGAAGAAAAAGCAAAAACAGCTTTGATTCAACTGGCAAAAGATGTTCAGGAAAACGAACCGGAAACTTTATTGTATATGGTTCACGTTCCGGATTTCAACCAAAAAAGCCTTCCGACTCCGCCACAGGGTCAGGTTATTTTTTGGGAAGTTTATGAAAACCAAGACGCATTTTTTAAACATGTGAACGGTCCCATATTTACTGAATTTGTAAAAACTTACGGCGATTTATTTCTAAGCGATTTTAGTACGCCGCCAAATGTTTTCATGACCACTGAAGTATTATTTCAGATTCAGGGATTTAGTCGAAAAGCACTTTAAAATCCTAAGAAAAAATAAACCCATCAAAAAAACAAAATCAATTCAAAAAAAATAAAATGGCATCACAACAAAATAATCCGTTAGCAAACCTGAACCTGTCAGGTTTAGAAAAGCTAGAAGCAAAACCAGTTAACAAAGGACTTAAATCAAAATTTAAAGCCGAAGCTGTAACAACTGCACCAGTTGATCTTGGTGTATTAGAAACATTAGTAGGAACCTGGGTTGGTCCGGGGTTCAATTTAATTGAAGTTCCAAATATGAATCAGGCAAAACCGGGTCCGCCGCCGGCTGATAAATTCAAAATCATATTAAACTCAACGGCAGAAACTTTTACTTTCAATTCTATTGGAGGTGATATTATCAACCGTGGAAATGCACAATCTGATATCGCATTTCAAGGCTTACATTATTTACAACAGGTAGACGATGTAAATCTTCCAAGCGGTCAAAACGGAATTCATTTAGAAACGGGATTATTCTTAAATCTTCCAAGTGGCACTGATCCGGCGGTACAACCCAGTATCGCCAGATTAGGTTCAATTCCACATGGAGATTCAATTTTAGCTCAGGGAACATTTTTTACCGTAAACGGCCCGCCACAATTTGAAGTGGCAGATCCTACTCCATTTTTTATCGTAAACGGAAAAAGAGTAAACGATACCAGCGAAACGTATTTATCACAATTGGTAAATGCAGTTCCGCCTCCGGGAATTCCAAAAGAAGTAATTATGAACCCGAATATTCTTTTGGAAAATGCCATTAAAGGACAAAACATTACTAAAACTGTTGTGATCTTTTTAGATGCAAACCCAATAGACGGCGTAGCAACTCCAGGCGCAACAGCTCCTGTTGGCGGAATTACAAACATTCCGTTTGTAAATGTAAATGCCAATGCAAACAGCCTTTCAGCAATTTTTTGGATCGAAACTGTTGAAAATGCAGACGGAACTTCTTTCCTTCAATTGCAGTATACACAAACCGTAATCCTTGATTTCCCCGTTTTTGCCCCAGATGGAAGCGTTGTAGAAATTAAATGGCCTCATATTTCAGTAGCAACACTTCGTCTTCAGGAATAAATTCTGAAGAAAATCAATTAAAATATTTAAAAGAAATTCAAATGGAAAATTCAAATAACGCACCCATGTTGCTGCACAGCACGTACTTCAATCTGGGTACAAGTAATACGCAAGGCATTGTAGAAGCTTATATGGCCGAAGCAAGACAATATCTTTCTGAATCTGTTGGAATGATTTCTTTCTGGATTGGTGTTAGGGCCGATGATATGATCCGTCCTGAAAATGATCTTAATTATGACATTGCCATGCATCAGCTTTTTGCAAACGAAGATGCTTTTAATGTCTATAATGGAAATGATTCTGCACACAATCAATTCGTAATTGATGTAAACAGATGGGTTCCGGGTACAACAAGACGTGTTATGGATTATTATGTAACCAATCTTATTATTGGAGGAAATTCTTCAGAACCGCAGACTATTGGTGCCGATGGAAACTATCCGCAAAGTATGTTTCATGACCTATATTTCTCTCTAAAAGATAAATCACCGGAAAACATTAAAAAGTTTACGGATATCTGTGTAGAATATTTAGCAGGACATCCGGGAATTCAGCAGTTTTCAACTGGAGGATTGACGGATATTAAAAGAAATGTTTCTGTTAGAAATTTTGATGTTGCGGTTTCTATTATCTACGAAAGTAAAAAAGCGTACGATGATTATCTGAAAAGCAAAAAGCACGACGAATTCTTTCCTGCAACAGCTGGAATGATTGACAACACATACATTTTTGATTCTTATATAAAATACCAGTCAAAAGTGTATTCGCTTACCAGATAAAAATTAACCCCAAAAATTAAAAATCATGATAGAAACAGCAATTCAGGAATTAGTTCGTGAGCTGAGCGGTTATGTGCTTCAGCCCGGCGATTCAGAATATGAAGACGTTATAAAAATTGATAACGGACGAATTCAGTTCAGACCGCGTTTAATCATTTTTCCGGCCGTAGTTGAAGATGTGAGACTGGGATTAAAATTTGCCATTACAAACAATCTTCCTTTTTCAATAAAAGGCGGCGGGCATAGTGCTGCCGGTTACTGCCTGAATGAAGGCGGAGTTGTAATTGCAATGAAAAATTTAAACAGAATTACATTCGACCCTAAAAAAGAAACCGTTACGGCAGAAATGGGCGTAATCTGGTACGATGTTTACAAGTTTATGCAGTTAACTAATACGGGATTAATTCCTGTAGGCGGCGGCTGCCCTACTGTTGCGCCTCCGGGATTTATGCTTGGCGGCGGTTATAGTTTTGTTTCGCGTTCGTACGGAATGAGCATCGATAATCTGGAGAGTTTAAAAATCGTTACTCCAGACGGCGAATTACGTCATATTGGTGTAAACAGTACTTCTGCCGAAGATATTGATCTTTTCTGGGCTTGCTCTGGCGGCGGCGGCGGAAACTTTGGAATTGTAGTCGAAATGGAAATGAGAGTTCGTAAACCATTAAGCAAAAAAATGTTAGTGGGGCAAATTCGATATCCGTTAGAAATGGCCGAAGATGTTTTAGGTTACTACAATGACTGGGTTGAGACAGTTCCAGATGCAATGGCCGTTTACGGTTTTATGGGAAATCAAAAAGACCTAATCGACAAAACTACCAATGTAAAAGTGCTGGGTTTAACTCCGGTTTTTAATGGTGATGGCGCCGAAGGAATTGATTTACTTCAGGGGCTTTTAAAACTTAAACCAATTAATGCCGATTTGTTTAATATGACGCTTCCGGACTGGGAATTTTATAACGGTTACACAACAAGAGTTGCCGGAAGGAGTTCTTACATCCGTTCTACTGTTCTGCCACAAGGCGGAATGAATAATAAAGTAGCAAAGGTTATTGTGGAATCAATGAGCAAAGCTCCGTCTCCGGAAAGTTTTGCCGTTTGGACACATGCCGGCGGTGCAATCGAAAATGTTGCCTCAGATGCCACAGCATACGTACATAGAAACAGCCGTTTTATTCCGGAAATTAAATCGATCTGGGATTTAGACAAACCTGGCGATACATTAAAAAATGTAGAATGGGCGTATGAATTTTTCGAAAGATTATCTGATGCCGGAAATGCTACAGGAGCTTATGTCAACTACATCGATCCTTTACAGCATAATTGGGCCGAACAATATTATGGAAGCAATTACAAACGCCTTTTAGAAATTAAAAAGAAAGTGGATCCCAACAACTATTTTAATTTCCAGCAAAGCGTTGGTTCGCCATTTAATCCAACAAAAGAATTAACAGATATCAGCCCGATTAACCGAACCAGAGTATAATGCTTACTAACCCCAAATCCTCGAAGTTTTACTATAAATCTTCGGGGATTTACTATTTCTAACAAACTAATTAAACATTAACATTATGTCACCAGCATCTGAAATAATCAGGCTGCTTAATTTGCAGCTAAACAGTACCGAAGGCGGTTATTTTGCGAATACTTATCCTATTCCACCTGTAGAAAATACTCCTTGCAGCGCGATCTATTATTTTCTGGATAATTCCCGTTGCTCTATTATGCATAAAGTTACAGGAGATATGCTGTATCATTTTTATGCCGGAAAGCCTGTAGAAATGCTTTTATTGTATCCGGAAGGACATACGCCAAAATCTGAAGTCTGTATTTTTAGTAATGATATTGCCAAAGGCGGAAAACCAATGAAAGTGATTCCGGGCGGAACATGGATTGGTTCCAGAATTAAAAGTAAAGATTCCTGGAGCCTTATGGGAGTATCTATGGCACCTCCATTTAATCCTAATAATTACTTTTTAGGAGATCGTGATACCTTAATTACCCAATTTCCTGAACACAAAAAATTAATTATTGCCCTCACGAATCCCTCATAAACAGGCACTTTTTGAAATTTTTTAAAAAATAATCTTCTTTTTGTTTGCAGATATGACCAATCGGTCATATATTTGTACCGTTAAATAAAAGCTATCATGGCAAAAGGTGAAGAAACCAGACAATTTATTATAGAAAAAGCCGCTCCTATTTTTAATACAAAAGGAATTGCAGCTACTTCTATGAGCGATATTATGGAAGCCACCAAATTGTCTAAAGGAAGCATGTATGTACACTTTGAAAATAAAGAAGTACTTGCCTGTGCCGCTGTAGATCATAATGTAAAAGTTTTAACGGCTAAACTTCAGGCTGCATTAAGCAAACCTAAAACATCAAAAGAACAGTTATTTGCCTATATAGATTTTTTTAGCAATCCGCTGGAGTCACCGCTTATTGGAGGCTGTCCGATATTAAATTTTGGAACAGAAGCCGATGATACAAATCCTGTCGTAAAAAAGAAAGTAAATAATGCTATTCACACCGCACAGCAATTACTTTCAGGCATAGCTGAAAAAGGAATAGTAAACGGAGAATTTAAAACCGATTTAAAACCGGCTGATTTTGCAACCGTAATGTTTGCTATGCTCGAAGGCGGACATTTAATGTCCAGAATGTCTGGAAACAATGATAAAATGGAAGTCATTGTCAAAACCCTAAAAAATTTAATAGACCAAAACAGCATTTAATTTTTTTATCAAAAATATGACCGATCAGTCATATTTTAAAATAACAATTTCAATATCAATAAAAAAATACAATACCAATTAAAATAAGATCATTCACAATTAACAATTCACATTAACAATTTAAGAAATCATGTCAAAAACAATTTTAATTTCAGGAGCATCAAAAGGATTTGGAAAAGCCTGGACAGAAGCATTTTTAGAAAAAGGATATAAAGTAGCTGCAACAGCCAGAAATATCGATACATTAAATGATTTAAAAGCAAAATACGGTGACGCAATTTTACCATTAAAACTTGACGTTAATAAACGCGAAGATTCATTTGCAATCGTTGAAAAAGTAAAAAATCATTTCGGAACAATTGATATTTTAATCAATAACGCAGGTTACGCTTTAAACGGCGCTGTTGAAGAAGCAAGTGAAGCAGAAGCTAGAGCACAATTCGAAACTAATTTCTTTGGAACTTTATGGTTAACACAAGCTGTTTTACCAATTATGAGAAATCAAAAAAGCGGACACATTATTCAGGTTTCTTCTATTTTAGGAATCGCAACTTTACCGGTTATCGGACTTTATAATGCTTCAAAATTTGCTGTTGAAGGTTTAAGCGAAACTTTAGCTTCTGAAGTAAAACAATTCGGAATTAATGTTTCTTTAGTAGAACCAAATGGTTATTTTACAGATATTTGGGGTAACGGATTCCATAGCGAAAGTATTCCTGCATACGACGTAATCAAAAAAGCACTTGCAGATGGACATGATCCGGATACTTTTGGACAAGTTAGCGCAACAGTTCCTGCAATCGTTAAATTAGTTGAAGCTGAAAATCCACCTTTACGTTTATTTTTAGGAAAAATAGCTTTACCATTTGCAAAACAAACATACGAGCAAAAGCTAAAAACATGGGAAGAATGGGCTGATGTATCTGTTGCTGCTCACGGATAATTCATAAAATATGAAAACATAAAAAAAGAGACAGCTTTAAAAACTGTCTCTTTTTTTTATAACTAACAATTAACAACTCACAATTAATCATTAATAATAGATCTGCATAATAATATTAGATTTAGAACTATCAATGATCTTTTCTAATTTCTTAAAAAAAGCTTCACTAACCATTGGGCAGCCGTGGCTGTTTGAAATGTAATAATCTTGTTCTTCATTTGGAACTGCTGAATACGAATGTAATACAATCGCTCTTTTTGCGGCGTTACTGTTTGTTTCATCTAAACCAGATAATTTATAAGATTTTCCAAACATTCCTTTATAAGGTTTACCAACAATATATTTCCCTAAAGATGTACATTTAGAATTAGGTTCGTTACTAAATTTTAATTCTCCTCTAACATTGGTTTCAGAACCAAAACCGTTTGCAACTAAGCCTTGGTCGACAATTTCATCTTTTTCTAAATCGTAAACAAAAAATCTGTTTTTACCCGATTTAATTCTCATATCAATAAAAAAGGCAATTTTTGTATTGTAAGATGCATTTTTTTTAATCATCGCTTTCACATCCAAAAGTTCCGTATTAAGTCTTTCCATTTCCGGGCTTAATGGTGGAGTATCATTTTTAACCTCTATAGGATTTCCAAAAAAACTAATTGTAAAAAACAAAAAAATTAAGCTGTATATTTTCATGACAAGTATTTTTAATTGAATGCAAAGTCTATAGTTTTCATTAATTTGATTTGTTTTATTTTAATCAAATTAATGAAGCAAAATTAGTCTGCATTAAATCAAAAAAAGACATCTAAAAGTCTGAAGAGCAACAAAATAAGGTTTATTTTTCTATTGCTTTATTTTTCAATTAAATAGTAAAAGTTACAATGATTTCGGTGCCTTCGCCCGGTTTAGATTTTACTTCGAAGTTTCCTTTTAGAGAGTTAGTTCTCTCTTTTATATTAGATAAACCAATTCCTCTTTTTGCTGTATTGATATCAAAGCCAACACCGTCATCAATAATTGATAATTGCAAAACATCTTTATCAATTAAATCTATTTTTACTTCGACCTTTGAAGCTTGGGCATATTTCTGAATATTTAAAAGCGCTTCCTGAATAATACGATAAAAGTTTATTTTATAAATATTCTGCACTTGCTCCCACTCAAATCTCTCATCTACAAAATAATTAAACTGAGTTTTACTGATCTCATTTTGGCTTTTAATTAAATTGGATAACAGCGTATTAAAATCATTGCTTTCTAAAAAAGAATCCTGATTTAAATCGTGTGAAATGGTTCTGATTTCATTTTCGATGTTCTGCAATTCAAATATATACTGCTTTCTTTTTTCTATCGTTTTCTCATCTGATTTAGAATTAAAGAATCCTAAATTCATCCTTACGCCATAAACCTTATTCATTACACCATCGTGAAGTTCTCTTGCAATTTTATTCTTTTCTTCTTCTTTTGCGGCGTTGATTATATTTTGCTGTTCGCTCAAAAGCTGATAGATTTCATCGCTGTCACTTTGCTGCTGTTTTACAAATCGCAATTCTTTGTTCTTGTATTTTAAATAAATAGCTACCGAAATTGCAGACAAGGCCAGAAACAAAGCAAAAGAAAAGATCAAAATATAAAAGTTCTTTTTAGTCAAAACCTTATTCTCATCTTCGACCTTAACCGTTTCATATTCAATTCTGGCGTATTTATTCTTCGTTCTGCTTTGAATACTGTTTATACTGTCGCTAATGGCAATATATTGATTGGCATAAAACAGTCTTTTTCTGCTGTCAATTCTTGTAAGCAGTTTTAATGTATTTAAAGTTTCGTTGGTATTTTTTAATTTGATCGAAACAGTATAAGCTTCCTGCAATGTTTTTAAGGATTTTAAAGAATCCTTTTGTGTCAGATAAAATTCTCCCAAATGAATTTTTTTATACATCACATCAGAAGTATATCCCAGACTGTCAACAATTTTTAAAGACTCTAAAAACATTGATTCAACATTTTTATATTCTTTATTTTTCATTTTAGAATATGCCAGATTAGACAAAACGATGGCATAAAAACGAGGCCAGTTCTTTCTTAAATTTTTAGTCAGCAAAGGCTTTAATTCATTAATTGATTTAGAATAATCGCCTTTTAGATCGTATAAATTACAAATATTAATTACAGAAGAGATATTGAAATTATTTACTTCATCACTATCTGTATTATTTTTTTTCATTGCCCTTAAATTTCTCAACGCCAGTTGATGATATTTTAAAGCCTGATCGTACATAAACAGCTTTTCTAAGCAATTTCCCATTAAGGTATTGCAGGAATAAAGCAATTTTATATTATCTGAATCTTTTAAATATCCGAGACCTTTAGTTAATTCCACCTCGCATTCTACATAATTTCCATCATAAAAAAGAACATATGCTTTATTAAAATACATTTGTCCTAACTTGTCGTAGTCGTGAATCTTTAAATAAATTTTTTGGGCCTGCAGATAGTAATAGTAAGCGCTGTCTTTTTGTGAACTTTCGTAGCAGTCCCCAATAAAATAAAGTGACTTTGCTATTCTGGAACTATCGTTTTCTTCTCTGGATAATTTTAAAGCGGTTAAGCTGGATGAATGTGATTTTTTTATATTATTCAAGTAATAATATTCCTCTCCTGCTTTTAAATATAAATTTCTAACAATGGAGTCATTTTTTAGATGCTTTAAATTATTAATAAGAGAATCTAAATATTTCTCTTTTTCTGTTCCTGAAATTTTATTAAAGTATTCCGTATCAAAAGTATTTTGATTTTGATTTCTAATTTTTAATTCATCTCTCCTATGATAAAACACTAATAAAATTACTATTGTTAATAGAAGTATTGGAATATATATTTTCGACTTCAATCTCAAAATGATACTTTATAAATTAAATTCAAATATATTATAAATAAAGAAGACTATAATACTTCTATATCAGTATTATAGTCTTCAGTAAATAGAGTCGAACATGTTTTATTTAATTTTTGGATTTAGCGGATCTCCATCTGGAGCACTCATTTGTAAATTATAGCTGATTTTTAAAGAGTCAACAGTTTTGGAGTTAATAGTTTCATCTTTGCTTTGATCATTTAGCTTTTTTTTTTCGGTTGAATTAAAATCTTGGTTGTCAAGATCATCAGTTGTACAAGATAAATTCATCATTAAAACTGATGCAAAAAGAATACGAATTACTTTACTTTTCATGGTATGTTATTTTTATGTTTTTGCAAAAAAACATCCAAAAAAGTTGCATATTTTACGGAAAATCCGTAAGATTGTTTAATTTTGTTTAAATTTTACTATAATGTCACTTAATATTTTAATTGTTGATGATCATCCTATGACGGTAGACAGTTATGTTAACCTACTGTCTGACGATTGCTTTGATACAGTTGAACCAACCTTCCTAAAAAAATACAATTGCGAGACTGCTTATAAAAAAATAATGCTGCTCGAAAAACAAAATACCAAGCTGGATTTTGCCATTCTGGATGTTAATCTGCCGCCTTATGAAGAATTCAATATTACCGATGGTATTGATTTGGCTATAACGATTAGAAAAGTGCTTCCTTCATGCAAAATTCTATTACTGACAATGCATACCGAAGCCTTCATCGTAAACAGAATTATAAAAACTATTGCTCCCGACGGGTTTATATCAAAAAGTGAAGTTAATTTTGAATCTTTCCCAACTATCTGTCAAAAAATTCTAAAAGGGGAAATAATTTACAGTGATGAGATTGTAAAATCTCAGAAGAAATTAACGCACCGAAACTTAAATTGGGACGAATACGACAGCCAGATTTTAATTCTTTTATCACAAGGCGTTAAAACCGTTAATATTCCCAATCATATTCCGCTTTCAATGAGTTCAATTGAAAAACGAAAAGCGAATATTAAAAGTCATTTATTATTAGAAAAAGGCGGCGATACAGAGCTTATTAATAAAGCGAGACAGTTGGGGCTTATATAAATCTTTTTCTCTTAGTTTTGCATTCGCATTATTACTACAACTACTAAAATCATTATGCCTTTAATAAAAGAAGATTCTACTCTTGATTTAAGACAGGAACTAAAAGAAAAACATGAAATCTTAAATAATCCAAAATTTGGAAAAGATAAAAATGAAAGAGAGGCAAACTTAAAAAAAGCTCAAAAGGTCGCTGCAATAACTAAATTTGCAGGTATAGGAATTGGAATCTGGACATTCATTTTTATAGATCATTACAAATATGCATTAATTGCATCCATAATTTTCCCTGTTTTATGTGTATTTCTTTTAAATTATTATAAAGGTTTAATTAGAATTGAAGGAAGAAAAAATACCACATATCCCAGTATTCTTTTTGGAGTGTTTTCAACTATTACAGCTGTTATCACAAGATCTTTTTTAGATTTTAAAATTTTAGATTATACTAATGTGTGGGTACCTATTTTTGTGATTGCATTTCTTGGGATAGCATTTTTACTTTTTCGTAATGAGGAATTTAAATTTATTAAAACGAATAATTTTATAAGCATTTTGGCTTTATTAATTTTATCTTTTAGCTATGCCTATGGTTCGTATATATCTTTAAATTGCGTATACGATACATCAAAGCCAGAAATATTTAATACTTCCATTTTAGAAAAAAGAATGACATACGGTAAACGACACACATACTATTTAAAATTAACGCCTTGGGGAAAACAAATTGCACCACACGAAATTTCCGTTTCACAAATGCAATATGATAGTCATTACAAAAATGAGGAATTAAAAGTGTATTTAATGAAAGGTAAATTTAAAATACCATGGTTTGAAATTACCGATAAAAATACCACATTAAAATAAAAAAAGCAGATGAAACAATTTTCATCTGCCTTTTTTTATATCAAATAGTTAGTTGTCAAAGTTCAATTCACAACTCACAATTAACAACTCACAATTAACAATTATTATTACCATCCTTTCACAGCGCCGCCTTTAAACTCAAGTTCCGCTGCAGCTTCAACTTCCGGAGATTGAAAAGCCTGTAAAAACTGTTTTACTTTTTCTTCGTTTTTATTGTCCTCACGACTAACAACCAAGTTTACATAAGGAGAATCTTTATCTTCAACAAATAAAGCATCACGAGACGGAACTAATCCAGCTGCAGAAGCAAAAGTATTGTTGATAATTGCAATTGAAACATTCGCATCATCTAAAGCACGAGGTAATTGAGGCGCTTCTAACTCTAATATTTTTAAGTTTTTAGGATTACTTACTATATCCGTTACTTTAGGTAACAAACCAACACCATCTTTCAATTTTAATAAACCGTTTTTCTGTAAAAGCAATAAAGAACGTCCGCCGTTTGTTGGATCATTTGGGATAATAATCGTGCTTTCGTTTTTCAACTCAGAAAGGTTTTTTATTTTCTTCGAATAAGCCGCAATCGGATAAACGAATGTATTTCCGATAATTGCCAACTTATAACCACGTTGCTTAGATTGTTCATCTAAATAAGGTTTATGCTGAAAAGCATTCGCATCAATATCTCCTTGGCTTAAAGCTTCATTTGGAATTACATAATCGTTGAAAGAAACCAATTCTACCTCAAGTCCGAATTTTTCTTTGGCTACTTTTTTTGCTGCCTCGGCAACTTTTAATTCAGGCCCGGAAGCTACACCCACTTTAATAAAATGCGGATCGTTGTTTTTACTTTTTCCGCAATTCACTAAAACTAATGATAAAGCTAAAATTCCGGCTGTTTTCAAGAAATTTATTTTCATGACAAATCTATTTTTAATTTTTAATTCCTAATTTTTAATTGATAATTATCTGTGGTCAAAATGTTTCGATAACCTGTCTCCAATAAACTGAATCAGGAAAACCAAAATCACCAATAATGCCAAAACCGAATTCATCGTTACGGCATCATAACCAATATATCCGTATTGATAACCAACTTGTCCTAAACCGCCGGCTCCAACTGCTCCACCCATTGCAGAATAACCCACAAGAGTGATTAAAGTAATCGACGCTGCGTTTATTAATGATGGCAAAGCTTCCGGAAGTAACACTTTATATACAATCTGTAAAGGTGTTGCTCCTAAAGCTCTTGCAGCTTCAATTAAACCTGATGGCAGACCTAATAAACTGTTTTCGACCAAACGGGCAATAAACGGTGCTGCGCCAATACTTAACGGAACCAAAGCAGCGCTTACACCAATTGAAGTTCCCACAATAGCACGTGTAAACGGAATCATCCAAACAATTAAAATAATAAATGGAATCGAACGAAAAACGTTTACAATAACCGATAAAGTTCTGTTTAAAACTGGCTGATCCAGTATTTGATTTTTTCGGGTAAGGAAAAGTAAAACTCCCGTTGGAAGTCCGATTAGGAAACCGAAAAAGCCAGACACAAAAGTCATAACAATAGTTTCCCAGGTTCCATTTAATAATAAAGTGATAATAGAATCAGACATAACCTATGATTTCTGTTTTAATGTGTTTTGAAATAAAATATTGAATGGCAGCGTCGTAGTTTTCGCGTTTTCCAGATAGTTCAATCAGCATAACGCCAAAGTTCACATCTCCGGCCTGATCCATCTGCGCGCTAACGATTTTGAAATTGGTATCAAACAATCTTGAAACCTCTGAAATCACAGGTTCATTAACTGATTTTCCAGTCATTTCAAGCTTTAATAACGGATTTAAGCTTCCGTTATCTGTCTTTTGTAGTTTTTCCTGATAAACGTCTGGAATCTCTAAATGAAGCGACGAAGCAATAAATTCTTTTGTTAATTCATGTTTTGGATCGGCAAAAATTTCGCCTACACTTCCCTGCTCTATTAATTTTCCGTGACTGATTACCGCCACTTCATCACAAATCGATTTAACGACTTCCATTTGGTGTGTAATCAACAAAACGGTAATATTTAAACGACGGTTAATGTCTTTCAGTAAATTCAGGATTGAACGTGTGGTTGCGGGATCTAACGCACTTGTCGCTTCGTCACACAATAAAACTTTTGGGTTATTTGCCAATGTTCTCGCAATCGCAACTCTTTGTTTCTGTCCGCCAGAAAGACTTGCCGGATAATCGTTTGCTTTTTCGGCTAAACCAACTAATTGCAGTAATTCTAAAACACGAGTTTTAATCGCCGTTTTTGGAGTTCCAACCAATTCAAGCGGGAAAGCAACATTATCAAAAACTGTTCTCGAAGAAAGCAGGTTGAAGTGTTGAAAAATCATTCCGATTTGTCTTCTTTCAATCGCCAATTCAGCATTTGATAATTGCTGCAAAGCTTTTCCATCTACAATAATTTCTCCAGAAGTTGGTCTTTCCAAAAGATTCACACATCGAATCAGTGTACTTTTTCCAGCTCCCGAAGTTCCAATAACACCAAAAATTTTCCCAGGCGGCACCTTTAGCGAAACATCATCTAAAGCAGAAACGATTCTGTCCTTTTGATGAAAAGTTTTGGTAACGTTTTTTAATTCAATCATTTGTTTAATTCAGGTTTAAAAACAAAAAAGCCTTTCATAATTATTTGAAAGGCTTTTTGAAATAAATAATATTATTTTATATATAAGCCAAATCAATTATAAAGCATCACAGCACATCATGCTGCAGCTATAATAATTATTCATTTTCTGGCTATTATTTCTCATTGTTGCTGCAAATTTAAACAGATAATTTTAATTTTAATATAAAAACCATTAAAACTTTTATTAACCTATCAAAATAGTAGATTACTATAACGATTGCTTTGATTTAAAGCTTCTCTACTTTGTTTAAACGACCAATTTGTCATTCCGAGGAACGAGGAATCGCACTAGAAACTCCGTACAGATTATCGCCAATTTTTGCCACAGATTAAAGGATTAAAAAGATTCTTTCACGCAGATTTGGCAGATTTGAGCAGATTACTTTTTTTTGGCATTTTACTATTAAAATCTGCCTAAATCTGCCAAATCTGCGTGAAAAAATATCTAAATTTTCATGATTAACTTTTTTCCTTCCGTTTTATTTTCACGGAGTATTGTATGTGCATTTATTACCGTATTTACTTCTAGTTCTCCAACTATTAAAATAGCGGGTGGTGTAATCTTTTGCTGTTCTAAAAGTAATCGTAACGAATTCAATCCGTTTTTATAATAATCGTAGCGTTTTTCAAGTCCGTATGCGTAGTTAGAAATATTTAAGATTGCAGCGCCTTTTGAAAAAAGAATTCCTCGAGATTCCGGAGTCGAAAAATTCGTCACATCAACATAAATTCCGTTGGTTTTCAAAAGTTTTGCTGCAATTTCTGCAACACTATTTCCAACCAAATCAACTGCAATATCAAATTTTTTATTTCCGTTTAAAGAAAGAGCAGCTTCGTATATTTCTTCTTTTTTATAGTTGATGATTTGTTTTGGTTTTACACCGAGGTCAATTAATGCATTAATGCTGTTTTCATTTCCGGCAGTCACTACAAAATTTTGAAAGCCATTTGCTATCAATATTTTAACAAATACATTCCCAACCCCGCCCGCAGCTCCGGTAATCAATATCGAATCAGAAAAACTGGCATTGATACGTTTAAAAGCTTGCAAAGCTGTTAATCCTGCTGACGGAATTGCTGCCGCTTCTTCAAAAGAAATATTAGAAGGTTTATTTACTGCAATTGCCTCGGGAACAGAAATATATTCGGCATAAGTTCCGTTAGAACCCATGCTTCCTGATCCGCAGAAAACAGCATCACCAATTTTAAAATCACTTACGTTTTTACCAATTGCCGATACAACTCCGGAGAATTCCCGCCCCAGAATTGGAGAATGCAAAAGCTTTCTTTCTGATCCGTCTTCTGTCATTTGATAATCAATCGGATTAAAACCTGAAGCTTTAATTTTTACCTGAATCTGATGATCTAAGGGCTGCGGAATTTCAACATCTTCTAATTGAAATTCCCGGTTTTCCTGTAATACAATTGCTTTCATTTTTATCGTTTTGTTATACAAAAGTATAGCTGTTAAGTTTTTTTTAAACACATAGAGACATAGTTTTTCTTTGTGGTAAAAGGCGTTTCACTTGTTTAAACAAACATAGCTAGTCAGTATTTGTCATTCCGAGGAACGAGGAATCGCACTCGCAACTCGTCAAAGATTGGCAACATTCTGTACGGAGTTTCTTGTGCGATTCCTCGTTCCTCGGAATGACAAACAAACTTTTTACATTTCCTTTGTTTAAACAAACATAACTATGTGTTAGAAACTAGTTTCTTTTTATCAACTTTTATACAAACTAAAAAAATCTATGTTTCTATGTGTTTAAACATTTAATCCAGCTTAAACCATTCATTTACTTCTTCCGCTATAGTTTCTTTAATTTCAGGATTTTCAAATTCATTTGTAACCGAATAATACTCGTAATCTTTCTGCCATTTTTTATAATGTAAAGATACTTGTTCAATTGCGTCACAGATAAAATTAAGCTCATCATTTGTCGTAATTGGATGCAGCGACAAACGCACCCAGCCCGGTTTATTAGTTTGATTTCTTTCCAGAAGTTCGTTTGTAATTTGCGCCGATTTCTTTTCGTTTATATTAAACAAATAATGCGCATAAGTACTTGCACATGACCAGCCTCCGCGAACCTGAATTCCGAAACGGTCATTTAAAAGCCTTACGATTAAATTATAGTGAATATCTTCGATTATAAAAGAAACACAGCCGATTCTTTCTGTTTTTAAATCTCCTAAAATAGACAAACCTTTTATTTTTTGAAGTCTTGAAAAACAAAGAGCAAGCAGTTCTTTTTCTCTGTTTTTGATGTTTGCCACTCCCATTTTATCTTTTAATTCTAAAGCCAAAGCAGCTCTTATTACTTGTAGAAAGCCTGGTGTCCCGCCATCTTCTCTAACTTCTTTGTCCTCGCTATAACAATATCTGCCTAACGGATTCGTCCATTTTACATTTCCTCCGCCCGGATTATCGGGAAACTCAGATTGATATAATTTTTCATTAAAAACCAAAACACCGCAAGTTCCCGGTCCGCCTAAGAATTTATGCGGAGAAAAGAAAATAGCATCTAATTGCTGTTCCGTATCTTTTGGGTGCATATCGATTTTGACATACGGTGCCGAAGCTGCAAAATCAACAAAACAAAGTCCGCCGTTTTGATGCATGATTTTAGCCAATTCATGATAAGGCGTAATAATTCCTGTAACATTGGAACAAGCCGTAAACGAACCTATTTTTAAGCTTCTGTGAGCGTATTTTTTAATTTCTTCGGAAAGGATTTTGGGATCAACTAAATTATTTTCGTCTGGAGGCAGAATAACAACATCGGCATTGGTTTCATACCACGAAACCTGATTCGAATGATGCTCCATATGCGTAATAAAAACAACTGGTTTATCATTTTCATACTCTTTTCGCAAACGCATAATGCGGTGTAATTTTGATAAAGCTGCTGTCATTCCGGTTCCGGTTGTCACCAAAACATCAGATTCATTGGCATTTACTGATTTCTTAATGATATCTCTCGCATATTGATAAGCGTGCGTTGAAGTCTTTCCTGTCTGACTAGAAAGTGAATGCGTATTGGCAATCATTGGACCAATCTTATTGAGCATAATATCCTCAATTGGAGCGTATAATCTACCACTGGCAACCCAATCTGCATAAAGCAGGTTTTGCTTTCCGTAAACGGATTTAAAGCGGTGATCTACTCCTATTGTATTTTCTCTAAATTTAGAGAAGTAACACTCCAACTCGATTGGTTCTGTTGTTGTCTCAATAGCATTCATTTCCTTTATCATTTTAATTAACTAAATTTATTATTTGGGCTTATATAAGTTCTGTTTGTCATTCCGAGGAACGAGGAATCTTCGCAAGTAGCTCTGCAAAGATTGTCAATTATGATTGTCGAGTTTCTTGTGAAGATTGCTTCGCCAGTTCGCTATCGCTCGGGTCCTCGTTCCTCGGAATGACAAAAATGAAAATAGTCTTCTAAATCTTTTTTTCTAAAAGTGATTTTAGTGTAGTCTGCAATTCTTCTCCGTGAAGATTTTTTGCCACGATTATTCCTTTTGAATCCACTAAATAATTCCCAGGAATCGCTCTTACTCCATATAATTTTGCAATAGCACTATTCCAGAAAAGTAAATCAGAAACATGAGTCCAAGTCAAGTTATCATCCTGAATTCCTTTAATCCAGTTTTCTTTCTTTTTATCTAAAGAAACACCTACAATGTTAAATCCTTTGTCATGATATTCTTTGTAAGCCGCCACGATATTCGGATTTTCTCTTCGGCAAGGCCCGCACCATGAAGCCCAAAAATCAACTAAAGTATATCCTTTTAAATTTTCTGAAAGACGAACTGGTTTACCTTGCGGATCATTAGCAGTAAAATCTGGGGCTTTTTTACCAACCGCTAATCCGTCTAAAACAGTAACCAGTTCTTTAAGTTCTTTCACGTAAGTGGTACTTTGCAGACTTTTATCAAGCAAAGCAATGTTTTGAGTAATTTGTTCCGGCGTTAATCTATACGACCAGTTTCTGTACAATACATAAGCCGAAACAATAGATTTAGGATTTTCTGTAATGAATTTACTGATTTCTACATCTTTTGATTTTTTATAGGAATCAAATAAATTCTGAGATTCAGAACCTTCAACTACAGAACTTGTATAATATTTCTTCGGACTTAATTTTACTGTAATTGGCGTTTTTTCAAGGAAAATATACAATGGAGAATCTTCTGTGTTTACGCTTAAACCATATAATTCTGGAGTTTTTACTTTAGTTTTAAAACTAAAACTTCCGTCTTTTACTTTTACCGAATCAATTGTGGTAAACATTTTATTGTGGAATTTTTGCAAATACACATATTGAGCAACTGTATCGACAACAGTTCCTTTTAATTGTAAATTATTTTCTTGTGCCTGAGTTTGTGCAACTCCAAGAAATAAGGCAAAACCTAATAGTATTTTTTTCATTTTATTTTGATTTTAAGGTGATGATATGATTTTTATTATAGTTTAATATTGGGGCAAAAGAATTCCTTTAAGCCGATATAAAAAGGCTTTTAGTAAATGGTATTTAAAAGAAATGAGAGAGAGTTTAATGCTTTCGCATTCGGAAACCGGCAAGACTATATTCTTCGAAGATTGAATTCAAAAGTTCGTCACTGTCGTGTAAAAAATGTAGTTTGGTTTTCATTTTAAAAAATAAATAATTTCAACAATGATGATCTTATTCAGATTTGCGCCAATCTTTCTTATCTGTCCCGCAAGACGGGAAGGATTTAGCACCTTATTCGATAACAGGTTGCTAAGACTTCATAGGGCCTGCTCCCTCAGTCTTTCTGGATAAGTATCATTCAGAATTTTTCTGTGATACAAATATATATTAATTCTACCGAATTAGTAGTGTTTAAAATTATTTTTTTTGAATTTTATTTGAAAAACATTTTACACGAAATACAAATGATTGATTTTTAGACAATTAAAACAGAATAATAAATTTTAATAATTCCTTATTTTATAATGGAAATTCATACGTTTGATAGAATAAAATTGACTAATTCTGCTTTTTTACTGTAGAAAAAGCATAAAAAAACTCATTCCGTTTTTGAAATGAGTTTGTATTAAAGCTGAACAACATAATTTTTTAGTGTTCCGCAGTTATGATCAACATCAAAAAAAAGCTGGTCGTTCGAAATACCAGACCATCGTTTAAAATTGAAAATTCCATAAAGACTAAATCTATTTATTTTTTTTAATAAATCATCTTTGGAGAGCTTTTCTTTTAATTCGGCAATCAATAAAAAACTAAACAAGGAGAATAATTCATAAAATACAGCTTCATTTTCTATGAAATCATCTTTTTTCAGAACAACAAAATATTCCTTATAAGTAACTTTTTTGTTTTGAATAAAAATATGTTCTTTAAGTAATTTAATATTTTTATCAATTGATTTTTCATAAGCCGAATCTCCTAAATATATTTTATAACCTTTATTTTCAGAAGATAAAACCAATAGAATATAATCTGAATTAATACCGTCTTTTTTGAAAAAATATTCTTTTCTTTTCAAGAACTTTTCTAATTCTAAAACCTTGAAGTCGCATTTTATCAAAGAATGGTTTTTATCCTTTCCTATTTTTGCCGATTCAATTTTAATATTCTTCTTTAACTTCATTTAAAAATTATTGATTTGAAATTACAGTGATTTTCTCCAAAGCTTGTTAATTAAAACAACCTAAAGTTAAGATTTTAATCCATCAAAATACGCTGTAGTTTCTTCAATCAATGAATGCATCAATTCCTTTGCTTTTGTATGCTTTAAGATTGGCGAAATTTGTCCTCCCCAAAATAATATCATATCCCATTTTTGCTGATCGAGTGCTGCTTTTCTCAAAGGAGAAATAAAAGTAGTTTGTAATGGAAAAGGCAGAATATTCGATTCTTTTCCTATAATATCTTTTGCAATTCGGCTTGTAATTCCGCGTCCGAGTCTTCCGGTGTATGCGCGTGAAAGTGTTGTATATTTTGCAGCATCAGAAAATAACATTTCTCTGTGAATAGGCAATGCATTCGATTCATCGACAGCTAAAAAAGCCGTTCCTATTTGGGCTGCGCTTGCGCCTAATGTTAAGGCTGCGGCAACTCCTTTTCCGTCGGCAATTCCGCCAGCTGCAATGATTGGAGTTTTAATTTTTTCGCGCATTAACTGCAGTAAAACAAAAGTTCCGGTTACAGATGCTTCGGCATTGGTTAAAAAAGAAGGTCGGTGTCCGCCAGCTTCAAAACCAGAAGCAATAATCATATCTACACCTTTACTTTCCAGAAAAATAGCTTCATCAAGCGTTGTAGCCGCGCCGACGGTAACAATTCCTGATCTTCGAAATTGTTCTAAAACATCATCTGAAGGAACGCCAAACATAAAGCTGAAGACCTTGGGTTTAACATCTAAAATAACTTGTAACTGGTTTTCGAATCTCGATTGAAACGGTGCAGGTTTTTCCGGTAACGGAATTCCTAACTCGTCATAATAAGGTTTAAAAAGTGCTTTTGTTTTCTCAAATTGTTCATCGGTTAAACCTCCATCCGGAATATCATGATCTGAAACCCAAAGATTAATATTGTATGGTTTATCCGTGGCTGCTTTTATTTGTTTATCAACTTCATAAATTTCCTGCGGACTTAAAGTGTAAGCTCCATAACCGCCTAATCCGCCAAGATTAGAAACCGTCGCCGTTAATTCTACCGTTGATAAATTGCCTCCAAAAGGGCCTTGCAAAATTGGATAATCAATTCCTAACAGTTCCTTAGCTTTTGTATTGTACCACATAGCTTCAAAATTTAAGTTATTTATTGGTATCAGTCAACATTTTATTGACGATAAGCCATTTGCCATTAATCTTATGGAAAGATAAAAAATCCCTATAATTAAAGTCGTACATTTTAACATTTAATTCCGCTACAGCGATAGAATTTACAACGCTTATATGCAAAATTTCACCTTTAAAAGGTTTTCCTGAATCCTTTGGACTTTGTCTGTTTTTAACGCCGTCTAAATACAAATCAACGGTTTTGAAGTACGGTTGTCCGTTTATATCTCCGAAAAGGAATGTTCCAGGTTGAAAAATACTCCCAAGCAAGATTTCATCACCTTCATAAATACCTTTAAAGTAATAGTTTTCTATTGCATCGGTAATAGCCTGAATTTCTATTTGATTTTCCATTTTATTAGTATTTTGAGCTTTTATGCCCTGAAAACTCCAGAGCATAAAAGCAGTTAATAATATCGTTTTCACCTTAATTTAAATTGTGTCCTGCACCTTTTCCACCATCCACATTGATGATTGATCCGGTAATAAAATTGCTTTTGGCAACTGTGTAGACCATTTCAGAAACATCGTCGATCTCACCTACTCTGTTTAATAAATGCAAACCGGCACTTTGATCTGCGTTATCTCCGTGCATTGGCGTACGAATTACACCCGGCGCAACGGTATTGAAACGAATGTTTTGTTTCCCAAATTCTGCTGCTAACTGAATCGTTAAAGCATGAATTGCTCCTTTACTTGCAATTGGAGCCGAAGCCGGCCATCCGCCTAAACCATGATTTACTAATGGAGTTCCAATATTGATTACAACCCCGCCTTGTTGTTTTAGCATTTGCGGAAGCACTGATTGTGTAGTGAAATAAGTTCCTTTTAGGTTGGTTTTCAAAAATGTATCTAAATACGCTTCATCCACTTCTAAAAATGGTTTGCTTGCAAAAATCCCTGCATTATTAACCAATACATCTACAGAACCAAATTTTTCTAAAGCAATTTTAACCAATTGTTCTCCGGTTCTTTTATCACTTACGTCTCCTGCAAACATTGCAAGGTTTTCGCCTGCGCCAAATTCGTTGAAAGTTTTTTCTAATGAAGCTGCTGTAACTGAGTTTATAACCACATTATCGCCTCTGTCTAAGAAATATTTAGCGATTCCTTTTCCGATACCAGAAGCTGCTCCGGTAACGATTATTGTTTGTTTTTTCATGATGTTTATTTTTTGTCGGCTGTTATGCCTTTTTCTCTTAATACTGATACTTGTTCTCCTGCATAACCCCAATCGTCTAATTCAATTTCCTGAATCACAACGTGAGTCAAATGCGGATCTTTATTTAATACTTCTGTAATCAGGTTGGTAATGCCGCTGATTAATTGTTGTTTTTGCCCGCGTGTTACTCCTTCGCGGGTCAATTCGATTTTTACGTAAGGCATGATAATTAGTTTTTAGATTGTCCTGTAAAAACAGCTTCGGCAGTGATATTAAAATCAAGCTCAAAGTCATTGTAGATTAAGGTATCTCCCAAATCTTTGAAGAAATTTCCTGAACGGAATTTGATATCGTATTTGGTACGATCGATAATCAATTTACCTCCAAGTGAAAGTGTGTTGTTGTCATTGTTTACCTGCACGTCAAACCCAACAAGATGTGTAATATCTTTTATAGTCAGGTTTCCTTCAAGATGATACGTTGTGCCTGATATTTCTTTTACGCTTAAAATATCTAATGTTGCTGTTGGGAATTTTTCGATAGAGAAAAAATCATCAGATGCAAGGTGTCCTGCAAATTGAGTGTTCGTTGCCGGATCTGTTACATCCAGAATTTTAATAGAAGTCGTGTCAATAACAACATTTCCTCCTTTTATTTTTCCATCATTAAAGATGAAACTACCATTTTTGATACCAATTGTACCATTATGTGCACCAGTAACTTTTCTACCAGTCCATTCTACGCTGCTGTTTGAGCTTACGATTTCAAAATTTATTGTTTCCATTTTTATTGTATTTAAAAGTACAGTACAAAGGAACGGCGACTATGGAAATCGGTTACGTGATGTAGATCACATTCTTATTTTTTAGGTTCAAAGGGTCAAAGAGACAAAGAGACAAAGGTTTTTATATTGATGTAGAATTTAAAACATAGCCAGCGGTTTCAACCGCTGGAACGCAAAGTTTTGTCATAATCTAAATCCCTGTGGTTGAAACCACAGGCAATATTTCTCAGCAGTAAAATAATCTGCTCAATCCGAAAATCTGTGAGAAACCAAATATGCGCAAAACAAAAAAATGAATCCGTAAAATCCGTGGGCTAAAATCAAGAATTATAAAGTCGGCTAAGGGTTTCTCTCGAAACACCTAAATAAGCCGCAATTAAATGCTTCGGAACTAAATTGTATAATTGAGGATATAAAGCCAAAAGTTCTTCGTAACGAATTTTGACATTATTATTCATAAAAGATAAAAGTCTTTTTTGAGATGCTATGTAACCTTTGTTCGTTCTCCATCTAAAGAAATGTTCCACCTGATGAAATTCGGCGCAGAGTTTTTCGCGGTCGCTGTTAGAAAGGCAAAGCACTTCGGCGTCCGTAATACAATCAACATTTATAGCGGCGGGAGTTTGGTTGTAAAGTGCATTATAATCAGATGTCCACCAAGTTGGCATGGCAAACTGCAAAATGTACATTTTGATTTCATCATTTATATAAAAAGCTTTCAGACAACCCGAAATCACAAAATACTCACAATCGACTTTATCGCCTGCGCTAATAATCGTCTGCCCTTTTTTAAAAGATAATGGTTTGAAATGCGAAAAGAAATAATCAAACTCTTCCTCTGTCAGCGAAACTGTTTTGGTGATATGTTCTTTTAAAAGTGTTTTGGCTTCCATTTTAAATGGTGACTATTGGGTTTGAAAATCTTTTGTAAAGTTATAAAATCAAATGAACTTATTGATTGTCTATTTCGGATTTGAATTTGTCCGTTTCACCAAAATTTGAATATGAAATCGATTGCCGTTGCCGCAAATTTGTCCTGTTTAACAACTTAAAATTTAAAATCATGAATGCAAAAACAACAAAAATTATTTATTGGACAGGAATTATTTTAACTTCTTTATGGTTTGGTGCCAGCGGATTTTTTGAACTTACAACCAACAAATTAGTTTGGGAAATTACACAACTATTAGGTTACCCAGCTCATTTTATTTACATCTTAGGAGTAATGAAAGTTTCAGGAGTCATCACTTTATTAATTCCGAATAGGTTATTACGATTAAAAGAATGGGTATTTGCGGGAGTATTTTTTGATATCATTTTCGCTTTCTTTTCAAAATTGGTTGTATTAGGTTTCCCTGCAACTATTGATGCTATTATTGCTTTTGTTATGGTAAGTGTTACTTATATAATGTTTAGAAGATTATATACTGCAACTTATACAGTTAACTAATTTTTTTCGCCACAAAGTCGCGAAGACGCAAAGTTTTTATTTCACGCAGATTTAAAAATATCTGCGCACATCTGCTTAAATCTTTTTAAATCTGCGTGAAATAAAAAATCCTATTAATCCTTTTAATCTGTGGCAAAAAAAACTTAGTGCCTTTGTGTCTTCGTGGCAAAACATCTTCGAGCCTTTAAACAAATAATTTTGAGCTTTTCAACAAAACAACAACCTCCATTACTGACGTAAATTTGTAATGAACTTAAAAACACAATTACAATGAACAAAATATGGTTTATTACAGGAAGCTCTCGAGGGTTAGGACGTAATCTTACTGAAGCAGTTTTAGAAAGCGGTGACAAAGTGGCTGCAACTGCACGAGACATTAATCAGTTAAATGATTTAAAAGAAAAATTTCAGGATCAGATTCTGCCTTTGAAATTAGATGTTAACAATTATGATGAAGTTCATCAGGCAGTAAATAAAGCTGTTGAGCATTTCGGAAGAATCGATGTATTGGTTAACAATGCAGGATTCGGAATTATTGGCGCTGCGGAAGCTTATACAAGCGAACAAGTTAGAAGTCAGTTAGAAACCAATTTATATGCGCCAATTGAAATTACACGCGCTGTTTTACCTTTTATGCGTAAACAAGGTTCTGGCCGAATTTTACAAATAAGCTCTGTTGGCGGACGCGTTGGAAATCCGGGTTTAACAATCTATCAGGCAGCGAAATTTGGTCTTGGCGGATTCACTGAGGCTTTAGCCAAAGAAGTTGCTCCACTTGGAATTTTAGTTACCAGCGTAGAACCAGGCGGATTCCGTACGGATTGGGCTGGTGCATCGATGACGTATGCCGAAGATATTGAAGGTTATGAAATGGTGAAACAACGTACCGATTTCTTTAAAGGAGGAAATTTTGTTCCGGTTGGTGATCCTGAAAAAGCGGCTAAAGTGATGGTTGATCTGGCTTCGCATCCACATCCGCCTGTACATCTTGTATTGGGAAGCGAGGCAATTGGAATTTTACAAAATGCTGATAAAAGCAGAACGGAAGAAATGGAGAAATGGATGAATGTTAGTTTGTCTACAGATCATGAAGATTCTGGAAGTTTTTTTGATTCAGCTCAGGGAAAATGGTATACTGGTAAGAAATAAGCATTATCAATGGTTAATGCATAATTTTTTAAACACATAGGGACATAGTTTTTCTTTGTCTATAAAGGCGTTTCACTTGTTTGAATAAACATAGCTTATTGTTTATCACACAGATTTAGCAGATTTATGCAGATTAAATTTAAAAAAAAATCTGCGTATATCTGCTTAAATCATTAAAATCTGCGTGAAATATTTTAAACATAAAGCTATGTGTGAAAATCTAGATTTTTAAAACATCTTTTATTTAGAATATAATCTATGTTTCTATGTGTTTAAAATATTCTCCAACTTTAATTTTTATAAATTTGTGATATGAACGATTCAAAAATAAATCAGAAAACCTCGCCCATTGCGTATTCCTGCTATTACACACAAAATCGTGAAGGCGAGCAATTTGCTGCACAACATGTTTTGAGTTTTCAGATTTCGGGAGTTCTGACTTTAAATAATGGGAATAAAGAATATGTTTTTAATCCTGGTGATTTTAGATTTATCCGAAGAAATCAGCTAATAAAATTCATCAAACAACCCGATCCGAATACCGCTTTTCAGTCTATTTCGATTTATCTGAATCAGGAAGCACTTCGGGACTATTCCATACAATACAATCAAAAAACAAATTTAATTAAAAGTCCGGAAACGGAAATGGTTCTGCAGTTAAAAGAAGTTCCGTTATTGAAAAGCTTTATGAATTCGTTGATTCCGTATATCAACGAAGACCAACTTATTACCGAAGATCTTCAGACTTTAAAAGTAAATGAAGCCGTTACGATTTTATTACAATGCAATCCGGAATTAAAAGATATTTTATTTGATTTCAACGAGCCCGGAAAAATTGATTTGGAAGCGTTTATGAAAAAGAATTTTCATTTTAATGTTCAATTAGATCGTTTTGCTTATTTAACTGGAAGAAGTCTGGCGACTTTTAAAAGGGATTTCCAGCGTATTTTTGATCTTTCCCCTAGCCGATGGCTCATTCAGAAAAGATTACAGGAAGCTTATTATCAAATTAAGGAAAAAGGAAAAACGCCTTCGGAAGTTTATTTAGAAGTGGGTTTTGAGGATTTATCGCATTTTTCGTTTGCTTTTAAGAAACAGTTTGGGTTACCGCCTTCTAAGGTTTAGTGGTTAGTGGTCAGTTTTTTTAGTAATCAGTTACAGTTTGTCATTTCGAGGAACGAGAAATCGCACACGGAACTCGCCAAAGATTGGAGAATTACTGTGTGGAATATCTAGTGCGATTTCTCGTTCCTCGAAATGACAAACTGCATTAGGTTAATTCTTTAAACTGATACTAAAACTGATCACTAAAAAACTGACCACTGACCACTAAAAAAAACTATCTATTCTCTAACCAGCTTAAAAATGCCGTAGCTTTTTCTTTCCCAACCAATAATTTTTCTTCTGTTGGAATAGTAAGTTTTAGAATTAATTTTCTTGAAAAATAATGCTCTGCTTCTCTTATCGCTGAAAAATTAACCAAATACTGTCTGTTGATTCTGAAGAACTGAATGGCTGATAAAAGCTTATGAACTTCATCGAGAGATTGCGTAATTTGATATTCGGTTTTATCAAAAGTGACGATGGTTGGTGTTTCATTTTTGATGTAGAAAAAGGCAATATTCTCTGTTTGAATCGTTTGGTATTTGTTGTTTTTAAAAACTAAAAAACTGCTTTTTCCTTTATTTTCTCCTGTTCTCGTTAAGAGATAATCGAAATCAGGCATCATTTTTTTATTTCTTTGGAAGAAGTTTTTCAGCTCGCCTGCTTTTTTAATAGCCTGCGAAATACTTTCTCTTGAAAAAGGTTTTAAGACATAATCGATTCCGTTTGATTTGAAAGCGTCGATGGCGTAATCATCAAAGGCCGTACAAAAAATAACCGGTGACAAAACTTCTACATTTTTGAAGATTTCAAAACTCAAACCATCTGCAAGTTGAATATCCATAAAAATCAAATCGGGCTGATCGTTTTCTAAAAGATAACTCACAGCTCCGTCTATACTTTGAATATACGACAAAATTTGAGCATCGGGTCTGATACTCAAAATTAGCTGACCAAGCGCTTTGGCCGTTTTTACTTCATCTTCAATTATTACGATAGTCATAAATCAGTGGTATTTTAACTTTAAAAAGAGTTTCGGTTTTATCAATTTCAATTTCCTTGTTAACCAAATGCAGAAAACGCTGGTTGATATTGTTCAGTCCAACGCCGGTTGACAAAGTACCTCGTTTCAGCTGAATTGGGTTTTCGATTACCAGAAAATCATTTTCGGTATATAATTTAATTTTCAAAGGTTTATCAAGCGAAACCACATTGTGTTTGATACAATTCTCGATTAATAATTGCAATGAAAAAGGCGGAATCGCACAATCTAATTGTTTTTCATCGATTTCTTTTATCACTTCAAATCCGTCTTCAAAACGGGCTTTCAGCAAATATACGTACGAATCTAATATCTGTAATTCTTCTTTTAACGGAATCAAATCCATTTTTCTACTTTCGAGAGTAAATCTGTAAAAATCAGATAATTTCAGGATAAAATCAGAACTCTGCGGATCCTGCATATCCACCATCGATTTTAAAGTATTCAGACTGTTGAATAAAAAATGCGGGTTTACCTGTTGCTTCAATAATTCGTATTGCGCTCCTAAATGTACTGCTTTGGTGCGTTCCAACTCTACTCCCATTTGCTGTGTTTGATAATTCTGAAAAAGTAAATGCAGAAACATATATACTATCAAATTGATCAGAATACCCCGAAGTTCGAACATGATTGGCGCGTCCATTTTTGAAACCTGAAAAAGTTCCTGATGTGCAATTACAAGAATCACCATCAGCAAAATCCCCAAAACAACACTCAGTAAAAGTTTCCAGTTAAACAGACTTTTATTCGTACGCTGCGATGAAAATTTGGGTAGACTATAAATGTTGTAATACCATATAAAAAGGGAGAACAGCAGTGTAATTGAAGAGTTTATGATGATGTCTCCAGGCGTAGAATCGGCATCAAATAATTTGGGGATTGAAGCCAGAATTGCGAGTGCAATCGAGCTTCCCCAAATAATTTTGAGCGAAACCTGAAAACGTTTTGATTTTTCCATAATTGTATCCGTTTTTTATCCTGTTTGTCAAAGATAGTTTTATTTTGATTTTTTTTAAACACATAGAAACATAGTTTTTCTTTGTGTGTAAAGGCGTTTTACTAATTTAAACAAACATAGCTTTGTTAGAAATTTTCACGCAGATTCAAGAAGAATAAGCAGATAATTTAAGTTTGCATTTAATCTCGCAAACGCTCAGAGACGCAAAGTTTTTATACTCATTTTTGTCATTCCGAGGAACGAGGAATCTTCACGAGTAGCTCTACAAAGATTGGCGACATACTGTATGGAGTTACTTGCGAAGATTCCTCGTTCCTCGGAATGACAAACATGGCATAAATCTGCGTAAAAAATTTAAGCTCGTTTTACTTCTAAAATTGCCCCTGAGTTCATATCCTGAACAAACCCAATAATCTCAAAATCCTGTGCATTATAATTTTTAGGAAGATGAACCGATGCTGTTCCTTTTTTAACTTTGTTTAAATCTACCGATTGCTGATTACGAACGATTTGATAATGAGATAAAACTCTATGAGCATTCTCCCCTCTTTTTACATTGCTTTTGGCTTCTTTTTGAACTACAGCAATTAATAAACGACTGTTTTTTGAAGTTCCTTCTACATTGTAATTTACAGCAACAGCATTAGCATTTTGAGTCGCTTCTAAGCTTAAACTCGTAAAAGCTGGTTTAGAAAGTGCCGACTTGATTCCGTTTCGTAAGCTTGTTTCCTGAGATCCGATATAATCTATTTTTCCGTTAATAATTACTTGCGGCGTGTAGATTGGATCTTTCTCCATGTATTTCGCATAATCGTATTGTCTTTTAGTATAATCGGCATTACTGAAAATATCTTTCCAGCCTTGTTTGTCCCAATAATCAACATGATAAGAAAGCACATAAACATTTTTATCTTTTAATTCATTTTGAATTTTCCCCAGTAACTCATCTGCGGGCGGACAACTCGAACAGCCTTCGGAAGTATATAATTCTAAAAGGGCAAACCCTTTTTTATCGGGATTGCTTTGGCTGAAAATGGTGTTTCCTGTTAAGAAAAACAGCATTGCAAAAGCACTTATTATTTTTATCTTTTTCATAATTTTTGTGTTAGATGTGAGATGTAAGCTGTGAAATGACGTATTCTTTTTACATTTCACAGCTTACATTTCACTTTTTACAACTTACAGAATATTAATCTCAACGTTTATATTTCCTCTTGTTGCTTTTGAGTAAGGACAAGTTTGGTGTGCCTGAGCTGCTAAAGCTTCTGCCGTTTCACGATCAATTCCCGGAAGGCTGATGTTTAAACGTGCCTGCAAAGAATATTCGCCTTCAGTTACACATAAATCTACTTCTGCATCTACCGCAGTTTCTGCCGGAAGTCTAACTCCTTGTTTTGAAGCAGCAATTCCTAAAGCTCCAATAAAACAAGCCGACCATCCTGCAGCAAATAACTGCTCTGGATTTGTTCCCGGACGTGATGTTCCCGGTGAACTTAATTTGATATTCAATTGTTCATCTGAACTTTGAGAAGTGCCTTCTCTACCACCTGTTGTGTGTGTTTTTCCTGTGTATAATACTTTTGTGTCCATGTTTAAAAAATTTTAGATTGTTGATTTTAGATTATTTCTGATTTTTAATTTTTAATTCTCAATTTTTAATTCTTGAAGCCATCCACATCAATTATCGCTTGTGCAAATGATTTCGGGTCTTCTTGCGGAACGTTGTGTCCAATTCCTTTTAGAATTCTGTGGGCGTATTTTCCTGTGAATTTGTTTGCGTATGCTTTTCCATCTGCGAAAGCGCCGTCAAAATCACTTCCTATTGTAATTGTTGGAACTTTAATTTCGGGTCTTGCGGCAAGACGTTTTTCTAAAGCATCATATTTAGATTCTCCTGCTTCAAGGGATTGTCTCCATCTGTAATTGTGAATTACGATTGCAACGTGATCCGGATTATCAAAAGACTGAGCCGTTTTATCGTAAGTTGCTTTGTCGAAACTCCATAATGGAGAAGCGATCTGCCAGATTTGTTTGTTGAATTCGTAAGTGTTTTGGCTGTAGCCGAGTTTTCCTCTTTCGGTTGCGAAATAATATTGGTACCACCATCCTAATTCTGCTTTTGGAGGCAATGGTTTTAAATTAGCTTCCAAATTCACAACCAAATAACCACTTACCGAAACCAGACCTTTTACACGTTCCGGCCAAAGTGCTGCCATAACTACTGCTGTTCTTGCGCCCCAATCGAACCCGCCAACTACGGCTTTGTCGATTTTTAAAGCATCCATAAAAGCAATAATATCGTTTGCTAATGCTGCTTGCTGCCCGTTTCGAAAAGTATCTTTTGAAAGGAAGGTTGTTGTTCCTGAACCTCTTAAATAAGGCGTAAATACATGATATCCTTTTGAAACTAAAATTGGCACTACTTCATTGTAACTGTGAATATCATAAGGCCATCCGTGAAGCAGGATTACCGGAGTTCCGTTTGAAGGACCTGCTTCGGTATATCCTACGTTTAATAATCCGGCGTTGATTTGTTTTAAAGTTCCTAGTGAACCTTCTGGTTTTTCTGTTTGTGCAATTGATACTGCGTTTACTAAAAGAAAGGCAATTAAAAGAACTGCGTTTGTAATTCTGTTTTTGATTTTTAATATCGTTTTCATAATTATTATTTTTTTTGATTAGTTGATTATCAGTTAATTTCTTCGTCAAAGGTATCTCGACAATCCACGTTTTAAAAGGAGAAAAAAGCTGAAGTGGACAAAGAAAAAGGTGAAATGGACAATGGTTGAGTTATGAGTTTCAAATGCGGATAGCGTATGTTTTTTTAACGCAAAGTACGCTAAGGTTTTTGGCTCGTAAGGCTTTTTAAAAAACAAAGATCGCAAAGCTGTATGCTGAAAAAAACTTTGCGAACCTTTGCGTATCCTTAGCGCACTTTGCGGTTAAACTATTCGCATTTCAACCTGAAACTTGAAACTTTAAACCTGAAACTATTTTTTCATAACCAAAACCGGTTTTCCTTTTTCAACTATATATGTTGCCAGTTCTGATGCTTTTGTATTCGTATTATTTTTAGCGGAGTGAACAACTCCTGCGGGGATAAAAAGAACTTCTCCGGCTTTTAAGGTTACAGGTGCTTGTCCTTCTACTTCATATTCTAGTGAGCCTTCTAATACATAAATGATTTCTTCACCCGGATGAGAATGCTTTCCGAAAGCGGTATGTCCGTCGAAATCGATTCTAGCTTGAACGGTTTCTCTTCCTGGAATGCTTAAATCGTGTTTTTGTAAATCAGTACGTTTTATTCCTGTTTGGGCAGCAATTTGATTTGGAATTAGAAAGGCAATTATGCCTAAAATGATAATGGCAATTATTACCCAAGTTTTTTGTTTTTTAGTTTCCATGATTTTATTTTTTTTAGTGGTTAGTTTTTTTTAACACATAGGGACATAGTTTTCTTTGTCTGGAAAGGCGTTTCACTTGTTTTGAACAAACATAGTTTGCTGGGTTTTTCACGCAGATTTTAAAAAGATTTAAGCAGATAAACGCAGATTTTTTTGTTTAATTTAATCTGCTTAAATCTGCCGAATCTGCGTGAAACTTTTTATCGACAAACATAACTATGTGTGAAAATCCAGATTTTTTCAAAAACCTTTTACCAAGCTTTCAACCTATGTTCCTATGTGTTTAAATAAATTATTTAGATTATTTTCTCAATGATTTAAAAGCTGCTCGAAGTTCAACTGAAAACAATTGTGGCTCTTCCCAAGAAGCGAAATGTCCGCCTTTGTTTACTTCTTTAAAATAAATCAGGTTTTTGTATGCTTTTTCAGCCCATGTTTTTGGTGCTTGGTAAATTTCTCCGGGAAAAACAGTTATCGCAACCGGAATCTTGATTTCAGCCGTTCTTTGTTCTACAGCATTGAAGTTATTGTTGTTATTTTCCCAATATAAATTAGCAGATGAATTGGCTGTATTTGTAAACCAATAAAGTGAAATATCATCCAGCATTTCATCTTTAGTCAGTGATTTTTCTGCATTTCCTCCGCTGTATGTCCAATCGTTGAATTTATCCAGGAAAAACGAAGCCAAACCAACAGGAGAATCCGTAAGTCCGTAACCTATAGTCTGCGGACGCGTCACCATCATTCCGGCATAACCGCCGCCTTTTGTATATAATTTGTTTAGCGAATTAAAAGCTGCATTTTCTTTAACCGATAATCCTTTTGGTGCAGGATCTCCGTCTTTAAGTGCTTTGGCAACATCTGCTGGAACTGTTGCGGGCATGTTTACGTGAATTCCCAATAAACCTTCAGGAGCCTGGCGCGCCATCGCATCGGCAATTACAGAACCCCAGTCACCACCTTGCGATACATAATGTTTGTAACCCAAACGTTTCATTAAAACATCCCATGCATTTCCTATTTTCTCTGGTCCCCAGCCTGTTCCTTTTGGCTTTTCAGAAAAACCGTAACCCGGCATTGAAGGAATAACCAAATCAAATGCATCTTCGGCTTTTCCGCCATAAGCTGTTGGATCTGTTAATGGACCAATTACTTTTAAAAGTTCAAAAAATGATCCCGGCCATCCGTGGGTAATAATTAACGGTAAAGCATTTTTATGTTTTGATTTAATGTGGATGAATTGAATATCCAGTCCGTCAATGTTCGTTACAAATTGAGGAAGTGCATTTAGTTTTTCTTCTGTTTTATGCCAGTCATAATCCGTTCCCCAATATTTAACCAGATTCTGAATCTGCTCTAGTTTTACTCCTTGCGATTGATCTGTTACGGTTTCTTTATCCGGCCATCTTGTGGCATTTACACGATTGCGAAGTTCTGTAATCGCTTCCTGTGAAACGCTGATATGATACGGACGAATTAAATTACAATCGGTTTTAGTTTCGTTCTGTGCAAAAGATACGGCAGTGGCCAGCATAAAAGTTCCCGTTGCAATAGCGTTTAAAAAACTACGCTTGTTTAGTTGAAGTGTTTTCATTTTTTTGATTTTTAAATTATTTGAATATCAGTTAATTTCTTCGTCAAAAGTATTTCGATAACCCTTCTTACGAAATGAGAAAACAGTCCAAACGGACGAAGTTTGAGGTGAAACGGACAGAGTGAAATGTGATTTTTTTTAACGCAAAGTTCGCTAAGGTTTTTTGGCTCGTTTGGTTTTATAAAAATGCAAAGATCGCAAAGCTATGTGGGTAATAACTTTGCGATCTTTATGTGTGTTTTTGCCACAGATTATTATTTTTTTGCCACAGATTAAAAGGATTAAAATGATTTTCTTCCGCAGATTCTGCGGGAAACAAAAAACTTTGCGACTTCGCGACTTTGCGAGATTAAAAAAAATCTTAGCTCCCGATAGCTATCGGGATTGCGTAAACCTTAGCGAACTTTGCGGTTAAATCATCAGCATTCCAACATGAAACCTGAAACTTGAAACTTGAAACAAACTAAATTAAGCTAACACCATTCCCCCATCCATAATAAAATCTGCTCCGGTGATGAATTTTGCGGCTTCACTGCTTACGTATGCAACCATTTTGGCAACATCTTCAGATTTTCCCATTTGTTTTAATGGTACTTTCTCTATAACCATATCCATAATACCATTTACGGTGGCTTCATCTAAACCAACTTTCTTCATAACCTCAGTTTGAGTTGGCCCCGGACTAACAGAATTCACTCTGATTTTTCTAGGCGCTAATTCTAATGCTGCTGATTTCATAACCGAATTCAAAGCCGTTTTACTAGCCGAATAAACCGAAGATCCCGGCCCAGGCATACTGGCAGTATTCGAAGAAAGAAAAACTACCGATGCACAATCATTCAAAATGGGAATGAATCGGCTTAGTGTGAAATACGCACCTTTGAAGTTCACATTCATAATACTGTCAAATTGTTCTTCTGATGCCTGCTCGATATTTCCTAAACCTGCAATTCCGGCATTAATGAAAAGAATGTCTACTTTACCAAAATCCTGTTTAACTTTTAAAGCCAGATTTTCAATGTCTGAAATACTCGATTGATCTGATGTTATCGCCGTAACGCCTAATTCCAGTGCTGCTTTTTCAATTGCTTCTTTTCTTCTTCCGGTAATAATCACATTTGCTCCCTGCTCTTTTAATTGTTTTGCTGTAGAATATCCTATACCGCTGTTTCCGCCTGTAATTACGGCTACTTTATCTTTTAAATTGTCCATTTTTATATGTTTTAAATTAACGGTACAAAGTTAAATTACGAAAGGTATTGCTTTTTTAAAGGTATCATAGAGTATACTGGAAAGTAGATTTTAACATTTAAATATTGTCAAAAATCAATTTCAGTCAAAACTGAAAAATTACTGTTAAATGTTCAAATTGATTTTGCATTTATTTGGTTAAAATTCTCCGATTTATTCATATTTAAAGCTCGATTTTCTTAATTTATTTTTAAAACTTCATTAAACAGCTGTTAAATCTTAACAAGAATCCATTGTAAATCGTGTAGGAAAACGTATATTTGAGATAATACTGAATTTTATTATCGTGCAAGAAAAAACAAAATCACATCAATTTATATTCCCAAAAACTCCAACAGGAGTTGACGGACTAGACGAGATTACTGATGGTGGATTTCCGCAAGGACGTCCAACTTTAATCTGCGGTGGTGCCGGATGCGGAAAAACATTATTGTCAATGCAATTCCTTATTAAAGGTATAACTGAATATGGCGAAGCCGGAGTTTTCATGTCTTTTGAAGAACCTTCGGATGATCTTACTTTAAATGTAAAATCCCTTGGCTTTGACCTCGAACAACTCAAAAAAGATAAAAAACTCGTAGTCGATCATGTTCGCGTCGAAAGATCTGAAATTGAAGAAGCCGGAGAATACGATCTTGACGGTTTATTTATAAGATTAGGCCACGCCATCGATTCTATAAAAGCAACACGCGTTGTACTCGATACGATCGAATCTTTATTTGCAGGTCTTGACAACCAGGCAATTTTGAGAGCCGAATTACGAAGATTATTTCATTGGCTTAAAACAAAAGGAGTTACAGCAATAATTACAGGCGAACGCGGAGAAGCAACTTTAACCCGACAAGGATTAGAAGAATATGTTTCTGACTGCGTTATTGTTCTCGATCATCGTGTTATTGAGCAGGTTTCTACCAGAAGACTCCGCATTGTAAAATACAGAGGTTCAACACACGGAACAAACGAATATCCGTTTTTAATTGATGAAGAAGGTATTTCGGTACTTCCTATTACATCATTAAAACTCGATAACGAAGTTTCTTCGGATATTATTTCAACTGGTGTTCCCGGATTAAACGATATGTTTAACAGCGGCGGATTCTATCGCGGCAGCAACATTTTAATATCAGGAACTGCCGGAACAGCTAAAACAACCGTTGCCTGTTATTTTGCCAATGAACAATGCGAAAAGAACGAAAAAACGATTTATTTTGCTTTTGAAGAATCTCCGCATCAATTGGTTCGCAACATGAAATCAATTGGTATCGATCTGGACAAACACATCAAAAAAGGTATTTTGCAAATCCATTCTTCACGTCCGTCATTAAACGGTCTTGAACTGCATTTGCTTACGCTTAGAAAAATGATCAAAGAGTTTCAGCCTACCACTATTATTATCGATCCTATCAGTAACCTTATTTCGGTGGGAAGCGAACACGAAGTTCGTTCTATGCTCGTAAGGCTCATTGATATGCTCAAAGCAAATAATATTACGGCAATGTTTACGTCATTAAACAAACAAACGGATAATTTCAGACCAGATTTAGCCGAAGAATCTGTATCGTCATTAGTAGATACCTGGATTACCGTTCGTGATATGGAAGGAGTTGGCGAAAGAAACCGCGGTATTTTCATTATCAAAGCCAGAGGAATGGGGCATTCTAACCAAGTTAGGGAATTTGTGATTACCAATAACGGAATCGAATTACTCGATGTAGAATTAGGTCCGCAGGGAATCCTGACCGGAGCTGCCAGAAAATCTCATCAGTTTAAGAAAACCATTTCTGATATTAAGCTTCAAAACGAAATCAACAGAAAAGACCGTGAAATTGAGCGTAAACGCAAAGTCCTTGAAGCTAATATTGAAGCCTTGAGAACCGAATTTGAATCGGCAGAAGAAGAACTGAGTATCCTTAAAGCAACAGAAGAATTGCAGGAAAAACTGTCTTCTAAGAAAAAAGAAAATTAAAATGAAAAAAGAAGTAGCCGAATGGCAATTATTGCTCTATATAGCGGGTCAAACGCCAAAATCGATCAAGGCGCTTGAGAATATAAAAAAATACGCCGAAGAACATTTAAAAGGTAAATACAGCATCGAGATTATCGATTTGCTGAAGAATCCGCAATTGGCAGAAGGCGATCAAATTCTGGCTGTACCAACCCTGGTGAGAAAATTTCCTGAGCCAATTCGTAAAATTATAGGTGACCTTTCAAATGAAGAAAGAGTGCTTGTAGGACTTAATATCAAACCTATAAACTCATAATCATGGAAGATTCATCTGATGGCACAAGTACAACCAAACATAAGTTCAGACTTTTTGTTTCAGGTATGTCTGTTAAATCAGGACATGCAATCGAAAATTTACGAAAAATATGCGACACCTATCTCAAAAATAATTACGAATTAGAAATTATAGATATCAGTCGTGACAAGGAACAAGCCGTGATTCATCAAATTGTGGCTATCCCTACACTAATCAAAATACATCCTGAACCCAAAAGAATCATTTTGGGCGATTTATCAGATAAAGATAAGGTCTTGTATATATTAAATATTGAACAATAATTTGGAGGTAAAAAAAAGAAATATAGAATCTTTATTGGCAGAAATAGAATCCTTAAAGGAAGAACTTTTTGAATCAAATAGTATTGTAAATGCTATAAAACAAGGAGATGTTGATGCTTTAGTAGTAAGTAATAACGGAGTTCCGGAGCTATATTCTCTCGAAACGGCCGATTATACTTACAGGCTTCTTATTGAAAAATTCAGACAAGGCGCGCTTAGTATTTCCCGCAACGGACTTATATTATATTGCAACGATTATTTTTCTGAACTCGTTGGTATTCCTTCAGAACAGATTATTGGTACGTATTTAAACGAATATTTTGATAATCCCACACAGTTTGTCCAGCTTATTCAGGCACTGAGATACGGAATCGCCACGCACGAAATTCTTTTTAAATCGAATGACGATAAAAATACTTTTCCGGCTTATATCGCTTTAACCGATCTTGAACCCGCCGTAGAAGCCATTGGAATCGTAATTACCGATTTAACCGAAAAGAAAAAACACGAAGAAGCTTTAATTCGCCATCAAGAAGAATTAGAAGAAAAAATAAAGGAGTTAAACCGAATCAATACCAATCTCGAAGAATTTATTCATGTTATCTCGCACGATTTAAAAGAACCACTTCGAAAAATTGTCATGCACAATGATAGAATTGATGGAAGTTATCTTTCTGAAACCGATGCCAAATCAATGAACGTTCTAAAATCATCGGCATTGCGATTGAATTCACTTGTTGATGATTTGGTTCAGTATTCGTCGCACACCGCGCAGGAAGAACGAACCGAAATTGACTTGAAAACCATAATTGGTGAAGTCATTGAAGATCTCGAAATTATTATTACCGATAAAAAAGCCGAGATTCAAATAGGAAAACTTCCGGCCATAAAAGCCTCTAAAGTTCAAATCCGACAGCTTTTTGGAAACCTGATAACCAACGCCATAAAATACAGCAAAGAAGCCGTTGCTCCGTTTATAGAAATTTATCAGGCCGAAAATTTAAACGCCGAAATGCCAAATCAAAACGCTAAATTTGTAAAGATTCAAATTAAAGACAACGGAATTGGCATGGAATCAAGCCATCTTCTTAAAATCTTTACCATTTTTCAGCGCCTTCATGCCCGAAACGAATATTCAGGAAACGGAATTGGCCTTGCGATTTGTAAAAAGATCATGGAAAACCACTCTGGAAACATAACCGTCGAAAGTACGCTCAACGAAGGCACAACATTTAATCTTTACTTTCCAATTGTATAAAATGCCACAAAAAAACAACCTACATATCATAATCGCCGAAGATGACTTTGATGACGCTGACGTTATCTGTGAAACCTTCAACCAAAACCCCAATTTCGGGAAAGTAAGCCTCGTAGCCAATGGCGAAGAACTGCTCAATTACCTAAAAGACACGGCAAACGAAAATCCCGACGTAATCCTGACCGATATCAACATGCCCATTGTCGACGGCATCGAAGCCTTACAGCAAATTCTAAACAATTCAGATTTAAAAGACATTCCCTGCTTTGTTTATTCCACCAGCATAAATCCGTCGTACAAAGAAAAATGCGATGATCTGGGCGTAAAAGCTTATCTTATAAAACCCTATTCTTTTGAGGCTTTCGCCGAAATTCCAAAGACCATTTTAAGTATTATCGAAGCTTAGGTTTTCATTTCCATTTCTTATATTCGTAATACTATTTAGGAGCTGATTCCTGCTCTCCGCTGTATCTTTTATGCCGAACCCCGGCAAAAAAGGATGCCGCTTCGATCAGGACTAGGACACTCGTTTTCATAAGAAGATTTTGTGGAAATTAGATGTAGAAACAAATACTTAAAAGTAATATTTTTCCTATAATAAAATATTTTTTTGATATCTTTACAGTCCTAAAAGTAGAGTTATGATATCAGAAAAAAAATTTGCCCGTGTGGTATGGTGGCGGTATTGGAAACAGCTGCAACGCTCTCTTTACAGCGTAGGACACCTAAGTCACGCGGGTTTTATTTCCCTTAAAGTAGAGATTATGAGTACCAACCCCCTTTCCAAAGAAGCCGAAATCAGGCTAACCAATTTCTTCAATCAAACCGTAGCGCCAGAACAAATGGCAAAAGCCTTAAGGCAGGTAAATTTTGTTCTTGCTTTAAGTGTTTTTCGTGAAAACGAAACCCTGCAGCAAGAAATCGATAAACTTGAAAATAGCTTTTACTGGCTCAATGAACTAGCCGAGATTTTGAATCCTTATTTGGATGTGGAGTAAATAGTTATTTTAAAATTTTTAAGACCCTTGATCATTTTTTTGATTGAGGGTTTTGTTTTTTATTGGGTTTGTGAAAAATACCGTATAAGTACGCGTTGTTTTAGGTTTGGATTTTTGATATACTTGTTAACAATAAATTTACTTGAGTTTATGGATTTACCGTATGATGATCAAAGTAAAACTTCTTATTCTTACAACATAAATTTTTTTAGAAATGTTTTTCTTTTTTGACATAAATAATTCTCAAACTAAAATTGGAAGTTCTCCTAAAGAAGCTGATATTGCTATTGTCTCTATAGATATGAATGCTAATATTGGTCAATTAAACCAATTAGTCCTTGATGAATATGGTTACAAAAAAACAATTCTTAAGCAACTTAATTTAGCAAAAGGATTTGATTTATATCAACTTAATGGCAAGCCAATTTTATTTATCGTTACTGTTGGTATAGGTAATCCGGTAAACAACTTAAATGTAAACCTAAGACAAGCAATTACATTTAATTGGGAAATTTTAAGTAACAAAAAGATTTGGATCCCATTAATGGCAACTGGTGTTGGAAGAGTTAGTTATCAAGAAAGTTATGAAGTTACAATATCCATCTTAAAGGATTTAGAAACATATATTCAAAAATTCAATTGTCAATTTATAATTTCTATACCTAATGATAAAGATGGAAATGATCTCTATAAAAAAATTGAGGAATCATCTAAAAATTATCACTCAGGAATTAAACCAGATAATATAAATATTGGAGGATCAATTGACCCAACCCAATTAAAGGAATTACAAGATTTAAGGGACGGAGTTATATCTTCTAATGAAAAAGAAGAAAAAAAACAACTTAAACAAAATATTACAACTTTACCAGGAATATTAAGTGATTCTGATAAAGGGGTAGATCATTTGAACATAAAAGAAGATTATGAGGCTTTTGCTCGTGTTATAGCTGCTAAAAATTTTGTCCCTCCATTAGCTATTGCTTTATTAGGAAAATGGGGCTCAGGAAAAAGCTTCTTCATGCACAAATTAAAAGAAGAGATACAATATTTATCTTTAAAAAATCCTCAAAAGGCATTCTGTGAAGGAATAGCCCACGTACACTTTAATGCTTGGTCGTATATGGATTCTAATCTTTGGGCAAGTATTGTTACTCGGATTTTTGAAGGCTTACAAGAATATATTACGAGTGATACTAAAGCTAAAAATTTTAAAAAAGAAATAGAAAAGAAATTAACTCAAAATTTAAACTTCTCAAAAGAAGAAATAAAATCTTTAGAACAACAAAGTCAGATAATAAGAGTTCAATTGTTTGGGCTATATAGACAAAAAATAGTAGCAAAAAAAGAACTCAAATTAAAAATTAACACTATAAAACAAAATACTTTAAAAAAGGTTTTAAAAAATGTTAATGAAAAATTTACAGTTAAATCAACTATAGAAAATTCTTTAAACGAGAATCCAACATTTATTAAATCAACGGATGAATTAAAACAAATTATTCCCGAAAAATACTGGGTTTCTCCAAATGAATTATATAATCAGACAAAATCAAAGTATACTTTTTTTAAAGTTTTTTTTGAAAATGACAAATGGCTGAAAAATACATCCTATTTGTTAGCAATATTAGCAATAATTTTTTTTACACCTATTTTCTCAAGTTTAACTTCACTTTTAATAAGCTGGCAGGATTTTTCCTTTTCAGCCAAGACAGTAAGTTTTTTATTAATTTTTGGAAATTTTTGGAAAAGAGCAATTGATACATACAATAAATTACACCCTTTAATAGCCTCATTTTGGAATCTCAAAACTAATTATGAAATAGAAAAAGCAGATGCAATATTTAAGTTTAAACAAAGAGAAAAAGCTCTAAAGCTTGAAATTAAAAATTCGAAAGAAAACATTAATATAATTAACCAAAGATTAAGTGATATTTTAGAGATAAAATCAAGATTAGAATTTAAATTAAATAATGCGCTATCTACTGAAGCATTATATACATTTATTGAAAAAAGAGCTAATAGTGATGATTATAAAAAGCATCTAGGAATAGTATCTACAATCAGAAAAGATTTTGAAATACTTAGTGATTTATTAACTGATCATAATATTGAAACAGAAGAAAACAAAGAAAGTGAGGATTTCAAAAAAATGTTTAACAAACCACTTCAACGAATTATTCTTTACATAGATGATTTGGATCGATGTCCAGAAGATAGAGTTGTTGAAGTCTTAGAAGCTGTAAATCTGTTAATGGCTTTTCCTTTATTTATCGTCGTTGTTGGTGTAGATCCTAGATGGGTGAAAACAGCATTAAATCATAAGTATGAAAAGCTATTTAGTGGAAGTGATCCTAATGATGATAAAATTTCAGCTTCAAATTATTTAGAAAAAATCTTTCAAGTTCCTTTTCATATAAAAGATGCTGACGACATAAATATTAAAAATATGATCGAGAAATTGGCACAAATCAAAACAACTGATAAAATAGCAAAAACAACTGAAACCGTAGATAAAAATATAAAAAAACCAAATGTTGGAAATAGTAAACCGTTAAACAATTCATTTGAAATTAGAAATTTAGATGATAGCAACGGAAGTTTAAATCTAGAAAATGAAGAAATAGATTCTTTGGATATTTTACCAGAAGAAATTTTACAAATTAAAAGTCTCACTAAAATAATTGGTAAAAACCCAAGATGTATAAAAAGATTCATTAATATTTATAGAATAATAAAAACACATAAAGACTTTAGTTATAAAGAAGAAAACAAAGAAAATGAGCTACTAATAGCTATGTTCTTTTTAGCTTTATCAATAGGAGAATTCAAAAATTTAGTAAAGTCATTTGAATATTTTTTAGATAATGCAGTTGACAAAAAGCTTCATATTTCAGAATACTTTGAGAACACTCATGTTTTTGAGCTTTCAAATGAGCTACTTCTACAAAAAAATGAGTTAAAAATACTATTATCAGAAAAGGGTAATAATTTATTAAAACAAGAAGCTAGTCTTTCAAGAAAGCATTATCAATTTATTAAACGATTTACATTTAAGAATATTTAAATACATAATAAGTAAATTATTCCCGTTTCTTTTGAAAATTTCCATGATATAAGAGTATAATTAACCTTAATTATTTAAAATTTGTTTTTAAGATATATCTCCTAATTTGATTCGCAAAAGATATAAATACGATACAATTAAATGGAACTAGAAAAAAACTTATCAAACATCATAACAAAAAAACAGGCTTACAAAACTTCATTTTTAGAAATAACATCTCAATTTGAAAGAAAATTTGAAGAATTTAATCCTGTACAAAATTGTTTCGAAATTGAAAAATATTTCGGCGGTAAATGCGGAATTTCAAAAGTGACAAATAAATTAATTCAAGACGGGATTATTAAAAAAAATTGGTTACGCCAATACAAAACAAAAGGAGGGAAAATAAAAACAGATTTTAAGGGTCTGTACATCTATATTCATCAAAACACTCCAATTTATGTTGGCATCTCAAAAGGTGTAATTGGTAGAACATTACAACATTTAAAAGGGCATAGTCATAATACATCTACACTAGCTTTTAATATAGGTTTGATAAGATATGAAATTGAAAAAGGAGAAAAATATATTGGAAAACGCAAACAATTTGATTTCAAATTAGATGTAACGCCAGCAAAAGAGTTTCTTTTAAAACAAAGAATTGCATTCATCCCTATAGAAAATGATGAAGAAATGTATTTATTTGAAATATACTGTGCTATGAAATTACAATGCTATCTTAACAAATTTGAAACACATTAATTTTACCTCAAGCTCGTTAACAATATAAGTTTTTCTTAATTATCGATATATTACGAACAGTGGATCCAAGTCTGCAGAAAAAATTTAATAATCATCAATTCGTTTTTTTAATTCACCTGTTCCAATATACAGTAAATAAATACTCATAAAATTAGACACAAATGGAAGTAATACAAAATAAATGGCTAGATAATTTTTTAACAGAATTAGAAAATACGAAAAATTTAAAATTAATATCTCCATTTATTACTGATAATATGGTTACTCATTTATTAAATAATTGGCATGGAAACACAATTCAAGTTATTACCCGGTTCAATTTAAATGATTTTCGTTCAGGTGTCTCTAGTCTCAAAGCATTAGAAAGATTAATTGAAAAGGGCATAGAAATAAAAGGGATAAAAAATTTACATAGTAAAGCCTATATTTTTGATACAAAAAGTTTGATCATTACATCAGCAAATTTCACAAATGGAGGATTCTTCACTAACTATGAATTGGGTATTAAAAGTAAAGATGAAGAACAAATAAAAAAAGCTTTAGATTATTTTAATAGATTATGGATACTTGATCCAAATGTATTGGATCGGAATATAGTTTCTAAATGGAAAAAAATCATTTCCGAAAATAGATTACCAACAAATATCCCTAAATTAAAAGATTATGGAACGTCAATTATTAGAAAAGTAATTGGGGACAAAAAGCATTTTATTAAATTTTATGGAACAGGTGATGATAGAGGAAAATGGGATTGGGAAATAAAAGATTTAGTAGAACGTACACATTGTCATTTTGCTATAACTTTTCCAAGTGCAATGGGAAGACCAAACAGATATAATGATGGTGATATAGTATATATGGCATATCTGATGAATGATAGTGAATATGCAATATTTGGAAAAGCTATTGCAAAAAAGCATGACCGAATTAATGATATTGCAAGTGAAGAAGATATCAAGCTAATTTCTTGGAAAAGTCATTATAATATTTATATCAGAGTCCATTCATCTGAGTTTTTAGATTCGACATTTTCATCTTGTCCAAGAATGGGAAGAATGATGAATGAATTAGGTTACGAGAGTTTTCGAACTACCAAAGAACGACATGAATCTGGCGAAGAAAACATCAATCCTAGATTAGCTTTAAAACAGAAACCCGATGTTGAACTGAGTCAAGAAGGAGCTTTTTGGATTGAACAAAAATTTCAAGAAGCCAAAAATAAATATAGTACAGTTTCCCAAGTTTTTATTGACGGTTTGTATCAAGGCAGTCCCAAAATTTAAAATCAATCTATTTCGAGACAATCGCGTCCCTTCGCTAGCGCGAGCGTCCCGCTCGTGAACGCAAAGTTTTTGATCTTAACTTAATTTATAACATACGTGTCACGAGCGGGACGCTCGCGCTAGCAGAAGAAAAACTTATACGAAAAGAGACAGCATTAAACTGTCTCTTTTTTTTTGAAATCATAATTCATCAATCCTTTGGTTTATGAATATGAGGCTTTAAAGGGCGATAATCTTCCTTCTTTTCAGGAGTTACACGCCTTCTTTCATCTAATGATCCATCTTCTTTTTTCGGTTTTGGACCAGGTTTAATTGCTTGAATTGTTTCCATTAATGTATTTTTAAATTAAACATTTTATTTAAGATTAGAAATTTAAACTTCTACTCTTGGAAACAAATAACATTAATAAATTCAAGATTATATTATGGAAAACCATACCTCAAAATATTTAAGTCAGTTCGTAAACACAAAGTTTTAATTTTAGCTTAATTATTTAGAATTAAAATTTAAAATTTACGATTAATTACAACAAATTTGTAAACATAAAATATAACACGAACTATATTAAAATCATGCATCAAATAGAGTTATTAGGAACCAGCAGCAAAAATTTTAAAATCAAATTTATAAGTATCTTAAAACAAACAAGTGTTTTCGATACTAAAACTTTGGCTTCTCTATATGATTCTTTATGTGATTCTAAAAAAGTCATAATAAAATTTAAAGAACTGGATATTTCTTATTTAAATGATATTGTTGTAGAACTTATTGAATTAGAAATTTGGATTGGTCAATCTTCTTTTCATGAAGAAGATGGTTATTCTTTTGAAGAATAAATAACTCAATCCTCCAACCTCAAATAATTCAAATCAAAACTAATCACAACTTTTTCAAATTGTTCCAATACATCTTGCCCAATATTTCCAAAATTTACTTCACCATAAACGCCATAATCCTTTTGGTCAATTTCCATTTTTGAGAGTTGAATTAGTTTTTTTCCAAGATATATTTGCTGGTCTTTTAAAACCAAAACTTCTTTAGAAACTACTTCTGCGCCAGCACTGGAAGATTTAGTCGTTTCTAAAGTACCCATACGGTCAAGATCGGTTTTGAAGGTTTCGTAAAACGCTTTGTTGAAAAGACTTTCTTTTGCTCCGCTGTCAAAATTAAACGGCAGGGTTTTGCCTTTATACGTAAGCATTACAATCGCTCTGAGTTCGTCTACAAATAAGTTTTTTTCGGTTGTATTGGTTTCTAATTCTTTAGAAAAGGTAAGTTTATCTTTTTCAATCGTAATCGTTCCTAACTCTTTTACTATAGGAAAACCAATAATTCCGTTAATGACATAAGCGCCGTCTGCAAATGTAAAAGCCTTATCAGGATATACTAAAAACACCGCATTATGAATTTTCAATTCTCCTAAATTAATTTCGGGTGCAACGCCTATACGAACTTTGTTTTTTTGTCCCGTAAAACTCGCCACCAAAATATTATTATCCGGCAGAATTTTAACTCCCATTTTCTTCGCCACACTTTCGGTAATACAGCTAATTCCTGCTCCGGTATCAAAAACAAAACTGGACTGCGTATCATTTGCCTTAACTTCCGTTGTAATTAAACCTGCTTTGTCTTTTACTGCAGCAACTGAAATTGTCGAAAATTTATCAATTGTCTGCGCGCGCGTATTGCGTAAAGTCTGCCAGATTCGCTGCGTGTTTAATTCGTCCTGAAGTTCGTCTTCTTTATAATGCTTTTGAAATTTAAGCGTCAAAACTTTAGAAGCCGTATAAGCCAAATTGTAATTAAAGAGTTTGATATAGTTATCGTTTTTCAGCTTCGCAAATTCGTAAGTATTGGTCAGTTCGTTGTTTTTCAAACTGTCTAAATACTGGTTTGACAACTTGGGTTTGTTGCAGACATTGGCATATAATCCTTTATAGAAATAATAGTCTTTGCCTTTTTCTATATTGTTTAAGCTGTCCATTTTAGCATACTGATGCTGTTTGCTTAATTGTTTTAAAGTAGTGTCCGGGTTGATTTGTCCTAATGCTATTTGCATTGTGAATAAAAGACAAAGTAAAAGTTTGTTAGAGTTCATTTGTCTGATTTTTTAAATGTTAAATATAGGGATTTTGTTTTGTTTCATGTTTCATGTTTCGTTTCTCGCTTTGCTCGTTTTAGAACGATTCCAATTTTTCACAATCTTGTCATTTCGACGGAGGAGAAATCTTCGCGAGTAGCTTCGTACAGAATTTCGCCAATCTTTGTAGAGTTTCTTACGAAGATTTCTCGTTCCTCGAAATGACAAGATTGCGTTGGGATTTGGAATTTTTAATAAATGTCGCCAATCTTTGTAGAGTTTCTAGTGCGATTTGCTTCGCCTGTTCGCTATCGCTCGAGTCTCGTTCCTCGAAATGACAAACTTTGGTGAAACCTGAAACTTCAAACCTGAAACTTGAAACAATAAAAACAAAAAAATCAGGTCTGGCAATATCACTACCATTCCTGATTTTCCTCTTATAATCAACCTTTTACTTTTATTTATCTTCTGCCTCTAAAACCGCCGCCGCCTCTAAATCCTCCACCGCCAAAACCGCCTTGATGTTGGAAGTTTTTGAAATTTCGGGTTTGTGATTCTCCGCGGTCTCTGGATAAAGCTGAGCGATCTAGATCGTTTGTAATATCAGGACGACCTGCTTCACCAAGCGGTTTATTCGGTTGTCCGAGGGTTTGGTCTGCTTTAGGGAAATTATCGCGCTGAGTTCTGTCGCCTAATCGGGTTTCGCCGCCTAGGTTTTGTTCGGGTTTCGGCAGATTATCACGCTGAATCTTCTCTCCTGCTCCATTTGCACCCAATCCCTGATTTGGTTTATTACGTTCAACAGCTCCGCCAGATTTGTTTGACGAACCTAAAGTTCCTGCTTGCGTCCAGCCGCCGTTTCCGTTATTATAATGACTCCAGTTTCCGTTTGCATCTTTTTTATACACATGTCCGTCGTGACCTGCGTATACATTATTGTTGGTATGAATTGTTGTTCCTCCGCCTCTGTTATGCGTAATTACTCCTTTATTTCCTCCCGAAGTTTCATAACCAATTGCAGTTCCGCGTCGGGTTGTAACGTGTCCCGTCTGCACCCATTGATTACCATTTGTAGCAGCAGAATGTCCCCATTGCGCATACGCGTTATGCCCCTGATTGGTTCTGGCGTAATTTCCCGTCCACGGATTGTAAGTGCTTGCAGCTGTTCGACCGCCATACCAGCCCTGCACACTTGCAGAACGTCCGTATCTTCCCGTTGCCGGATTATACCAGGCCGAAGTTCCGGCAGCGCCATAAGGCCCGTAAACACGTCTTCCGACAGCATAACCACCCGTCCACGGATTGTAAACTGCTCCTGATCCGTACGCATAAGGCCACGGGCGGTAAATTGGGTATAATCCGCCATAATACACATAAGGCGGATAATACCATCCTGTGCCATACGTTAATATAGCACCTACTGTAGCACCAATAATAAAAGCACCTAAATATCCTGCTGTTGAACTGCTTTCGACAGTTGTATCGGTTGTGGTTTGTGTAACATACGTTACATTATAAACCGGAGAACTCGGCGGAATGGTATATATTTCTTTCGGAACAGAATCGGCTGTTTTCCAAGGTCCGTTAGGACTTGTCGACATAAACCAAACGGCCTGAAAACACAAATAATACAAATCGCCTACTTTTATAATTTTCTCCTGTGTATTGCTCGCATATTGCATTTTTGTTCCTTCAATTGGTTTAAACTGCGGTACTCCGTCATAGGTAACTTTTACTTTGGCTTCGGCATCAGATTTCTTTATAATCGCAGTTGTGGGAACTTGTGCCAGCATAACGGCGTCTTGGGCTTCCTGCGTTCCGGGTACAGATGATAATACATTGGCACGCGGTGAATCTTTAGGGATTTTGGAAAAATCAGCAGGAAGGTTATTTCCGGCATACGTCCACGGTCCGGTTAAGTCTTTCGATTTAAACCATCTTCCTGATAATAATACATAATATTGTCCATCGCCTTCATCGGCAAAAACATCATTTTCGGTATTGTCAATATATAATAATTTGGTTCCGTCTATTTTAATAAACTTAGGATTTCCGTTTATGGCAATCAATTCAGCGGGTTTATTGCTGTAGAAAACTTCAGGCGTTGTTCCGGTTGACGGAGGCGGAATCATCTTTTTAACATCATCAAAATTTTGTCCCGAAGGCAGGTTAATTAATCCCGAAGGCAGCTTGGCGGTTTTTGTCCATTTTCCTTCTATTTTTTTAGAAGTCAGCCAGACATTATCGGCCAATAAATAATAATCTTTTGAAGTTTTATCAAAAAATAAATCCCAGTTTGTATTGACTACATATTGTATATCTGTTTTTTCTACGGGCACTAAAACCGGTTCTCCCTGCACGATCAATAAAACAGCAGGATTGGTGCTGTAAAAAATTGCGGGAGGATCGTTCTTAGCCACAATTCCTTTTGCAGGGCTTTTGGTTTGGCTTAAATCTGCCAGAATACGATCTACAGAAATTGGATCTCCGCTTTTAGGCAGCGTTTCTTTAAACAGTTTTTCCATTTCTGGAACTTTCTTTTCGTCGAGAGCTGGAAAACGCACATCAGTTACCTGAAGGTTTTTAATATAAGCGCTTCGGTTATCTTTATCTACTAAAGTTTCTGCTTTTAAAGAAGCTACACCTATAACTTGTTTTCCATCTTTTGGAGTTAACGAAAAAGCCAGTCGGGCGGTAATTTCTTTATAATCTTTCCAGTCATCTACCTGAGGCTGATAATAAACGAGTTTTGTTCCGTTGTTTTCAGTTTCGCGCGGCCAGCCGTTATCGGCAAATGCAGCATCGGCAGTATCAGACTTTACGTCTTCCGGATTTGATTGAGCAGTATCTTTATCTTTTTTGCAGGAGAACAAAACTGTACTCAGGCAAACTACAATTATTAGAAAAGCTTTTTTCATAAATTTAAAAGTTAGATTATTCATTAAAAATTTATTCTCTGGGGTATTCCTTTAAAATTGTTTCGAATAAAATTAAATCCATACAACATATAAAACTATTATTCAGCTATTTAGTTGGTTTCAAATTCTAACTTGAAACCAAAAAAGAGATAAATAATCATCCTTTCTCCTTAGATTTAAAATTTATCAGAAAAAAAATTATAGCCCCGAGTTTTGATCCAGCCCAGTAAAATCTATCATTATAAATTATTTTTATAAGTACTAAAAATTATTAATTTGATCAATAAACATCATCGCCATAAATTTGTCTCATCAAAATCAAACAAATGATTTGATCATCTTAAAAAATAACTTTAAAAAATAGAAATCATGAAATTTACAAGAAGAGCAAACGCAAACTGGAAAGGTACAGGAATGGAAGGAAAAGGTACTATTAGTACTCAAAGTACAACTTTAGATAATGCACAATTATCTTTTAAAACTCGTTTCGAACAAGGTGTTGGAACTAACCCGGAAGAATTAATCGCAGCAGCACATTCAGGATGTTTTACCATGCAGTTAAGCTTTTTATTATCTGAAGCTGGTTTTGTTCCGGAAGATTTAGATACAACTGCTAAAGTAACTTTTGAAGACGGTACAATTACTTTAATTCAATTAGAATTAACTGGAAAAGTTCCTGGAATCTCAGCAGAAGATTTTCAACAAGCAGCTCAAAAAGCAAAAGAAATTTGTCCAATTTCGAAATTATTAAACACTGAAATTACTTTGGCGGTAACGTTGAACTAATTTCTAGATAATAAAATTTCAACACAATCTTGTCATTCCGACGGAGGAGGAATCTTCGCAAGCTGCTCTACAAAGATTGGCGACTTACTAGACGGAGTTACTAACGAAGATTCTTCGTTCCTCAGAATGACAAAGATTGTGGGAATTTCAAAAAGAATAAAATAAAAACAACACAACAATTAAAATCAACACTTTAAAATTTAAATAAAATGAAAACAATTAAAAGCTTTTTAGCATTCGCAGCGATAATCTTTAGTTTAGTATTTACATCAGCAAATGTAAACGCACAAGCTGCTCCACAAATTAAAAATGTAGTATTAGTACACGGTGCTTTCGCAGACGGTTCTGGATGGAAAGGTTTGTACCAAATTTTAACCAAAAAAGGATATAATGTAACTATTGTTCAAAATCCGTTAAGCTCTTTAGAAGATGATGTTAAAGCAACAAATTTAGCTCTTGACAAACAAGACGGGCCAACAATTTTAGTTGGACATTCTTGGGGTGGAACTGTAATTACAGAAGCCGGAAATCACCCAAAAGTTGCGGCTTTAGTTTATGTTGCCGCTTTACAGCCTGATAACGGAGAAAATTCTATACAATGGTTACAAACTGCGCCTCCTGCTCCAGAAAATGGTGTATTGCCTCCAGATGATAAAGGAATTGCTTATTATGATAAAGCTAAATTTCACGCTGGTTTTGCAGGTGATTTAAGTAAAGAAGATGCTGATTTTATGTTTGCTTCGCAAGGTGCATTTCACGCTCAGGGTTTTGGAACTCCTATTACTAAAGCGGCATGGAGAACTAAACCATCTTACGGAATTGTAGCAACTGAAGATAAAAGTATCAATCCTGATATCGAACGTGCCATGTACAAACGTTCTAACACAAAAATCACTGAAATAAAAGGAAGCCATGTGGTTTTTATTTCTCAGCCGGCTAAAGTTGCTGATGTGATTATTGCAGCTTCGAAAAAGTAATAATTAATTTACTTTGAGCTGATGTTTAAACACATAGAAACATAGCTTATCATACTTTAAAAAAGGCGTTTCACTTATAAATGCACATAGCTATGTGTGTTAAAACAAGTGAAACGCCTTTATGTACAAAGAAAAACTATGTTCCTATGTGTTAAAAACTGAGGACTAATTGTAACAAGCATTTACTTTTAAGAAACTTTACTAATCGCTTTTACAAAATACGGTGAATCGTTCCAGCGGATTTTTTTGTATGCAAAATCTTTTTTGAGTGCATCAGGAAGGCAGTTCCAAACGGCTTCGTTCATTTTTTCTAATAATAATTTCTTCGAAAAAGAATCTGAAACTACTAAACTGATTTCCCTTACCGGAATAGGTTCTTTAAAAGGTTTAAAAAGCTGCGATTGCGCTTCGTTTAAAATGGAAAGCTGCGGAATAATCGCAAATCCTAAATGTGCGCGAACGAGGTTTTTTAAGGTTTCTATTGAATTGATATCATAGGTAAACTGTTCTTTAATTTTATCTGATGATTTTAATCCGCAGATATCCAAAAGCTGTGCATTGTAGCAATATTCATGGTGAAGCAGCAATAGTTCGGTTTTGTCTCCGGGCTGAAGTTCGTAAAAATCTTCTTTCGCCATTGGATGTGATTCATTTAAATAGGCTACAAAAGGTTCTTTAAAAATAACATGTTCAATTAAATTGGGATTTCCTGTTGGCGTTGCCATGATAGCTACATCAATCGCACCTATTTCTAAATCCCTCATTAAATGTCCCGTGTAACCTTCTTTAATGATGAAATGTACTTTTGGAGCCGCTTCTTTCATGGCATTTATAAACAACGGAATGAGATAAGGCGATAAAGTTGAAATGATTCCGAGTCTTAATTCTCCTTCTAAAAGATTTTTTTCATTCACGACAAAATCACGAATTTCATCGGCTTCACGGAGAATTTTTCTGGCTTTGTTGATTATTTCTGTTCCGAGGATTGTTGGTGTTAAAGGCACTTTATTTCGGTCGAAAATCTTAATTCCGATTTCTTCCTCGAGGTTCTTTAACTGAATCGTCAATCCGGGCTGCGTTACCATACAGACTTCGGCTGCTCTTGCAAAATGACGTTCGTCGTCTAAAGCTACTATATATTTTAATTGCTGAATGGTCATTGTTGTAAGGTTCTAAGGTGCTGAGATGCTAAGGTACTAAGTTTTTTTTCTTTTTTGTTGATGTTTTTCTTTTTCACTTTTGATAATTTTTCTCAAGTTTGTCATTCCGAGGAACGAGGAATCGCACTTATAATTCCATAAAGATTGGCGACAAACTGTTTCGAGATTCTTGTGCGATTCCTCGTTCCTCGGAATGACAAGATTGTGTGTACTTGTGTTAAAGTTTTACAAAAATACCTATATTTCAAAACCAAAAACATACACTTTATCGTACATATATAAAATGGTGTTAGAGAATGGGCGTAAATTCAAATGGTATTTGTTTTTGGAGCATATTGAGTTTATCATTTTTAAAACATCGTTTGATGTTCCACTTAATATTTTAACCAAAAAAGCGATCCTCATAAGATCGCTTTTTCATTTATGTTTTTTTTAGAAGAATCAAAGTCCCACTTTTCCTTCTGCCCAATAGGGCTGCGTATGAATGTTTTTATTTGAAACGCCTTTTTCTCTCAACGCTTTTCTAAATGCCTGAATAGATTTGGCATTTCCCATTAAATAGAAATAACCTTTTTTCCATAATTCCCAGATTTCAGTATCTAAATTTTGAAGTGATTTTATAGCTGATTCGGCTTTATTGACAGATTTTGGAACAACATCTACAACTAGTCCTAGCTTTTTAGGAATTTCAACCGAAATTTCATCTAGTTCTAAAATACCTAAATAATTGTTTTCACTGCGGTTAATTTCATCTTTCATACTTTTAAAAACACTAATACAGGTTTCGTCTCCAAAAAAGAAATGGTATTGTGCTTCTTTATTAAAAATCTTAAAACCTCTTGGCAGACCAACGGTAATTTGATCATTTGGTTTTAAATTATTTATAAATGCGCTTCCGGGTCCGTTGTGGTGAATATGAAAAATAACTTCAAATGTTCCGGTTTCGCTGTTCCATTTGCTTGGAGTATAATTTCGGTAATTGGTATCATCAATCCGAATTACAATTGCTTGTCCGATCTGAAATTTAACATGCGGAAAAGTACCTTTAAAATTGATTATTTTTATATTGGGACTTGGTGTTTCTATAGTCGCAACGTTTACTTTGCAGATTTTGTTTGCAAACGCCATTTCCATAAAATCACCAATAATTTTGGGCATTGAGCTCATAATTCTTAGGTTTTAAAATTCAATTCAAAATTGAAAATAATGACCTAAAAAGACATTGAATAATAAATGGCAATGATTGGACTATTCACGGAATTTTCTACGAAACGAAAGTGGTGTTTCTTTAGTGATTTTTTTAAATAATCTTGAAAAATAAGTATGATCTTCAAAACCAAGTGTAAAGGCAATTTCTTTTACTTCGTTTTCGGTATAATAAAGTAATCTCTGTGCTTCGATAATCATAGCATTTTGAAGCCAATACGTAACTGATTTTCCTGAAGAAGCATTGACACAATCATTTAAATGTGAAGTTGTGATATTTAATTTCTTTGCAAAATAGGATGGGCTTTCCAGAAAAGTACGATCTGAAATCAACTTTTTGAAATTGTTATAAATTATTCCTGATTGATTTTTAAGTTCCTTAATTTGGCTTTTTGAGTCTGAATAGATATTGGCTAAATTGTAAATCAAGGCATTAAAAAGACCATTAATAATTTGGGTTTTATTTGGGTTTAAACTTTTAAAACTGCGATGTAATAAATAAATGGTTTCTAAAAGTTCTTCCTTATATATTGGATCAATTGTATTGAGCTGTTCTGAAATTTTTAAATTTTGAAAAATCTCTATACAATTATTAGGTATTAAAAATGGTGCTACACCAATATAATATCCAGCCGCATCAATAGTACCATCTTGTCCGTGATGAATTTGAAGTGGTTTAATCATCAATACATTGGTTGCTTTTATTTCAATATCGATCATATCACATTGAAGTGTCGCCTGCCCTTTAGTTAGTACAAAAAATATATAAAAATCATCTCGATGCGCCTCTAACTTATTATCAAAATTAGCCAAATCATCAGCAGAATGATAGGCGATAAAAATACCGCCAACAGCTTCGGGACTTTGATTGTATATAGGTATTTTTTTCAATGATTGTGGTATTTGGAATGATTGATTACTTCTCCCCTTCACTTTTCAATTGCAAAGCCCGCTGTAAAAAACTCTGATGTACTATTTTATTCTCAGCTTCATTAATAGCCTGCAGCAGATTATTTTGATTGTCTGCAATTTCGCTTAAAGCCTTTTTCATAACGTCCCAAACAGGTTTCATCTGCTCAATTAATTCCTGCCCTTTTGCAGTAAGCTGAAGAAGTCTTTTTCGTTCGTCGATTTTATCTTTTTTTGAACGAATCAGTTTTTGTTTTTCCAGTTCCTTTAATAAGCTTATGGTTGATGGATGCGTGTAACCTATTTCGTTGGCAATTTCTACTACGCTTAAAACTTCTTTATGATATAAAGTATAAATTACGGGAAACCATTTAGGTTCGAAATCAATTCCGTATGACTTGTAAAACAAGGCGCCGTCTTTTCGCAATTGTTCGCTCAGTCGCTGCAATCGTGTAGAAAGGGCCAATATTCCTGATTCGTCTATAATGTTCATCTTTATTTCTTTAAAGTTAAATGACAGAATACATTGTCTGGTGCCATTAAAGGAAATGCTTTTGGAAGTTCCTCTTTCTGAATTCGCACAAAATCATTCTTTTCATAAAAACGTAATGCAGCTTCTAAAATTGAAACTGTTCCCAAATATAAATCATCGATTCCGTTTTCTTTGCAATATGCTATTAAAGTCTCTAATAATTTTTGGGCGATTGAAAATTCTTTTCCGCGATATTCTTTCTTTACAAACATCTTTCTTATTGCTGCGGCATTATCGGCAAACTTTACCAAAGCGATCGTTCCAACTAGTTCTTCATTTATAAAAGCTCCCCAAAATCCTCCTCCGCTGGCATAATAAAAATCATTAATAGTAAGAAGATCGGGCTGGTCATCGATAGTAATGGGAACGTTAAATTCTTTTTGCTGAATGTTTAATATTAAATCGACAATAACATTTGAATATTGGTTTTCTATAAGTTTAATTTTTGGCTCCATGATATTTTATTTTTTACATTACAAAACTACGTAGTTAAATACATAAATAAAAACATTTATTCAATTTTATGATTTATTTTATACTTTTGTTATGCTATGCCGCGAAGGCACTAAGACATTAAGTTTTTTAATGCCACAGATTAAAGGATTAAAATGATCTTGTGAGATTTATACAAACCCAAAAACTTAAAATTTCTTATATAACTTATATGGTTTAAAAAATATGGAGAGAAATCAAAAAGAAGAAGTTCAGGCGCTTCAGGATACTATATATGTTTTAGGTGGAAAATGGAAGCTGCCTATTATAAATTCTATCTGCAATGGAAATCATAGATTTAAGGAAATTAAAGAAAGTATCCCGGGGATTACTTCGCGAATGTTATCGAAGGAATTAAAAGATATGGAACTGAATAATCTGGTAAAAAGAACTGAAGATCGTGATGCAAAAGTTTCCATCCTTTACGAATCAACTACATATTGCCAATCTTTTGGACCTATAATTTTAGAAATGATTAAATGGGGAATTTCTCATCGAAATCATATTAAAAATAGAGAAGAAAAAGTTTAGAACATTTCTTATAATATTAGAAATTCTACAAAAAAATAATTGCATTTCATTTTTCATAATAATAAGATATTCAAAACATTAAATCATTTCAACGAAAAATATTCTAAAATTTTAGAAAATCATTAAAACTAAATTATCGATTTAATCGTAAGTACGAAGGATTAAATATTTAGTTGATCATTATTTTCTATTAATTTTAAAAGATTGAAACGTGGATAAATTGAGCATTCAGAGACTAAAAAAGACTTTGTCATACCTTGAAAGTAAACAGCGTGAACTGAAAAGGCAAAACAATACTGACACAAGAAGCATTGAATCGATGATAAAGTATCTTAAAAAAGATATGCTGGAACAGTTTAATTTAACCAATTATGATATCTATATTAAGGAAGAAGCTAAAAACACTGAAATTTTCATTCGCAGTGTTAAAACTATAATTGACGAACATTCGTCTTGTGAAGTTTAAAAATTAAAAAAACATATTTTGAAGTTATTCTTCAAAATTATAATCCGCATCAATATCCATCTAAGGATATTCTTTAAATAAACTGTCAGGAACTTTTTTCGAAAACCTTAATAAATAAGGTAACGAAGATATAGTTCCTGACAGTTTTATTTTATTTCTACTCTGAATCAGTATATTATACAATAATATTTTTTATTTATCCAAAAAAAATCTGATAAATATTTAATTTTTATTTGTAAGCTTTTATTTATCTTTATTATATTCATTCTTAAAGAAGAAACTTACAATCTAAAAATTACAAATTAAATCGTTTGTGTTTTTAACTCTATTTATACAAAAAAGCCTTATAAAATAAACCTTACACGCCTTTATTAAAAAGCAATTTCATGACAAGAAAAACCTGTTCTATGACATATTTTTCCTTGTTGACCTATTTGAAATTTAATTTTAATCCTGAATTAAGCCTTTAAATATTTAAATGATTTAATTTAAAAATGTAGGAACTATTTTTTACCAAAATGCTTTCTACTTAAAAAATCAGGTATAAACACCTGTTTTAAAAATAGTTGCATTCAAGTAACTTAGCATTGTAATAAAAAAAATGTCAGAGTATTTTTTTACCAAATCTGGCAAATTATTAATAAATCAAAAAAACTAATACTAACTATTAAATTAAAAGATTATGAATGAACCTTTCTTAGGAGCAATTTTGGCTTTTGGATTTACTTTTAATCCTAGAGGCTGGCAAACTTGCAGCGGCCAATTAATATCAATAGCTCAAAACACTGCCCTTTTTTCATTACTTGGTACTACTTACGGAGGAAATGGACAAACTACTTTTGCTTTGCCAGATTTAAGAGGCCGCAGCATGGTTGGTGTTGGTAACGGACCTGGCTTAACCCCTATTACTTATGGGCAAGTTGGTGGAACTGAAACTACTACACTAACAATAAACAATATGCCACAGCACAATCACCAGCTTATTCCTGGAACTTTAGCTGGTCAGGTAAATTTAGCTTACACTGCAAATGCTTTTACTGGTGGTACAAATTCTAATGAAACTGACGGCGGTAACAACTTCCTGGCAGCTGCCGGAGCTACACCAGCTATTTATAGTGAGCCAACTGCAAATACAACCAAAATTGGAGGTATAACTGCAAGTATATCTGGTTCTACATCTATAGTAGGAGGTTCTCAGGCATTTAGCATTAGAGATCCATATTTGGGTATTAATCTTTGTATTGCTATGGAAGGAATTTTCCCTTCTCGTAACTAATATCAAATTATAAAAACAGAGGTATTCCTGCCTCTGTTTTTTTTAATCTAATTTTATGGATAACGACATCAAAATAGGGATTTTAATTCCAAAGTCACAACAGTATCCTGGCCTGGATAAAGATTTTATGCGAGGTTTAAAACTTAACAATCTCAAAACAAAATTTTTTGTCGAAAGTATAGGTATTGCTGCAGACGATAAAATAATAATTGAGAAAATTCAGAAATTAAATTTTCAGGAAGATGTATCTATTATTATAGGTTTTTTTGGCCATTATAATGTAGACGAAGTTTATAAATATGCTTCAAACAACGATATTTTATTAATAGCAGCAGATTTGGGAGCAACATTACCTTATGAAACTGTAACTCCAAAAGGGGTTTACATTAATTCATTTGGATTAACTGAATCCTGCTATCATTTAGGAAATTATCTAACAACAAGCAAAAAGTATAAAAAAATTGCCACTTCGACTTCATTCTATGACTCTGGTTACGGTATGCTGAGCGCGATTGAATATGCATTTAAGGAAGATAGTAATTTTTCAGGACATTACATTACTCCTTTTGTGCCAAGAGAAGATGAAGCCATATATATGGATCAGACTATCAATAATCAGGAACCTGATGCCGTTTTTGCATTTTACAGCGGTATATATGCCGAAGAAAATGCTGGTTTTGTAAGCCAAAATAAGATTACGCAAAAATATCCTTTTTATGTAACTCCTTTTTTTATCAATGATAAAATACTAGAAAACTACAAAACCAATCCACACAATCTTTATGTAGTAAGTTCATGGATGCAAAATGATACTGAAACATTAGATTTCACCTCCGAATATCTAAATACTTATTCAGAAAGTCCATCAGTATTTTCAATTTTAGGATATGAAAACGGACTGATATTAAAGAACGTTCTTCTAAATGCAAAAGACTTTAGTTTGAATTCTTTAATTGAAGAGATAAACAAATTAAATATTGTGGGCCCCAGAGGGACTATTTGCTTTGACAAGGAAACAAACAGAACAATATTTAATCATTATATCTACGAATTAAATTTAGATTCCCTTAATAATATAAGCTTTAGGAAAATTGAGACATTGATAAATGACGGAAATTTTATTAAGGCTTTTACTTCATTTACAAAGCCTGATCAACAAGGCGGTTGGCAGAATGCTTATTTATGTCATTAACTAAAACGTATGTTATGAAAAAAAAATTACTCTTATTTATTATGCTCTTGTGCACCTTTTTGGTACAGCAAAAAGCAAATGCCCAACTGGGCCCGGGAGATATAGCCTTTATTGGTTATAATACCAGTCCTCTGGATGGTTTTTCTTTTATTGTTTTAAAAGATATACCAGCCGGAACAGTTATTTATTTTAGTGAACGTGGATGGAATGGTACAACGTGGAATGTTGGAAGTGCAGAAGCACATCTTCAATGGACAGTACCTTCTTTGACTACAGTAGGAACTATTGTTTCGGTAATGGAAACATCTGCAGACACTTTTACAGTAACGGGTACGACTGGTATTGGTTTTGCTCCTGGTTTTTCAGGATTTAATCTTAGTGGTGGTGATCAGATTTTAGCTTATCAGTCATCAGCCGGTGCCCAACCTGTTTCACCAAATGCTCCGACTTTTATTGCGGGTATTAATGGTGATTATAATTCAGGTGATTATGACCCAACAACAAAATGGAATCTGGCTGGTACAACTGGCGGAAATTCAAGTGCATTACCATCAGGATTAGTTAATGGTTCAACTTGTATTTCTTTATTTCCTCCACCATCAACTCAGGAATATCCGAATGCCAAATATAAAAGTACTGGTACTTTAACAGGGAATGTTACTACTTTATTAAGCCTTATCAATAATCCGGCAAACTGGGATATAGATACAAATACAACCAGTCCTACTAATTTTCCTATAACTGCAGCCAATTATCAGACTCCAAATATTTCTACAACTCCACCGGTATTTACTTTGCAGCCAACCAGCAAAACTATTTGCCCTGCTGCTAATACTTCATTTTCAGTTGCCGCAACTAATGCTACTAGCTTACAATGGCAGGTAGATGACGGAAGTGGTTTTGTTAACGTTTCGAATGGTGGTGTTTACTCAATCGTAACTTCTATAGGTACAAGCAGTACCTCTACACTAACTATAACAGGTGCTACATCTGGAATGACTGCTTATGATTATCGATGTGTGGCTGGAGGGGCTTCTTCTGTAAATTCTTCTACTGCAACATTAACCGTTCCAACGGCACTTGGCAGTTCAATTTCATCACAAAGTAATGCGAGTACATACGGTGCTAATAATGGTTCGGCTACAATTAGTGTTACGGGCGGAACTACTCCTTATTTTTATTCATGGTCTCCATCTGGAGGAACAGCAGCTACTGCTTCTGGTCTTTCTGCGGGGACTTATACCGTAACGATTACTGATAGTACTCCTAATGGCCTTGGAGGATGTAATAAAACTCAAACTGTAACTATTACTGAACCTGCGGGTTCTATTGTATCAACAACATCATTGAGTGCGTTTTCAAGCTGTGGTGGTGCTTCAACAGCACAAAGTTTTACAATAAGTGGTGGTGGTTTAACCTCATCTTTGGATGTATTAGCCCCTACTGGTTTTGAAATTTCTACATCAGTAGCTGGTATTTACACTAACAATATTTCTTTTCCTAACGTAGGCGGTGTTGTAACAACTAAAACCATATATGCTCGTTTAGCGGCATCAGCTACAGGAACACCATCTGGAAACATTACTGTTTCTTCTACTGGTATAGCAACAAAAAATGTAGCTGTTACCGGAAGTATGAATACTATAGCTTTTACAGCTCAGCCATCTGCAAGTATAATTTGTGCTGGTGCTAATACAACTTTTTCTGCAACAGCTTCAAATGTTACAGGATATCAATGGCAAGTAGATCAGGGTGCTGGTTTTGGTAATGTTCCAGCTTCTGCACCATATTCTGGTACAACTACTGCAACATTAACTATAACTGGCGCAACTGCAGCATTAAATGGATATATCTACAGGGTTGTAGCTTCAGGAACATGTCCATCTGCGACTTCAAATAACGCAGCGTTGACTATTAATACGGCTCCGGCGATTACTGCTCAGCCATCTGCAAGTACAATTTGCGCAGGGGCTAATACTACTTTCTCTGCAACAGCTTCAAGTGCTACAGGGTACCAATGGCAGGTAGATCAGGGTTCTGGTTTTGGTAATGTTCCAGCTAGTGCACCATATTCTGGTACAACTAGTGCAACATTAACTATCACTGGTGCAACTGCCGGATTAAGCGGATATTTATATAGAGTTATAGCAACTGGTTCTTGTACACCTGCTGCAACTTCAAATAGTGCAGCATTGACTGTTAACATGGCTCCGGCTATTACTGCTCAGCCATCTGCAAGTACAATTTGTGCTGGTGCTAATACAACTTTCTCAGCTACTGCTGCAAATGCAACTGGATATCAATGGCAGGTCGATGATGGTTCCGGTTTTTCTAGTATAACTAACAGTGGAGTTTATTCTGGTGCAAATACTGCAACATTAACAATAACTGGAGCAACTGCTGGATTAAATGGATATATATATAGAGTTGTCGCAACTGGTTCTTGTACTCCTGCTGCAACTTCAAATAGTGCATCTTTAACGGTAAATCAAGCTCCGACAATCACTGCGCAGCCATCTGCAAGTATAATTTGTTCAGGGGCTAATACTACTTTCTCTGCTACAGCTTCAAATGCTACAGGTTATCAATGGCAGGTAGATCAGGGTTCTGGTTTTGCTAATGTTCCAGCTGCTGCGCCATATTCTGGTACAACTACTGCAACATTGACTATCACTGGTGCAACTGCAGGATTAAATGGATACGTTTACAGAGTCGTTGCCTCAGGTTTATGTACACCTGATGCAACTTCAAACAGTGCTTCTTTAACTGTCAATACTGCTCCATCTATCACAGCACAGCCAACTGATAGTGCTATTTGTTCAGGATCTAACACAACATTTAGTGCCGGAGTTTCTGATGCTACAGGGTATCAATGGCAGGTAAACACAGGATCTGGATTTAGTAATGTTACAAGTGGTGCTCCTTACTCTGGAGAGACTACAGCAACGCTTACTATAACAGGCGCAACTGCTTCATTAAATAATTATCAATATCGTTTAATAGCAACCGGAAATTGTACTCCAGCTGCGGTTACAAATGCGGTAACATTACAAGTATCTGATATAACAGCTACTTCAACACAAGTGGATGTTACTTGTAATGGAGATGCAAATGGATCATTATCTGTTGTACCATCTGGAGGTATTGGATCTTATACTTATCTTTGGTCAAATGCTGCTACATCTTCTTCTATTAGTAATTTAGCACCAGGAAATTATACTGTTAGTATAAAAGATGCTATTCTATGCGAAAAAATATTAAACTTTACTATAACAGAACCACCCGTATTAGTGGCTTCTCAGGGAACTATAAATGATGTAAGCTGTAACTCTGGAACAAATGGAACAGCAACAGTAGTAGTAACTGGAGGAACTCCTGGTTATACTTATTCATGGTCTCCTTCTGGAGGGACTGCTGCTACTGCTTCTAGTCTGGCTGCAGGAACCTATACAGTTACTGTAACCGACGCTAATAACTGTCAAACTACACAAAGTTTTATTATTTCAGAACCAGCTGCTCTTGCGGTTGTACCATCACAAACTGATGTTTTATGTAACGGAGCTGCAACTGGATCTGCTAGTGTAGCCGTTTCAGGAGGAACTAGTGCTTATACTTATTCTTGGTCTCCTTCTGGAGGAACTGCTGCAACTGCAACTGGACTTACTGCGGGAACATATACTGTTACAGTTACTGATGCTAATAGCTGTCAGATAACACAAAGTTTTACTATTACAGAACCTGCTGCTTTAGTAGCATCACCAGTAGCACAAACTAACATAGCTTGCTTTGGTGATAACACTGGATCTGCAAGCATAAGCGCAACGGGAGGAACTGGAGGATATACCTATTCTTGGTCTCCATCTGGAGGAACTGCTGCAACTGCAACTGGACTAACAGCTGGTACATATACGGTTACAGTTACTGATAGTAACTTATGTCAGAAAACTCAAATTTTTACACTTACTGAACCTGCTGCTGCACTTACAGCTACTGCTATTGGACAAACAGATGTTTCATGCAATGGAAGTGCAAATGGAACTGCTACAGTTTCTGTAAGCGGAGGAACTCCTGGATATTCTTATTCTTGGGCTCCAACTGGAGGAAATACGGCTAGTGCAAATGGGCTATCGGCAGGAACATATACTGCTACAATCACCGATGCAAATGGATGTCAAGCTACACAAATATTTACTATCACAGAACCGGCTGCTCTTGTAGCAAGTTTTGGTTCTCAAACTAATGTTTCTTGTAACGGTGGTACAAATGGTACTGCAACTGTAAATGTAACTGGTGGAACCGGAGCTTACACTTACTCATGGTCTCCTACTGGAGGAAATGCTGCAACTGCATCTGGTTTAGCACAAGGAACTTACACAGTTACTGTTACAGATGCTAATGCATGTCAAACTACACGAAGTTTTACAATTACAGAACCTGCAATTTTATCGTTAACACCATCACAAACTGATGTTCTGTGTAATGGTGGTGCAACGGGAACGGCTTCAGTAATTGTATCTGGAGGTACAGCACCATATACTTATTTATGGTCTCCTTCTGGAGGAACTGCTGCAACAGCAACTGGACTAGCAATAGGAAACTATAGTGTTTTAGTAACAGACTCTAATGGCTGTTCAATAACACAAAGTTTTACAATCACACAGCCAAGCGCCTTATTTGCTACACAAAGTCAAATAAGTGCAACCTGTTCAACTGGTGGTCAGGCTGCGGTAAGTGTTAGCGGTGGTACAAGTCCATATTCTTATTTATGGTCACCATCTGGTGATACAACTGCAATAGCAACCGGATTAACTGCCGGAGCTAATAGTGTTGTTGTTACTGATGCTAATGGTTGTACAATAACAAGAAACTTTACAATTACTACAACAAATACTTTAGTTGCCACTACTTCTCAGACGGATGTATTATGCTTTGGGGCTAATACAGGATCTGCAGCTGTAGTTCCAAGCGGAGCACCTGGACCTTTTACTTATGTATGGTCACCTTCTGGTGGAAATGCTGATACAGCAACTAATCTTACAGCTGGTAATTATTCTGTAACGATTACATCTGCTAACGGATGTTCTATTGTAAAAAACTTTACTATTACAGAACCAACTGAACTTATAGTAACTCCAAGTCCGCAAATAAATACTTCTTGTAATGGAGGAGCAAACGGATCTGCAACTGTTGTTGTTACAGGAGGAACCGGAGCTTATACATACTCTTGGGCTCCAACTGGAGGAAATAATGCAACAGCAAATGGTCTTTCTGCCGGAACATATACAGTAACTGTACAAGATGCTAATTTATGTACCAAAACACAAAGTTTTACTATTACTGAACCAGCTATTCTTGCAGCAACAACATCACAAACAGATGTTTCATGCAACGGAGGAACTAATGGAACTGCTACAGTAAATGTAACTGGAGGAACTGGTGCCTATACATACACTTGGTCTCCTACTGGAGGAAATGCTGCAACTGCTTCTGGCCTTGTTGCAGGAACCTATACAGTAACGGTACAAGATGCAAACTTATGTCAAATAACTGCATCTGTTACTATTACAGAACCTGCTATTCTTGCTGCAACAGCATCTCAAACAGATGTTACTTGTAATGGATTAAACAACGGAACTGTTACCGTAATTCCATCTGGAGGTACAGCACCATATACTTATTCTTGGTCACCTTCTGGAGGAACAGCTGCTACTGCTTCTGGATTAAGTCCGGGAACTTATACAGCAACGATTACAGATGCTAACGGATGTTTTACAACACAAACAGTAACAATCACTGAACCTTCTGCCCTTTCTGTAACAGCATCGAAAACAGATGTTTCTTG